>JAKOND010000037.1 GCA_022702125.1 Burkholderiaceae bacterium
GCAGCCGGCGGATGCGCCCTTCAGCTGCCCTCGACCGTCGTGCGGTAGAGCTTCCGGCGCAGGTGGTCCGGCGTGCCGGCGGCCAGGTGCTGCACCGAGCGGTTGTCCCAGAACACCATGTCGTGCGGCCGCCAGGCGTGGCGGTAGACGAACTCCGGCCGCACGCTGCGGGCGAACAGCTCGTCGAGCAGCGCCCGGCTCTCGGCCTCGGGCAGGCCGACGATGCGGGTGGTGAAGTGCTCGCTCACGAACAGCGCCTTGCGGCCGTTCCCGGGATGGGTGCGCACCACCGGATGCACGGCCGGCGCCACCTCGTCGATCTGCGCCTGGGTCAGCTTCGGCCGCCACGGGCTGCGGGCGCGCAGTTCCTCGTACTTGGCCAGGTAGCTGTGCTCGGCCCGCAGGCCGTCGATGCGGGCCTTCAGGTCGTCGGGCAGCGCGTCGTAGGCGGCGTGCTGGTTGGCGAAGAGCGTGTCGCCGCCCTCGGCCGGCAGCTCCTGCGCGTGCAGCAGCGAGCCGAGGCTGGGCTTGTCCTTGTACGACAGGTCCGAATGCCAGTAGTGGCCGGCGTCGCCCAGGCCGATCGGCTGGCCGGCGGCGTCCAGGATGTTGGAGACGACCAGGATCTCCGGATGGCCGGCGAGCTGGAAGTTCTTCAGCACGTGGATCTGCAGCGGGCCGAAGCGGCGGCTGAAGGCCACCTGCTCGGCCGGCGTGATGCGCTGGTCGCGGAACACCAGCACATGGTGGTCCAGGTGGGCGCGGTGGATGCGGCGGAAGTCGTCCTCCGACACCGGCCGGGACAGGTCCAGCCCGAGCACCTCGGCGCCGAGCGCGCCGCCGAGCGGGCGGATGTCGAAGGCCTGCGGCGCCGCGGCGGCGGCGGAAGGGGCGTCGGCGGAAAGGGCGGAGTCGAGCACGGCGGACATGGGGCGTTTCCTTCGGCGGGCCGCCATGGCGGCGACCCGAGTGAACAGACGCTGAATGTATGAACGCCCCACCGCTTATGGAAGCAACGATTCCGAGGATGCTTGCTCGGAAAACGCATGAACCTGCTGTCGGCGTGCTGCACGCATCCTGTGATCGCTGCATCTCACAGCTCTGGGACGGCCCCATCGGCACTCCATATTTACCAATTCCTGGCAAAATCTTTCCACTGAAATATCTTGAGGAGATTGTTCATGCAACCTCTCATCGCGAAGAAGGCGGACCCCGGCGAAGTGCTCGCCAAGGCAACGGCTCGCGCCAGCCGATTGCTGGGACTCTCCGGCGCGGCCCTGTCCCGCGTGCTGGGTCTGAGCGAGGCGACGGTTTCGCGCGTTCTCAAAGGGGAGAAACCGATCAAGCCGGACTCCAAGGAGGGCGAGCTGGCACTGCTCCTGGTGCGTGTGTACCGTTCGGTGGATGCGCTCGTGGGCACGGACGACGCCAAGCGCCGCGCCTGGATGGAGAGCCACAACAAGGCGCTGGGCGGCCCGCCGTGCCGGCTGGTCCAACGGGCGGACGGCCTCGTCGCCACGTTGAACTATCTCGACGGCATGCGCGCCCCGACATGATGGCCTGGGATCTGACGTGGTTCGACGCCGCTGGCTCCGTCGCCCACCGCGGCATGTCCGCCTGGCGCGGAGTGGAGGCACAGCATGTCGTCTCCACGATGCGCCTGGTGGATACCTCCGAGGAGCAGGCCCTGCTGGAGGAACTGCTCGAAGGGAGCAAGCCGCCGATGCCGATGGCTTCGCAGCCCAAGCACTATCTGCTCGGCACCCCATTCCGGTACCGCCCGGCGCACCGGAGCCGTTTTCGGCCCGCGAACGCCCAGGGACAGTGGTACGGGGCCCGGAGCGTCTATGCCGCATGCGCCGAAGTCGCGTACTGGCGTTACCGGTTCATCCTCGACAGCGCGGGGATGCACGACCAGGTGCTGCTGACGGAGCACAGCTTTTTTCAGGCGGTGCTCGAAGGATCGTCGATCGACCTGATGGAGCCACCCTGGGTGCAGGCGCGCGAGGCATGGACCCACGGCAGCGATTACGGCGCAAACCACGCGGTGGCGGCCGAGGCGCAGCGCCGAGCGGTGCAATGGCTGAGCTACGAGTCCGTGCGCGCGCCCGGGGAACGCTGCGCGGTGGCCTTCGACGTGGACTGCCTCCGGGAGCCCCCGCAGGGGCTGGACAGCACCATTCAGCGCTGGTCCTGCAAAGCCACGCGGAGTTCCGTGATGTTCGCGCGCGAGAAGGAAACGTTCGTCTGGGAATTCTGAATCCCGGGTCAGAGCCGGTGCGTCCGGTCGCCCCGCGCGAAGCCCATCGGCGCCCAGGCCGGGCCGCGGCCGAGGGCGATCGCCTTGAACAGCTCGCCCATCTCGTGCTCGTGGACCAGGCGGGTCGCCATCGCGCGTTCGGCGAGCGGCGCCGCGTCCAGCATCGGGCCGATGCCGCAGTTGTAGAGGAAGTGCGCCTGGCTGGTGTAGCCCAGCACCTCCAGCCCGGCGTCCTGCGCGGCGAGCGCGATGCCGGTGAAGTCCACGTGCGCGGTGATGTCCTTGGCGCCGGCGTCGGCCAGCGGGTCGTCGTCGGCCACGTGGGCGCGGTGGCACATCACCGTGCCCATGTGGCGCTGCGGGTGGTAGTACTCGGCCTCGGGGAAGCCGTAGTCGAGCAGGAAGGCCGCGCCGCGCTCCAGCCGGTCGGCCAGGGTGCGCACGAAGGCCCGGGCCTGCGGATGGATCTCGGTCAGGTAGTCCTGCGGTCCGGGGATGGCGACCGGCGGGCGCAGGGCGGTGGGCCGGTCGGCCCAGGCGAAGCGGTCCCGGTCCGGGCCCAGCGACACGCCGCGTTCGTGCCAGGCGCCGCCCGCCGCGCCGCCGTGGCGCGCGAGCAGCTGCACCGGCATCGCGTCGAGCACCTCGTTGCCGACCACCACCGCCGCGATGCGTTCGGGCAGCGCGTCCACCCACCGCACCCGGTCGCCCCAGGCCGCGAGCCGCTCCTGCTGGCGCGCGCGCAGGCTGGCCGAGACCTCGACGATGGCGTAGCGCGCGGGGCGCGCGCCGGCGGCGTCGAGCGATTCCAGCAGCTGCGCCGCCAGCGCGCCCGAGCCGGCGCCGAATTCCCAGACCTCGTCGGTGCCGGTGGCGGCCAGCGCCTCGGCCACCTGCGCCGCCAGCGCCCGGCCGAACAGCGGCGACAGCTCGGGCGCGGTCACGAAGTCGCTGCCGGACCGCGGCAGGACGCCGAACTTGGCGCTGTCGCGGGCGTAGTAGCCCAGGCCCGGCGCGTAGAGCGCCAGCGCCATGAAGCGGTCGAAGCCGATCCAGCCGCCGCCCGCCGCGATGGCCCCGGCGATGTGCCGGTGCAGCGCCGCCTGCCGCGCGTCGGGGACGCCGGGGGCGGTCGATAAACTCTCGGATGTCGTCATCCCCGGATTGTCCCCCGCCATGCCCGCTTCCGATGCGCCGGACGCCTCCCCCTCCCCGCCCGCCGCCGCCCGGCCGCGCGCCGTGCTGGTCACCGGCGCCGGCCGCCGGCTCGGCCGCGCCATCGCGCTGCGGCTCGCGGACGCGGGCTGGCGGGTCGCGGTGCACTACCGCGCCTCGCAGGCCGACGCGATGGAAACCGTCGCTGCGTGTCAAGGCAGGACGCCGGGCGCGGCCGCTTTCGAGGCCGACCTGGAAGACGAGGCCGCGGTGCGCGACCTGCTGCCCCGGGTGGTCGCGCGATTCGGCGCCGTGGACGCGGTGGTCAACAACGCCTCGCTGTTCGAGCACGACGACGCGCCGAGCTTCGGCTTCGCCGCCATGGAGCGCCACCTGCGCAGCAACACCGGCGCGCCGATCCTGCTGGCGCAGGCGCTGCACGCCCACCTGCTGTCCCGCGGCGTGACGGCCGGCGCGGGCGCGGTGGTCAACCTGCTCGACCAGAAGCTCTGGAACCAGAACCCGGATTTCCTGAGCTACACCCTCTCGAAGGCCGCGCTGGAGGCCGCCGGCACCATGCTGGCCCACGCGCTCGCGCCGCAGGTGCGGGTGGTGGGCGTGGCGCCCGGCCTGACGCTGACCAGCCACCTGCTGAGCGACGAGAAGTTCGCGCAGCTGCACCGGCTCTCGCCGCTCGGCCGCTCGTCCTCGCCCGAGGACGTCGCCGCGGCCGTGCAGTTCGCGCTGGACAACGCCTCCGTCACCGGCACCACGCTGCTGGTCGACGGCGGCCAGCACCTGATGCGCTTCGACCGCGACTTCTCGCTGATGTGAGCGCCCGGCACGCCGCGGCCGCCCCGATTCCCTTTCCCCCGTAGCCCCACCCATGCTCTCCACCCAAGGCAACCAGATCCTGACGCTCACCGGCCTGCGCTTCGACGCCAACCTGGGCATCCTCGACCACGAGAAGACCGCGCCGCAGCCGATCCAGGTCGACGCCGAGCTGCACCTCGGCGCGCAGGACCTGCTGCCGCGCGACGACGACATCGGCCACGTGCTCGACTACCGCAAGGTGCGGCAGATCATCATCGACGAGTGCACCGCCGAGCACGTCAACCTGCTGGAGAGCCTGATCGGCAAGCTGGCCCACCGCCTGCTGCGCCTGCCCGGCGTGCGCGGCGTGCGGGTGAAGATCGCCAAGCTGGAGATCTTCGACGACTGCGAGGTGGCGATCCGGATGGAATGCGGGGAGTGGTGAGCGGAGCCGGCGCGGCGCCCCCGGCTCACCGCGCCTCCACCAGCCGCAGGCCCTCCGCGCAGGCCTGCTCCACCGTGGCGGCCATGCGCATCGGGATGCCGAAGGCCTTCTCCGCCATCGCCGACTGGGCGGCCAGGGCCGCGCGCCGCGCGTCGTCGGGCTCGACGCTGATGACCGCCCTGCAGCAGGCGCCCAGCGCCTGCTTGTGCTGCTTGAGCCAGAGGCCCCGCCGCTTGCGGTCCTCGTGCGCCTCCTCCGTCCGCGCCTGGGGGTGGACCAGCACGAAGGCCGCGCCGTGGGCGACGAGCGCCTGCATCTCGCGCTCCCACCGGGCCGCGTAGCCGGGCGGGGTGTCGCCCCGCGCCAGCACCAGCGGGAAGCGCGTGATGTCGTGGAGGGTGAAGTCCGCGGAATCCAAGGTCATGGTGTTCTCCTGTGGCGATATGAGGATAGGAAGCGGAAATGTCAGGCCCGCGGCCCCAGCCGCAGCGAGACCAGTCCGCACAGCAGCGCCAGGCCCGCAGCCGTGAAGAAGGCGGCATGGCTGCCGGCCAACAAGGCACCCTGTGCATCGATGCCCGGGGGCTGCCCCTGTGCGACCGCGCCGGCCAGCGTGGCGAGCGCGGCCACGCCCAGCGCGCCGCCCATCTGGCGCGCGGTGTTGGCCAGCCCGGAGGCCAGGCCGGCGTCCTGCACCGGCACGCCCGAGGTCACCGCGTGCGTGGCGGCGAGGATCAGCAGGCCCAGGCCGGTGCCGACCAGCAGCGTCGGCCCGAGCACGTCGTGTACGAACGCCGCCTGGGCAGGCAGCCCGCCCAGCCAGGCCAGCCCTGCAGCCGCCATCAAGGCGCCCCACACCGGCAGGCGCCGGGCCGTGCCCGCGCCCATGGACTTGGTGAACAGCATGCGCACCGCCGCCAGCATCAGGCCCATCGGCAGCATCGCCAGGCCGGTGTCGCGCGCGCCGTAGCCCGCCACCTGCTGCAGGCTGGTGGAGACCAGGTAGATCGACGCCGCGAGCAGCGCGCCCAGACACAGCATCAGCAGGTTGCCCGCCGCCAGGCCGGGCAGCCGGAAGATCGACAGGCGCACCAGCGGGCTGGCGCTGCGCCGCTCGATGGCGACGAACAGCGCGAACAGGCCGAGCGCCGACGCCACCGCGCCCAGCACGGCCGGCGCGTCCCAGCCCCGCGCGGTCGATTGCGTGATGCCGTAGACCAGCAGGACGCTGCCCAGCGTGGAGGCCAGCGCGCCGGGCAGGTCCAGCCGGGGCCGCGACGCACGCGCCGGCGGCGCCAGCAGGCTGGAGGCGATGCCCGCCATCAGCGCCAGACCAACCGGCACGTTGACGAACATCACCCAGCGCCAGCCCGCGCCCTCGGTCAGCAGGCCGCCGATGACCACGCCCAGCGCGAAGCCGGCCGAGTTCAGCGCGGCCCACAGCGACAGCGCGCTGGCCCGCGCCTGCTTGTCGTGGTGCGTCGCGGCCATCACCAGGGTCATGGAGGAGGTCGCCAGCACGGCGGCGCCGATGCCCTGCACGGCGCGCGCCGCCAGCAGCAACGCGGCGCCGTCGGCCAGACCGCCGGCCAGGCTCGACAGCGTGAAGAGGCACAGGCCGGCCAGCAGCACCGGCCGCCGTCCGTAGAGGTCGCCCG
>JAKOND010000047.1 GCA_022702125.1 Burkholderiaceae bacterium
GCAGCCGCGGCATCAGCTTCTTGGGCGCCGCCGGATCGAGGAAGCCGATATCCGCCAGCGCCGATTCCCAGTGGCCGAGCATGCCGGCCAGCTCCTGCGCATCGGCCCGGCGCGGGCCGGCGTCGGCGGTGCGGACACCGGCGGCCGCGGGCGCGTCGAAGCCGCCGAGGGCGGTGCGCCATTCGTAGGCGATGACCTGGATCGCCGCGCCGAGGTTGAGCGAGCCGAAGGCCGGATCGGTCGGGATCCGCAGCGCCACGTCGCAGCGGTAGACGTCCTCGTTGCGCATGCCGAAGCGCTCGGAGCCGAACAGGAAGGCCACGCCCTCCTCGCCCCCGACGCCGTCCTCGCCCCCCGCGCCATCCGCGCCGGCCGCGAGCGCCGGCAGGTGCGCGCGCGGCGAACGGGTGGGCGGCCCGAAATCCCGCGGCGTCATCGCGGTGGCGCACAGGTGGGTCATGCCGTCGAGCGCCTCGTCGAGCGTGGCGACGGTCCGCGCGCGCGCCAGCACGTCGGCCGCGCCGCTGGAGCGCTGCAGCGTCTCCTCGCGCCGCAGCACGTCGGGCCAGCGCGGCTCCACCAGCACCAGGTCGTCGAAGCCCATGGTCTTCATCGCCCGCGCGGCGGCGCCGACGTTGCCGGCATGGCTGGTGTGGATCAGGACGAAGCGGGTTTTCATGGGAACGGCGGACAGTGGGCAGGCGGCGGGAAACCCGGTATTGTCGCCTTCGGGCATGCCGCGGCACGACCCGGATAAAATCGCCGGCCCTGCGCCTCGCCGCATCCGTTCCCCTGCCCCGCATCGCCGGGACGCCCTCCCCGGCCCGCGCGGCCCGCCAGCTCCTTCATCACACGCAATGTCGACCAATCTGCATCCCATGCTCAACGTGGCCACCAAGGCCGCACGCGCCGCCGGCGCCCTCATCAACCGCGCCGCGCTGGATGTGGAGTCGGTCCGCATCTCCCAGAAGCAGGTCAACGACTTCGTGACCGAGGTGGACCACGCCGCCGAGCAGGCCATCATCGAGACGCTGCTGACGGCCTACCCCGGCCACGGCATCCTGGCGGAGGAATCGGGCAACGCGCACGGCGCGAAGGATTCGGAATTCGTCTGGATCATCGACCCGATCGACGGCACCACCAACTTCATCCACGGCTTCCCGGTCTACTGCGTGAGCATCGCGCTGGCGGTGCGCGGCAAGGTCGAGCAGGCGGTGGTCTACGACCCGAGCCGCAACGACCTGTTCACCGCCACCAAGGGGCGCGGCGCCTACGTCAACGACCGCCGCATCCGGGTCAGCAAGCGCACCCAGCTGCGCGAGGCGCTGGTCTCCAACGGCTTCCCGTTCCGCCCCGGCGACGACCTGCAGCAGTACCTGCAGATCCTGGGCGACGTGATGCCCCGGGTCAAGGGCGTGCGCCGCCCGGGCTCGGCCGCGCTGGACCTGGCCTACGTCGCCGCCGGCTTCACCGACGGCTTCTTCCACACCGGCCTCAACATCTGGGACGTGGCCGCCGGCGCGCTGCTGGTGACCGAGGCCGGCGGGCTGGTCGGCAACTTCACCGGCGAGGCCGACTTCCTGGAGCAGAAGGAATGCCTGGCCGCCAACCCGCGGGTCTACGCCCAGCTGGTGAGCGTGCTCGGCAAGTACTCGAAGTTCGCGGGGGTCGAGGCCAAGGGCCAGGTCCGCGAGGCGCGCGAGGCCGGCCAGGGCCGCGGCTACGGCAACCGCCCGGCCATCGGCGCCGCGGACGATGCCGCCGAAGCCGCCGCGCAGGCGGCCGCCGCCGCGGTCGAGGAGACGGCCGAAGGCGCGGTGCCCGACGACGCCGCCGCCGAGCCCCCGCGCCGCAAGCTGACCCGGGTTCGCAAGGCCCCCGACGCCCAGACCTGATCCGGACCGGCCCCCTCCCCCGCCCCGCCCGCCGCACGAAAGGCCTTCCAGCAGCATGCGCGCCCTGCTCGAAGCCATCGCGGTCGGCACCTCGCACCAGCTGCGCACCACGCCGCGCCGGGTCCGCGACTACCTGCTCGAACTCGCGCGCATCCTGCTCGGCCAGAGCTTCGCCAACGGCCTGTCGGTGGCTTTCGGGCTGACGCTGGTGGGCCTCGCCGCCTACGCCGCGGGCGGGCTGCGCGCCGCCTCGGTGGCGGCGCTGGGCGCGGTGGTGGTCTCGATGCCCGACCTGCCGGCGCAGCGCAAGCACAAGCTGCAGCAGCTGCTGCCGGCCGTCTTCCTCGGCGCGCCGCTCTACCTCGCGATCCAGCTCGCCCAGCGCAACGACCTTCAGCAAGGCACGGTGCTGGTGCTGGGCACCTTCGTCGCCTACACCGCCACCGCCTGGGGCAAGCGCGGGGTGCCGCTGTCGATCTCGATGGTGTTCTCGATGGTCTTCTCCATGGCGGGCCACGATCCGGAGAACCTGCGCGAGGCGCTGCACAACACCGGCTGGTTCGGCGTGGGCGCCCTGGCCTACACGATCCACGCGGTCGCGGCCAACGGCGCGCTCAACCGCCGCTACCGCGACCAGTGCCTGGCCGAGGCGCTGTTCGCCTTCTCGCGCACCCTGCGCGCCCAGAGCCTGCGCTTCAGCGCGCAGCACGGCGACAGCGGCGTGTCCATGGGCAGCGTGCTGGCGCAGCAGGCCGCGCTGGCCGACACGCTGCAGTCCACCCGCGACATCGTGCTGGAGTCGCCCAACACGCTGCGCCGCCAGCGCCGCGCGGCGGTGCTGCTGGCGCTGCTGGAGGCGCGCGACCAGCTGCTGGCCTGCGAGATCGACCTGGACCTGCTGGCCCGGCACGATCCGGCCTCGGTGCCGATGTCGGGCGTGCAGCGCGCGCTGCGCCAGCTGGCGCGCCACATCGACCGGCTGGCGGGCAACTACCTGCTGGGCCGCACCATCGCGCGCCACGTCGATGCGCTGCCGCCCTGGACCGAGCCGCGGGTGCGCCATCCCGGCAGCGACGCGGCCGCCGCGGCGCTGGTGCGCGGCGTGCTGGCGCGCGTCGGCATGCTGCACGACCAGGTGGCGCACCTGACGCGGCTGGCGCGCGCCGAAACGCCGCCCGAGCTGGCCGCGGTGCGCGAGAACTGGCAGCTCTTCGTCAGCAGCACCGCCTGGTCGTGGAAGCCGCTGCACACCCAGCTCGGCTGGTACGCGCCCACGCTGCGGCTGGCGCTGCGGGCGGCGCTGGCGGTGGGTGCGGCGTACGTCGTGGCGCTGCACCTGCCGTGGAACACGCATCCGTACTGGGTGGTGCTGTCGAGCGCGGTGGTCCTGCGCGCCAACATGGCCCAGACCCTGGAGCGGCGCAACGCCCGGGTGCTGGGCACCGTCTTCGGCGCGCTGCTGGTGATGGGCTTCCTGGCGGCCCATCCCCGGCCGGCGATCGTGCTGCTGACGGTGGCCCTGGCCACGGCGGTGGCGCACGCCTTCGCCGTCAAGCGCTACTGGATCACCGCGCTGGCCGCCACCGTGCAGGCGCTGCTGCAGGCCCACCTGCTGGCGACCGCCGTCCGGCCGAGCTTCGCCGCCGCCGAGCGCATCGCCGACACGGTCATCGGCGCGGGCATCGCCTGGGCCTTCAGCTACGTGCTGCCCTTCTGGGAGCACCAGCAGCTGCCGGAGCTGATCCGCCGCACGCTGGCGGCGCAGCGGCGCCACGCGCGGCTGGCGCTGGAGCCGCGCGCCGAATCGGCGGCCGACATCGAATGGCGCCTGGCCCGGCGCGAGGCCTACGACAGCCTGTCGGCCCTGGTGCAGGCCACCAGCCGCAGCCGGTCCGAGCCGCGCATGGTGCAGCCGCTCTTCGAGCCGCTGGAGACGCTGCAGGCGCACTGCTACCGGATGGGCGCGCAGCTCACCAACATCAAGTCCACGCTGCAGCTGCGCAGCGGCCAGCTCGACATGGACCGCCTGCGGCCGGCGCTGGAACGCACCGCGGCGGCCATCGAGGCCGCGCTGGACCCGAAGACGGTGCTGCCCGCCGCCATCGGCGACGCGGGGCCGGCCATGAAGCGCCCGCGCCGGAACGGGCGCCGTACACCCTCTGCAACATCCGGAGCCGCCGCCGGCGCCACACTGGCGGCCGAGGCGGAAATGCGCGAATCCGCGCTGGAACGTCCGGCCGACGCACTGGCCGACGACCTGACGCCCTGGCTGCTGCACCGCGTCGAGTTGGTGCAACGCTCGGCGGAGCAGGTGCGGCAGATGGTCGCGCGCACGCTCGGCTGAACGTCCGGCGTGCCGGCCCGGGCGGCCTCCGCCCCGCCGGGCGGCCTTGCCGGGAACCCGCCTCCGCGCGTTCCGCGCCGCGCGGCCGCCCCCTCCCTCCGACGCCGCGCACCGCGCCGCATCCGCAAGAAAGGACCCTTCGAACGATGCTCGACCTCTCGCGATTCTCCCCCTGGCTCGCCACCGGCATCGCCGCCCTCGTCGGCGTCGTCGCGGCGCTGCTGGCCCACCGCGTCCTGGGGCTGGTGCTGCTGCGCGCCACGCACCGGCTGCGGATCGTGCATTCGATCGTGCGCCACTGCCGGAAGCCGGCCCGGGTGCTGCTGCCGCTCTTCGCGCTGCAGCTGGTGTGGCAGGCGGCGCCGAACGACCTGCGCTTCATCGAGAGCCTGCGGCACCTCAACGGCCTGGGGATGATCGCCACCCTCACCTGGGCCGTCATCAGCGGCATCCGGGGCGTGGCCGAAGGCATCATCTCGCTGCACCCGGCCGACGTCGAGAACAACCTCCAGGCGCGCCGCATCCTGACCCAGACCCGGGTGCTGGCGCGCACCGCGATGTTCATGGTCGGCCTGACCGGCGTGGCGATGATGCTGATGACCTTCCCCGGCGCGCGGCAGGTGGGCACCAGCCTGCTGGCCTCGGCCGGCGTGGTCGGCATCGTCGCCGGCCTGGCGGCGCAGCCGGTCTTCAGCAACCTGTTCGCCGGGCTGCAGATCGCGCTGGCCCAGCCGATCCGGATCGACGACGTGCTGATCGTGGAAGGCGAATGGGGCCGGGTCGAGGAAATCACCGCCACCTACGTGGTGGTGGCCATCTGGGACCAGCGCCGGCTCATCATTCCGCTCAAGTGGTTCATCGACAACCCGTTCCAGAACTGGACCCGCAACAGCGCCGAGCTGCTGGGCACCGCGATGCTGTACGTGGACTACCGCGCGCCGCTCGACGCGATGCGCACCGAGCTGCAGCGCATCGTCGAGGCCGCGCCCGAGTGGGACCGCCGCGTCTGCACGCTGGTGGTGCTGGAAACGACCGAGCGCACGATGCAGATCCGCTGCCTGGTGTCGGCCACCTCGTCGGGGCTGGCCTTCGACCTGCGCTGCAAGGTGCGCGAGGGCATGATCGCCTTCCTGCAGAAGCACCATCCGGACGCCCTGCCGCGCACCCGGATCGAACAGCCCGAGGCGGTCGCGCAGCCGGCCGTCGCGCCTTCGGGCAGCCTGCGCCCGGCGCCGCATGCGACCGCGGCGACCGCATCCGCGCCGATGCCGCCCGCGCCCGCGGTCCCGCCATCCGGTCCGGCCGCCGTGCCGGCGCCGCAGCCCCGGGCCGCCGACGCCACCGGCACGCCGCCGTCGCCGGGCGGCATGGATTCCTCGGCCAACGGGGCGCAGCAGCCGTTGCGGGTGGACCTGGGCAACTCCTCGGCTTCGGCGGCCGCCGCGGAGGCTCCGGCCGCGCCGGAGGGCGACGCGGTCCTTGCGCCGGCGCCGCCCCGTCCGTCCGTGGGCGCCGGCGGCTAGCCTGCCGTCCTCCGGGCAGGCGCCGGCGCGTCAGCCGGCGCGCAGGCTGGCGTAGAGCCGGGCCAGCCGGTAGCTCGCCTGCTCCAGCAGCGGACCCGCCCGGCCGATGGCCTCGTCCAGCGACAGCGGCCCGTCGGCGATGGAGAAGCATCCGTCGAACAGCGCGTCCAGGGCGTCCCCGCCCTGCACCGCGCCCGACAGCAGCGTGACCGGCACGCCGTGCGCGCGGGCGCGGCCGGCGATGTAGCCCGGCCCCTTGCCCATCAGCGTCTGCGCGTCCGAGCGCCCTTCCCCGGTCAGCACCCAGTCGCAGGCCCGCAGCCGCCGGTCGAGTTCGGCGACCTGGCCGAGGAATTCCGCGCCCGACACCAGTTCCGCGCCCAGCAGGCCGAGCGCGAAACCCAGCCCGCCGGCCGCGCCCGCGCCCGGCAGGTGCTGCGTCCGCCGCCCGAGCGCCGCCTCGCACAGCCCGGCGGCCGCGCCCAGCACCGCATCGGCCCGGTCCAGGTCGGTGTGCCCCTTCTGACCGCCGAACACCCGGCTGGCGCCGCGCGGCCCGGTCAGCGGGCTGTCGACATCGGTCAGCGCGATCAGGCGCATGTCGCCGATCCACGCCGCGTCCGCGCGCGGCTGCGCGCGCACCGCCCGCGGCAGGCTGTCGAAGGTCGGCGACAGGACCGCTCCGTCGGCGTCCAGGAAATCCAGCGCCGTTTCGGCCAGCAGGCCGGCGCCGGCATCGTTGGTGGACGACCCGCCCAGGCCCAGCGCCACGGTGCGCAGGCCCTGGGCATGGAGCCGGCGCAGGGCCTCGCCCAGGCCGCGCGTGGTGCGCGCCCCGGGCGCCGCCCGCGCCTGGGGCAGGCCGACGACGGACGCCGCGTCCAGCACCGCGAAGGGGCCGATGGCCGGGCTCCGGCACACCGCGCAGGGCGCCTCGGACGCGTCGCCGTTCGCATCGGTCACCGGCAGCCGATGCCATTCGCCGCCCAGCGCCGCGAACACCGCCGCCGCGGTCCCCTCGCCGCCATCGGCCATGGGCAGGCGGTGGATCCGGGCCTGCGGCAATGCCCGCAGGAGGCCGGCGGCCATGCGCTCGGCCACCTGCGCGGCATCGAGGCTGCCTTTGAAGGAATCGGGCGCCACCAGGATGCGGACGGGCGGGACGGCGGCAGGGGAAAGGTCGGTCATGGGAGGCGGATCGCGGGCTTGGACGGCGGGGTGCGCACGATGATGCCCCACGCGCCAGCCCGGCCGCAGCGGGGTTCTACGCTTGCGTGCCCGCGCTGCCGGGTGCCTGCTCCGCCTCCGCCGCCCGCACCGGCAGCGCGTGCGCCAGCAGGGCCAGGGCTTCCGGCTCGCCGATACGCAGCCAGTAGCTCCGGGACAGGGCCCGCGCGAACTGCGTCAGGCCGTGGGGCGCATGGCGCACCGACACCCGGTAGGCCTCGACCTCGTAGGCCAGCCGGTGCCGGCGCGACATCAGGTACCGCCACAGGAACCGCAAGGTCCCGTCGCGGCGCATTTGCGCCACATGCACCATCTCGTGCGCCAGCAAGCCCGCGTCGCCCCGGGCTGCCGGATGCACCAGCACCAGCCGCGGGCAGAGCGTCAGGCCGGCGGCGAAGAACAGCAGGCGGGTGTGCAGGATGCGCGGGGGCCGGGGAGGCATCGGCCCGCGGGCCGGGGCCGTCCTCAGGGTCGGGGCGCCGGCAGGGGCTGGACCTCGCCCGGTTCGGGCGGAACGCTGATCGGCTGCACCGGCTGCGGCACGCCGGGGTTGTCGGCGGGCCGGGGCACCGGCGATGGTTGCTGTTCCATGGTCACTGCCCTTCCTGCTGCTTGCGGATATGCGGCTCGTTGCCGAGTTCCTCGATCATGCGTTCGCCCTCATGATCGCGGCCGTCCGACGGCAGGTCTTCCTCGTTGTGGAACTCGGGCTCCTCGCCGGCTGGCGACCGGGAAGCGCGCGTCCGCCCGCCCGGGGCGTTCCCGGCGCCGCCGCCGTTGGCCTGGCGGTCGGTGTCAGCCGGCTGCGCGGGCGCCAGGCCCTCCTGCCGGGCCAGCTTCGGGTTTTCCTCGATCTCGAGTTCGGCCTGCGATTCCAGCAGACGGCTTTCCTCGGCGGACGCATCGGGGGTAGACGGGACGGTGAGGGACATGCGGGGCCTCCAATAAATCTGCGGCGTGGCTGGATTGCCATCCATTCCCCCATCCTAGATCCGCCGCCCGGGGGCGGGCCGTAGGACGACAACCGGCATCGGCCGCCGTCGAAGCCCACACCAGGACCCGCGCCGCCCGCCCGGCGCGCCAATCGCGGCACACGCCTACACCTGCCGCGGCCGGCTTGCGCAACCATCGCGGCTACGCTCCGTGCGCAACGCCTTCCCCGATTCCCATGTCTTTCAAGAACACATTCGACATCGCCCGCAAGGCGGTCGGCGCCTGGTCGGACGACTATGCCCCGAGCATGGGCGCCGCCATCTCGTACTACACCATCTTCTCGCTCGCGCCGCTGCTGGTGATCGTCATCGCGGTCGCCGGCTTCCTGTTCGGGCGGGACGCGGTCCAGGACCAGATCGTCGGGCAGATCTCGGGCCTCATCGGACAGGAAGGCGCGATCGCCGTCCAGGGCCTGATCGCCAGCGCGAGCGAGCCGCGCACCGGCATCGTCGCCACCGCCATCAGCCTGGTCGTGATGGTCGTGGGCGCCACCACGGTGCTGGGCGAGCTGCAGAGCGCCCTGGACCGGATCTGGCACGTGCCGGAATCGCAGAAGGCCTCGGGCATCTGGGCGCAGTTCCGCACGCGCATCTTCTCGTTCGGCCTGATCCTGGGCTTCGCGTTCCTGATGATGGTGTCGCTGGTGGTCAGCACCACCATCTCGGCCATCGGCGCCTACGCCAGCGAACTGCTCCCGGGATGGGAGCTGATGCTGCAGGGGCTCAACATCGCGATCTCGCTGGGCATCAGCACCCTGCTGTTCGCCGCGATCTTCAAGTGGATGCCGCAGACGCGGATCGACTGGCACGACGTCTGGATCGGCGCCGTCGTGACCGCGGTGCTGTTCGAGGCCGGCAAGGTGCTGATCGGCCTCTACCTGGGCAAGAGCGGCGTGGCCTCGTCCTTCGCGGCCGCGGGCTCGCTGGTGGTGATCCTGGTCTGGGTGTATTACGCGGCGCAGATCTTCCTGCTGGGGGCGGAGTTCACCAAGGTCTACGCGCAGGAGCACGGCTCGCGCAAGCACGCGCCGGCGAACGTTGCGCCCGGGATTCCGTCGGCCGCTGCGGCGCCCGTCGCGCAGCCGACTCCTCGGCGCCCCGCGCCGTCCGTCGTCCGGACCGCGCCTGCCGCGCAGGACAGCCGCGCGGCGATCCTGCGGAAGACGCTGCTCATCGCGGGCATCCAGGCCCTGCCCTTCCTGGCGCGCGCCTGGCAGAAGCGACGCGCCGCCAAGGCCCTGGCCCGCCGCCGGAAACGCTAGGCCGGCGGCGACGCCCCGAACACCGCCGCGCGCCCGCCCAGCGTCCCGGTCGCCTCGCGGGCCGCATCCAGCAGCGCCGCGCGCGCCCGGCCGAACGCCTCCGGGTCCGCCAGGCGCGCGACCGGGGCCGACAGCGCCAGCGCGCCGAGCAACGCGCCGTGCACCCCGAACACCGGCGCGGACACCGACGCGGTTTCGGGATCGCGCTCGCCGAAGGAGCTGGCGAAGCATTCCCTGCGCACCCCGGCATGCGCGTCCCCCGCGTCGGCCGAGAAAGCCAGCAGCACCTTGCCCGAGGCGCCCTGGCGGATCGGATATTCCTGCCCGGGCCGGACCGACGCCCGGATCGACCGGGAGGGCTCGACCCGGAACAGCGCGATGCGCATGTCGCCCTGCCGCACGTAGAACGAGGCCGTCTCGCCGCTCGCCGCGCTCAGGCGTTCGAGCAGGGGCTGGATGACGTGCCCCACATCGAAGGACTGCTGGTAGACCGTCGCGAGCCGCAGCGGCTCGGGCCCCACCGTGTACTGCCCGTCCGCCAGCCTGCGGACGAAGCCGCCGTGCTCCAGCGCCGCCAGCAGCCGCAGCACGGTGCTCTTGTACAGCCCGGTCCGCCGGGACAGCTCCGTCAGCGACAGCTTCTCCGCATCGGCGCCGAAAGCCTTCAGCAGCGCGAAGGCCCGGTCCAGCACGGCCACGCCGCTGGTATCGGGCGTTTCGGCGGCCGGGGGCACGTCGGCTTCCGGTGTGTCGGGGGAAAGGGTCGAAGGCATGGCGACGATGGTAATGCGCCGAATTCTTCCGATCCGCCGCATCCGACACCAGGGTTAGCCCGGATTCAAGCGCGAAGACATTTTTAGTATAGTTTTATCCAACAGAACATTGTTCTATCTGATAGAACTATCTCAAGATGCTCAATCTTCACCCGGCTGCCGAGGCGGTCCCTGCATGAGTGCCGGCTCGGCCAACTACCTGCCGGTCCGGGATTCGTGGCTCGCGCTGCATGCCGAACCGATCCTCGACCCCGCGCTGCCGATCGTCGATGCCCACCACCACTTCTACGACCGCCCCGGCTGGACCTACCTGGCGGATGCGTTCCTCGCCGACGCGGCGTCCGGGCACCGCATCGAAGCCTCGGTCCACATGCAGGCGCAGACCCGCTACCGCGCCGGATCCGATCCATCCCTGCATCCGGTGGGCGAGACGGAATACGTCGCGGCAACGGCCCGATCCTTCGAAGGCCGGGGTTGCGACCTGGCGGCGGGCATCGTGGGGCACTGCGACCTGCGCCAGGGCGCGGCGTCCGCGCGGGTGCTCGAGGCGCATCTCGCCGCGGGCCAGGGACGCTTCAAGGGGGTCCGCCACCTGAGCACCTGGGACGCGGACCGCTCGCTCGTCAATCCCCTGTCGGCCGCGCCGCGCGGCCTGCTGCTCGATCCGGCCTACCGCGCCGGTGTCGCGCAGCTCGCACCCCTGGGCCTGTCCTACGACGCCTGGCTGTTCTTCACCCAGCTGTCCGAACTGCGGGACCTGGCGCGGGCCTTCCCGGACACCCCGGTGATCGTCAACCACTGCGGCGGGGTGCTGCGGATCGGCGACTACGCCGCCCGGCGCGACGAGGCATTCGCGCAATGGTCGCGGGAGATGCGGGCGCTGGCGGCATTGCCCAACGTCTTCGTCAAGCTCGGCGGGCTCGGCATGCGCATCAACGGGTTCGCGTTCGACGCGCGACCGACTCCGCCCGCCTCCGCCGACCTGGCCGAGGCATGGCGTCCGTGGATCGAGACCTGCATCGAGGCCTTCGGCGCGGAGCGCTGCATGTTCGAGAGCAATTTCCCGGTGGACAAGGGCTCGTACGCCTATGCGACGGTGTGGAACGCCTTCAAGCGGCTCACCGCCTCCGCCGGTGCGCACGAGCGCGCCCGGCTCTTCTCGGGCACGGCACGCCACGTCTACCGGCTCTGAGCCCGCCCCCCATCCCGTCCACGCCCCTTCCAGGAGACACGCTTGAACACCCATCGAATCCTCCGCGCAGCCGCGGCCTCGCTGCCGCTCGCGCTATCGGCGATCGCCACAGCGCAGACGGCCTATCCCGCGCAGCCGATCAGGCTCGTGGTGCCGTTCCCGCCCGCCGGCGGCACCGACGTCCTGACCCGCGTCGTCGCGAACGAGGTGGCGCAGAAGGAGAAATGGACCTTCGTCATCGAGAACAAGCCCGGCGCGGGCGGCAACATCGGCCTGGATGCGGTGGCGAAGGCGCGCAAGGACGGCTACACGCTGGGCACCGGCCAGACGGCCAACCTCGCGATCAACCCGTCGCTCTACCGCAAGATGCCCTTCGACGCGACGAAGGATTTCGCGCCGGTGGTGCTGCTCGCCTCCCAGCCCCTGGTGCTCGTCGTGCGGGCGGACTCGACGATCAGGACGCTCGCGGACCTGAAGGAGCAGGCGCGGGCGAAGGACCTGACCATGGCCTCCGCCGGCACCGGGACGGTCGGCCACATCGGCGGCGAGATGTTCGCGCGCCGCGCGGCGATCAGGATCATGCACGTGCCGTACAAGGGGGCGGGCCAGGCGGTCACCGACCTGCTCGGCGGACAGACCGACCTCTACTTCGCGACGCCGCCGAGCATCCTGTCGATGGTCAGGAGCCGCAAGCTCCACGCGGTTGCCGTCACTTCGCAGAAGCGCATCGACGCCCTGCCCGACACCCCGACGGTCGCGGAATCCGGCTACCCGGGCTTCGTCGCGGAAGACTGGAAGGCGATCGTCGCGCCCGCGGGCACGCCCGCCGACGCCATCGCCCGCATCAATCAGGGCATGAACACCGCCCTGACCCGCCCCGACGTCGTCGCGCGGCTCAAGGAGGAAGGCAGCATCGCGCGGGGCGGCACGCCGGCCGAACTCGATGCCTTCCTGAAAGTCGAGCACGCCCGCTGGAGCACCGCGGTGCGCGAATCGGGCGCGAAGCTCGACTGACGGCACCCGTTCCCGCCCCTGCCTTCCGGAGTCCATCCATGCATCCCCGCCTGTCGCGTCGCACCCTCATGCTCGCCGGAGCATCCTGCCTGGCCGGCCGTCCTGCCCTCGCGCAGGGCAAGCCGGTCACGATCGTCGTCCCCTACTCGCCCGGCGGCAGCGCCGACCTGGTGACGCGCGTGATCGCCCAGTTCGCCGCCCCGGGCATCGGAGCGCCCGTCGTGGTCGACAACCGCGTCGGCGGCGGCGGCGTGGTGGGCTGGGGGGCCGTCGCGCGCGCCGCGCCGGACGGCCACACCCTGGCCACCATCGAGCTGTCCTATGCGATCGCGGCGGGCCTGGTGCCCAACCTGCCCTTCGATCCGCGCAAGGCCTTCGCACAGGTCACCACCGCGGTGAAGGTGCCGCACGTGCTGGTGATCAACCCGGCGGTGCCCGCCCGGAGCGTGCAGGAATTCGTCGCGCTCGCCAAGGCGAAGCCCGGCACGCTGAACTACGGCTCGGGCGGCAACGGCACCAACACCCACCTGGCCGGCGAGATGTTCAAGCGCCTCACCGGCACGGACATCGTCCATGTCCCCTACAAGGGCGCCGGCGCGGTGCTGGCCGACCTGATGGGCAACCAGGTGCAGGCGCTGATCACCTCGGTGCCGACCGCGCTGCCGCACATCCGCAGCGGCAAGCTGCGCGCCCTGATGGTGACCGGGGCCGAGCGCAACGCGACCCTGCCGGACGTCCCGTCCGCGAAAGAGGCGGGCATTCCCGGCATGGACATGGACTACTGGATCGGCATCGGCGCCCCGGCGGGCACGCCCGCCGCGACGGTGGACCGCTACAGCCAGGCGATCAACGCCTCCCTCGCCCAGCCCGAGGCGCGGAAGAGAATCGCCGAGCTCGGGCTGAGTCCGGTGGGCAGCACGCCCGCGCAGGCCGCCCGGTTCGTGGACGGCGAGATCCAGCGCTGGACCGCCTTCATCAAACAGGCCGGCATCAAGGCCGATTGACTTCCCCCAACGCACCATGTTCCGTCCCCTCCAAGACATCCGCGTCCTCGACCTCACCAACGTCCTGGCCGGTCCCTTCGCCTGCCACCAGCTGGCCCACATGGGCGCCGACGTCATCAAGGTCGAGGCCCGCCAGGGCGGCGACCTGGCGCGCCAGCTGGGCGCCGACGCCGACCTCAACCGCGCCCTCATGGGCGTGTCCTTCCTGGCGCAGAACCCGGGCAAGCGCTCGATCACCATCGACCTCAAGCATCCGGACGGCAAGGAAGTCTTCCGCAGGCTCGTGGCGTCCGCGGACGTGCTGGTCGAGAACTTCCGGCCGGGCGTGATGGATCGGCTGGGGCTGGGCTACCGGACGCTGCTGGAGGTCCACCCGAAGCTCGTCTACTGCGCGATCTCGGGCTTCGGGCAGGACGGGCCGCTGCGCGACCTGCCGGCCTACGACCAGATCATCCAGGGCATGTCCGGCCTGATGAGCATCACCGGCGCGCCGGAGAACGCGCCCTACCGCGTGGGCTATCCGGTGGCCGACACCATCGGCGGACTCACCGCCGCGTTCGCGATCTCGTCCGCGCTGGCGGCGCGCGAACGTACCGGCGGCACCTTCATCGACGTCTCGATGCTCGAAGCCGTGATGGCCACCATGGGCTGGGCGGTGTCCAACCACCTGATCGCCGGCCGCGAGCCGCGGCCGATGGGCAACGACAACGTCACCGCCAGCCCCTCGGGCACCTTCCGCACCGGCGACGGGCTGATCAACATCGCGGCCAACAAGCAGGAGCAGTTCGAGGCGGTGTGCGCCGTGGTCGGACGGCCCGCGCTGGCCGCCGACCCGCGCTTCGCCGAGCGGCAGGGCCGGCTGCAGCACCGCGCCGAACTCAAGGCCGCGCTGGAAGACGCCATGGCCTCGGGCACCACCGACGACTGGTGGCGTCGCTTCAACGCGGCCGGCGTGCCGGCGGGCCCGGTCTACACGGTGGCGCAGGCGCTCGACCATCCGCAGGTCGCCGGGCGCGGCATGGTCGGCACCTTCGCCGACGCGCCCGGCGTGGGGCGCGACATCCGCGTGATCCGCACCGGTTTCAAGATCGACGGCCGGGCACCCGAGGTGTCCGCGCCGCCGCCCACCCTCGGCCAGCACAGCGACGAGATCCTGGCCGAGCTCGGCTATTCGCCGCAAGCCATCGACGCCCTCCGATCGGACCACGCCCTATGAGCATCCCCACCACCACCGCCGCCCTCCCCGCAGCCGCCCCCGCCACGCCCCCCGACGACGCCCGCAGGGCCGCCGAGGACTGGTGGACCACCCGCATCATCGACATGTCGCCCGGGGTCATCCGCTACCGCGGCTATCCCATCGAGGACCTCATCCGGGAACGGGTGGGCCTGGCGCAGATGATCTGGCTCCTGACGCGCGGCGAGCTGCCGACCAAGGCGCAGGGCGACCTGCTGGAGGTCGCGCTGATGTCCGCCGTCGACCACGGCCCGCAGGCGCCCAGCATCGCCATCGCGCGCATGGCCGCGACCTGCGGCGTGGGCCTCAACAGCGCCATGGCGTCCGCGGTCAACGTGCTGGGCGACGTGCACGGCGGCGCGGGCGAGCAGGCGGTGGAGCTGTACCAGGACATCGCTTCGCGCATCGACGCGGGAGCGGACGAGGCCGCGGCCGTCGCGGACGGCCTGGCCGCCTTCGTCGAGAACCACGGCAAGGTGATCCCGGGCTTCGGCCACCGCTTCCACCCGGTCGACCCGCGCACCGCGCCGCTGCTGGAGTGCGTGGACGCCGCCTCGGCGGCCGGCGAGGTGGGCGGGCGCTACGCCCGCATCGCCCGCGCCGTCGAGGCGCAGCTCTCGGCCCGCAAGGGCAAGCCCATCCCGATGAACATCGACGGCGCGACCGCGGTGATCTACGCCGAGCTGGGCTTCCCCGCGCCGCTGGCCCGGGGCCTGTTCTGCCTGTCGCGCTCGGTGGGCATCCTCGCCCACGCGTGGGAGCAGACCGGGGAAGGCGTCCGCATCAAGGGCCCGATCCCGAAGCCCTGCATCCCCACCTACGCCGGCCCGGCGCCGCGGACCGTCTCCCGCGGGTTCCGCGAATCCCGCGAGTGAACGGAATCCCCGGCCGCCACCGGGGCATCCGCTTCACTGCGACAGGTCGATGCGGTACTTGGATGTGCCCTTGCCCGAGCCGTCGTCCGCCGCCAGCAGCGAGATATTGGTCAGGCCCGCGGCCTGCGCCACCGGCAGCGCGTTCGGACCCGAGCTGAACACCACCGGGCCGGCCGTCGCCACCTTGGTGAACTGCCAGCTCCTGGCCGCGCCGTTGGCCGCGCGGGTCACGCGGGGGTTCTTGCGCAGGTAGTCGATCACCACGTCGCGGTTCGCGTCGGGCGAGGCCCAGATGGTGCCCGAGCCGTCGAGCTTGTCGATGAAGCTCTTGCCGCTGGTGGCGCGGTAGTTGTTGGTGGCGATCACGAATTCCTGCGCGGTGTCGATCGGCCGGCCCTGGTAGGTCAGGTTCCGGATGCGGCTGCCCGCGGGCTGGGTGACGTCGATCTCGTAGCGCACGTCGGCGCTGGTGAACATGTCGAAGTTGTAGCCCGGGAAGCTGCCGACGAGCGCCTGCTCGCCGGTCTTGGCCGGGTCGATCCGGTTGAAGCGCTTGGCGGCGGCCTCCAGCCAGTTCCTGATGTCGGCGCCGTTGACCTTCACCGCGTAGACGGTGTTCGGGTAGAGGTACAGGTCGGCCGCGTTGAAGATCGCGAGCGGGCCGGCGGCCACGTCGGTGTAGTCGGCGCTGCCCTGGAAGCCGGACTTGAACGGCGCGCTCACCGACAGCACCGGCAGCTTCGCGTACTGGGGCAGGTTGGCCTGGATATACGCGGCGACGTAGGCCTGCTGCGCCTGGTTCACGATCTGGATCGCGCCCGGGTCGCCCACGTCGGCGAAGAGCGTGCTCATGCGGAAGTCGGTGCTGCCGATGGGCGTCTTCACGTAGGCGATGGTGGCCTGGTGCTGGGTCTCGACCAGCGGCGCGACGGTGGAATCCGCCTCCACGTACACCGCCTTGCCCGCCGCGTCCTTGCCGGACTGGATGCTGCGCAGCTCGCCCCTGGACTGGCTCCTGTCCACGGACCAGGCCTTGCCGTCGTACGCCAGGGCCAGGCGCACCACGCCCAGCGCCTTGCCCCAGGAGCTGGCCATCACCGCCGGGACGCCGTTGACGGTGCCGGACTTGTTGTCCACGCCCGCCTGACTGTAGGCCGGCGTGGCCGAAGCGTCGGGGAACACGCTGTGCTGGTGCCCCATCACCATCGCGTCGATGCCCGCCACCTTGGAGAGGTAGAGGCCCGGGTTCTCCATGGTGGCGCTGTAGGCGCCGGAGTCCAGGCCGCCGTGCAGCAGCGCGACCACGATGTCGGCGCCCTTGGCGCGCAGTTCGGGCACGTACTTCGTGGCGGCCTCGACCGCGCCTTCGGTGTAGACCTTGCCGTCGAGGTAGCGCTTGTCCCAGTTCATGATGCCGGGCGTGGTGAAGCCGATCACGCCCACCTTGATCGGCAGCGTCACCGGCTTGCCGTCGGCGCCGGTGGCGGCCACCGTCCGCTCGATGATCGCGTAGGGCTGCACCAGCGGCTTGTTGGTCTTGCTGCTGTAGACGTTGGCCAGCACCGTGGGGTAGCCGGCGCCGGCGCATTTCCGGGCGGGGTCCACGCCGGCCACGTCCATGCCGCCGCCGAGCACCTGGTTGAGGAACGGCAGGCCGTAGTTGAACTCGTGGTTGCCCAGGGTGCCGGCGTCGTAGCCGAGCGCGCCCATGGCCTTGAACACGGACAGCTGCTGGCTGCAGGGAATGGTCTGGACCACCGCCTCGTAGTCGGCCAGCGCGGTGCCCTGGATGGTGTCGCCGTTGTCCACCAGCAGCGTGTTGGCGAACTCCTTGCGGGCCTGCCGCACCAGCGTGGCGGTGCGCTCGAACCCGTAGGACCTGTCTTCCGCCAGCTTGAAGTAGTCGTAGCTGCGCACGTTGAAGTGCAGGTCGGTGGTTTCCAGCACGGCCAGCGTGGCGGTGGCGCCGGCGTTTTGCGCAGTGCTCGTGCCGCCGCCGCAGGCGGCGAGCAGGAGCAGCGCGGAAGCGCTCAGGGAACAGGCGGGCACGGTGCGGAGTCTGAGTTTCATGGGGGCGGTCGCCGGGCCGCGGGAGGCGCCGGCAGGGTTCGGAAACCGCCAGTGTTGGTGCTCTGCATGACACGGCTGTGAAGCCGCGCGCCGACGGCGGGACCGCCGGTGTCAGGCCCGCAGCACCTTCGACACGTCGGGCTCGCGCTGGGTGGCGATGAAGCGCTCGAAGCGCTGCCGCCCGATGTCGAGGATGCCGACCCGGTCGTCGTCCTGGCTGACCAGGGCCCAGGGACGGGTCGGGTGGAGGCTCAGCGCGATGGCGCGCGCCTGCATCGGCACGTTCGCCAGTTCCGCCAGGGTGGCCGGATCGACGATGGAGATGCTGCGGTCGCCGTAGTTGGACACCAGCAGGCGGCCGTCGCGGTACCGGTAGATGCGGGTCGGGTCGTTGCGCGCGGGCGCGCGCCGCACCACCCGCATGGTCGCGGTGTCGATCGCGCACAACGTGTTGCTCAGGCGGCAGGTGACGTAGAGGGTGCGCTCGTCGGCGCTGAGCACGTTGCCTTCGGGCTTCTCGCCGGGGATGCAGGCCACCGGCGCGACGCTGGCGTCGTGCGGGTTGAACCGGGTCACCGAATGCGTCAGCAGGTTCATCGCGTAGGCGGTCTGCCCGTCGCGGGCGAGCGCGAACAGGTGGCTCTTGATGCCGCCGACCGGCACCGCCCGGCACACCGCCGTGTCGGCCTCGGGGTGCTCGATGACCGCCAGCTGCGCGCGGTCTTCGCTGAGCGCGTAGAGCCGGCCGGCATCGTCCATCTGCATGCCGTGCAGGCGGTTGAACGGGGCGATGTCGATGGTGCGCGCCAGCGCGCGGGCGGCGATGTCGATCTGGAAGACGCTGGTGCCGCCCGGCCCGGCATGGCCCGAGGTCTCCACGCCGTAATGGCCGACGTAGGCGTACCGCTGGGCGGCATCGACCACGAACTCGTGCGGGAACCGGCCCAACGGAATGGTGTGCAGCCGCTCGCCGCTGGCGAGGTCGTAGTAGCTGATGCAGTGGCTCGATTTCTCGATCAGCAGCAGCACCTCCGGCCCGCCCGCGCCGGCGCCGGTGCCTTGCGCCCGCGCGGGCGACGCCCCCAGGGCGGAAACGGCGGCCGACAGGCCGGCCATCTTGACGATATCGCGACGACGCATGGCGATCTCCCTTCGGTGGTTTCGATGGACTCCGGACCGGCGCCGAACGCGCCTACCGCCCCCAGCGCAGCACCAGCGGATCGAGCCGCCGCGCGGTATCGAGCAGGCCCTTGCGCACCTCCGGATGCAGCGCCGGCCAGGGGTGGCGCGGGGCTTCGCAGGCGATGACGCCGCCGGCCTTCATCAGGGCCTTGGCCGCGAGGAAGCCGGCCTGGCGATTCTCGTAGTTGATCAGGGGCAGCCAGCGCTGGTACTGCGCGAAGGCCGCGTCCGCGTCGCCCGCGCGGTGCGCCTCGAGGATGGGCCGGATGCCGTCGGCGAAGGCGCCGCCGGTCATCGCGCCGGTGGCGCCGGCGTCGAGGTCGGCCAGCAGCGTGATGGCCTCCTCGCCGTCCCACGGGCCTTCGACCGCCTCGCCGCCCAGGCGGATCAGCTCGCGCAGCTTGGCCGCGGCGCCGGCGGTCTCGATCTTGAAGTACGCCAGGTGCTCGATCTCCCGGGCCATGCGCGCCAGGAAGGCGGCCGGGAGCACGGTGCCGCTGGCCGGCGCGTCCTGCACCATGATCGGGATCGACACCGCGTCCGACAGGCGGGCGTAGAACTCGAAGACCTGCGGCTCGGGGAAGCGGAAGGTGGCGCCGTGGTAGGGCGGCATCACCATCAGCATCGCCGCGCCCTGCGCCTGCGCGCGGCGGCCGCGGGCGGCGCAGACGGCGGTGCTGGTGTGGGTGGTGGTCACGATCACCGGCACCCGGCCGGCGACGTGCTCCAGCGCGGTGCGGGTCAGCAGCTCGCGCTCCTCGTCCGAGAGCAGGAACTGCTCGGAGAAGTTGGCGAGGATGCAGATGCCGTCCACGCCCGAGTCGATCATGAAATCGAAGCAGCGCTTCTGGCTGGCGAGGTCGAGCGCGCCGTCCTCGGCGAAGGTGGTGGGCGCGACGGGGAAGATGCCGCGGTAGCGCGGCTGCGACAGGCTGGGCATGGGGGTCGGGGGATCGGGGCGCCGGCTCACTCGACGATGTCGAACTGGTCGAGGAACTCGGTCTTGAGCGTAAGGCCCAGGCCCGGCACGTCATCGCGCAGCTGCACGAAGCCGTTCTCGGCCACCGGCTCGCCGTCGAAGATGTAGTAGAAGAGTTCGTTGCCGACCTCCACGTCGAACATCGGGAAGTACTCGCTCATCGGCGAGGCCAGGGTGCTCATGGTCAGGTGGTAATTGTGCATCTGGCCGGCGTGCGGAACCACCGGCACGCTGTAGGCCTCGCACAGCGCGTTGATCTTGTGCGCGGCGGTGATGCCGCCGACCCGGTTGGTGTCGTACTGCACCACGCTGACCGCCTTCTTGTCGAGCAGCTGCTTGAAGCCGTAGAGGCTGAACTCGTGCTCGCCGCCCGAGATCGGGATGCCGGTCAGCGCGTTCAGCTCGGCGTAGCCGTCGATGTCGTCGGCGATCACCGGCTCCTCCACCCAGCGCGGCTCGAACTTCTCGAGCTTGGGCAGCATGCGCTTGCCGTACTCCAGGTTCCAGCCCATGTAGCACTCGAGCATCAGGTCGTTGTCGTAGCCGATGACCTCGCGCAGCGCCTCGACCATCTTCAGGTTCTCGGCCACGCCCTTGGTGCCGTGCGCCGGGCCGTAGCCGAAGCGCGACTTGAACATGGTGAAGCCCTGGTCCATGAACTTCTGCGCCTCGGCCTGCATCTCCCGCAGGTCGGTGCGGTAGAGCTTGCTGTAGTAGCAGGGGATCTTCTCCTTGGTGCGGCCGCCCAGCAGCTTGAAGACCGGCTTGTTCACCGACTTGCCCAGGATGTCCCAGATGGCGAGGTCCACCGCCGAGATGGCGGCCATGGTCACGCCCTTGCGGCCCCAGGCGTGGGTGCTGCGGTACATGCGCTGCCAGAGGTACTCGTAGTCCCACGGGTCCTGGCCGATGACCAGCGGCGCGAGGTACTGGTCGATGATGGCCTTGGCGATCGCCGGGGCCAGCGCCACGTTGCCCAGGCCGACGATGCCGTCGTCGGTCTCGATCTCCACCACCGTCCAGGAATGGAAGCGGAAGGTGCTCATGGTCTCGGCGGGCGTGTACAGCAGGTCCATGGCGTTGGAGCAGAAGTTGCCCTGCGGCGGCACGGTCTTGCCCTTCCACTGGAACACGCGGGCGCGGACGGACTGGATCTTCATGGGAATGTCTCCGAAGGAATGTTCTGCTATCGAAAAAGGAGCTACGGGCCCGGGCGGATCCCGGGCTAGGCGGCTGCGGCGGCCAGGAACTTGCCGCGCTGGGCGGTGCCCATGCGGCAGGCGATCAGGAAGGCCTGCCAGGTGGCGTCCACGTTGGCCTTGCCCTGCCCCGCGATGTCGTAGGCGGTGCCGTGGGCCGGCGTGGTGATCGGGATCGGCAGGCCGCCCTGCACCGTGACGCCGCGGCTGAAGCCCAGCAGCTTGATCGCGATCTGGCCCTGGTCGTGGTACATGGTGACGATGGCCTGGTACTCGCCCGCCTGCGCCTTCAGGAAGATGGTGTCGGCCGGGAACGGGCCGTGGAACGGCGCCTCGGTCGGCCACCGCCGGGCCTGCAGCGCGCGCACCGCCGGCTCGATCACCTCGATCTCCTCCCGGCCGCAGACGCCGCCGTCGCCGCCGTGCGGGTTGAAGGCGGCGATGGCCACCCGGGGCGCCGGCACGCCGCTGGCCAGCAGCGAGCGGTAGAGCAGCTCGGCCGCCTGTTCGATGCGCTCGCCGGTGATGTAGCGGGCCACGTCCTTCATCGGCACGTGCGAGGAGATGCGCGAGGTCCAGAGGTCGCCCAGGGTGTTGAACTCGCAGAAGTAGCCGGTCACGCCCAGGTACTCGGCGAAGTGGTGCAGCTCGTCCTCGTGGCGCAGGCCGCCGATCTTCATCGCCTGCTTGTTGAGCGGCGCGAAGCAGATGGCGTCGATGTCGCCGGCCAGCGCCGCGTCCATGCAGCGGTCCAGCACCTGCAGCACCGAGCGGCCGCCGGCGGCCTCGGCCCGGGCGCGGTGGACGTCCGCCGGCGCCACGGTGTCCACCGCGAGGAAGGCCGGCACATCCGCGCCGCCGCGGCCGCGCACGGCCCGCAGGTCGGGCACCTCGGCGGTCTCGACCCGCGCGCCGGCGATGCGCTGGCCCTCCTCCCACAGCCAGCGGTCCCCCACCAGCACGATGTTGGCGCGCGCCGCGGCCTCGGGCCGGGCGAGCAGGCGGGCGATCAGTTCGGCGCCGATGCCGGCCGGGTCGCCCAGGGTCAGGGCGACGACGGGCTTGTCCCGGGTCGGTGTCGGAGTAGTCGTCGGAGTAGTCATCGGGGTCAGTCCACCTTGATGTTGGCCTTGCGGATCAGGTCGCCGTAGCGCTTGAACTCGGCGGCGTTGAAGGCGATGAAATCGGCCTGCGACATCGGCGCGATCTCGGCGCCGATGGTCTCCAGCCGGGTCTTCGTCTCGGGCATCGCCAGCACCTTGTTGACCGCGTCGTGCACCCGCGCCTGCACCGCCCTGGGCGTGGACGCCGGCATGTAGACGCCGTACCAGGCGGTCACGTCGACCGCCGGCAGGCCGGCTTCGGCCATGGTCGGCACGTTGGGCAGCTGCGGGTTGCGCTTGGGCGTGGTGACGGCCAGCGCGCGCATCTTGCCGGCCTTGATCTGGCCGATGACCGAGGGCATGGTGTCGAAGCTCATCTGCACCTGGCCGCCCACGATGTCGAGCAGCGCCGGGCCGCTACCCTTGTACGGCACGTGCACCAGGTCGAGGCCCGCGGCGTCGCGGAACATCTCGGCCGCGATGTGCTGGGTGCTGCCGGCGCCGCTGCTGGCGTAGTTGATCTTGCCAGGGTCCTTCCTGGCGAGGGCGACCAGCTCCTGCACGCTCTTCGCGGGCAGGTCGTTGTTGACCACCAGCACGTTGGGCACGCCGCCCACGAACGCCACCGGCACCAGGTCGCGGTTGGTGTCGTAGCCCAGCTTGAGCAGGTGCGGCGCGATGGCCTGGGCGGTGACCACGCCCATCAGCAGGGTATGGCCGTCGGTGGACTTGGCGGTGGCGTCGGCGGCGATGGTGTTGGAGACGCCCGGGCGGTTCTCCACCACCACCGGCTGCTTGAGCAGCGGGCCGAGCCGGTCGGCCACCGCGCGGGCCATCGCGTCGGTGCCGCCGCCGGGGGCCGAGCCGACCAGGACCCGCAGGGGCCGGACGGGCCAGTCGGCGCCGGGCTGCTGCGCCAGGGCGGCCAGGGGGCCGAGCACGGCCCCGGCCAGCGCCGCGAGGGCGGCGGTCCGCAAGATCTTTCGCATGTCGTCTCCGTTGTGTCGTTGGGGGATGCAGCGCGATCTTAGGAAGCGGACCGATATCGGTAAACTGAAAGCTTTTGATAGGCTGATCGCCTCGGGTTATCGATTCGCCGGCACGGCGACCCCGTTCCCAGGCCCGTCCCATGAGCCCTTCCGACACCACGCCCCAGCTGCTCAACCGGTTGCGCATGCGCCAGGTGGCGCTGCTGCTGGCCATCGACGAACGCGGCACCCTGCGCGCCGCCGCCGGCCACCTGGGCCTGAGCCAGCCGGCCGCCACCAAGATGCTGCACGAGCTGGAGCTCACGCTCGGCCAGCCCCTGTTCGACCGGGTGGGCCGCGGGCTGCGGGCCACCGCGGCGGGCGACCTCGCGCTGGCGTACTTCCGCGGCGTGCGCGGCACCATGGAGACGCTCAACCGCGAGCTGCAGGAGCTGCGCCGCGGCGGCACCGGGCGGCTGCGCGTGGGCAGCATCATGGCCGCCTCGCCCGCCGACCTGACCGAGGCGCTGATCCGCATCAAGGCCGAATACCCGCTGCTGGCGGTGAAGATCGACGTGGGCACCAGCGACCGGCTGATGGAGGGCCTGGACGAGGGCTCGCTCGACCTGGTGATCGGCCGGGTGCCGGCCCGGGCCGGCGACGACTACCTGTTCCGGCCGCTGTCGGAGGAGGCGCTGTCGGTGGTCGTGGCCACCGACCATCCGCTGGCCGGCGCGCGCAGCGTGGATTTCGCGGCGCTGCAGGCCTACCACTGGATCCTGCAGCCGCACGGCAGCCCGATGCGCGACGTGATCGAGCAGGAATTCCGCAGCCGCCACACGCCGCTGCCGCGCGGGCTGATCGAGACGGCCTCGATCCTGACCACCACCAACCTGATCGCCCGCACCGACATGGTGGCGGTGATCCCCGAAGCCGTCGCCAGCCGCTACGCGCAGCACGGCCTGCTGGCCATCCTGCCCTGCCGGCTGCGCGCCGAGCTGGCCTCCTACGGCACCATCGTGCGGCGCGACCGGCCGGCGGGGCTGGCGGCGGCGCGCTTCCTGGAGATCCTGCACCGGGCCGAGGGGACGCAGGGGGCGGAGGCCGCGTCTCCGCGAGGCGGATGACCGGAACCGACCGCGCCCCGCATTGCGCCTGGGCTGCCTGCTACCGATCCGATAGCAAGCCGGCATCCACCGTCGGGTAGCGCAGGGCCACGCGCAGCTCGCGCTTCATGCGCCGGTTGTCCAGCCGGCGCGACTCGCTCATGAAGCTCATCGCCATCACCGAGAGCTGCGCCCGCGCCTCGGAGCGCGGCACCCGCGGCGGGCGCGGCATGCGGTAGAGGTCGGCCGCCAGGTCGAAGTAGTCGCCCATGCGCAGCTCGGTGTCGTCGCTCGCGTGGTAGACGCGCTGCGGCCCGCCGCGCCAGAGCGCGGCCACGCAGATGCGGGCCAGGTCGTCGGCGTGGATGTGGTTGGTGTAGACGTCGTCGTCCCGGTCGAGCACCGGCGTGCCGCGCGCCAGCCGCTCGCGGGGCGTGCCGCCGTCGCGGTCGGGCGCGTAGATGCCCGGGATGCGCAGGATGGCGGTGCGCGTCGCGCCCTGCCCGCCGCGGCCGAAGTGCCGCACTTGGCCCTCGGCATCCACCCGGCGCCAGGCGCGGGCGTTGTGCGGCCGGACCGCGCGCGTCTCGTCGACCCGTGCGCCGCCGCAGTCGCCGTAGACGCCGCTGGTCGAGCCGTACACCAGCGCCGCCGGCCGGCCGCGCCGCCGCAGCACGGCGGTCAGGGCGGCGGTGCGCGGGTCGCGCCACCAGGCGCTGCCCGGCTCCTTGCCCGGCGCGGGCGGCGGCGCCAGGTGCAGCACCCGGTGGGCGATGCCGGCCAGGCGCCGCAGGCTCGCCGGGTCGTCCAGGTCGGCCACCAGCGGCACGATGCCCAGGCCGCGCAGCTCGCGCACCCGCGCCGGCTGCGAGGTGGTCGCCATCAGCTGCACCCGCCCGTCGAGCAGCCGCGCCGCGCGCCGCCCGACGTCGCCGCAGCCGACGATCAGCACGCGCTGCCGCCGGAAGCGTGCCGGAAGCGCGCCGAGAGGGTTCTGGTTTGAAGGCACAATCGAAATTCCACTGAAAGACGCGCCCGCGCCCCGATGGGCGGCGCGGGGCACCCGAGAGATGAATGACCGAAGCCCGCAGAGGCTGCCCGCCGTCGCACCCCGGTGCCGTCCGCGCGCGGCGCGCCTCCTGCGGACCACGCCCGAGGATAACAACCCATGACTTTCCAGATCGCCGTGCAGCCCAGCGGCCGCGCGTTCGAGGCGCGCGCGGACGAAACCATCCTCGCGGCCGCCATCCGCCAGGGCATCGGCCTGCCCTACGGCTGCAAGGACGGCGCCTGCGGTTCCTGCAAGTGCCGCAAGCTCTCCGGCGAGGTCGTCCACCGCGACTACCAGAGCAAGGCCCTGAGCGCCGACGAACTCGCCGCCGGCCAGGTGCTGACCTGCTGCGCGGTCGCGCAGGGCGACGTGGTGCTGGAATCGCGCCAGGTCACCGACGAGCGGGCCTTCCCGGTCAAGCGCCTGCCGGTGCGGGTGACCTCGCTCGACCGCCGCAGCCCCGACGTGATGGTGGTGCGGCTGCAGCTGCCGGCCACCGACCCGCTGCGCTACCACGCCGGGCAGTTCGTCGAATTCCTGCTGGCCGACGGCGCGCGCCGCGCCTATTCGCTGGCGAACGCGCCCTTCACCCAGGCCGAGGGGCCGCACCTGGAGCTGCACATCCGGCACCTGCCCGGCGGACGCTTCACCGACCATGTCTTCGGCGCGATGAAGGAGCGCGACATCCTGCGCATCGAAGGCCCGTTCGGCAGCTTCTTCCTGCGCGAGGAGTCGGACAAGCCGCTGGTGCTGCTGGCTTCCGGCACCGGCATGGCGCCGATCAAGGCGCTGGTCCAGCAGCTGCAGTTCAAGGCCAGCCCGCGCCCGGCCACCGTCTACTGGGGCGGCCGGCGGCCGGCGGACTTCTACCTGCACGACTGGCTGCTGCAGAAGGCCGCCGAGATGCCGACGCTGCGCTACGTGCCGGTCGCCTCCGACGCCCTGCCGGAGGACGGCTGGACCGGCCGCGCCGGCTACGTCCACCAGGCGGTGCTCGACGATTTCGCCGACCTGTCGGGCCACCAGGTCTATGCCTGCGGCGCGCCGGTGGTGGTCGAGGCGGCCCGCGTCGCCTACACCCGCGAGCGCGGCCTGCCCGAGGAGGAATTCTTCGCCGACGCCTTCACCACCGAGGCCGACAAGCACGGCGGTTGAGGCCGGGGCCGGCACCGCGTCCGGTTCCGCCGCCCCGGACGCGAAGAAGCCCGCCGTGTCGCCACGGCGGGCTTCTTCGTCTCGTGCGGTCCGGAAACCGGCGGCGGCGTCCGGCGGCGCAGATCAGGCGTGCCTGTGCGCCTTCGTGCCGGCGGCGCTGGCCGTTTGCTTCTTCATGGTCTTGTGGGCGGCTTTCGCATGCTTCTTCGGATGGGCGGCCGCCTTCTTGGCGGTCGGTGCGGGAGCCGGCATCGAGGTGGCGGCGGGAGCCGTATCCTTGGCGGCCGGAGCGGCGGGCGCCTGGGCGAATGCGGCGCCGCCGAGGGTCAGTGCGAGCGCTGCGACAAGGGTCTGGATCTTCATGGTGAATCCCGTAGGTTGCATGGAGAAGGCCTCCATGTGAACCACAACGCGGCATCCGCAGGGCCGACCGACAACGCCGGACCCGCAGATGTAATGAATTGTTCCGTCGGCGTTTCCGGCCGTTCGGCACAATGCCGCTCCATGCAACGCAGACATCTCCTCGCTTCCGCCGCGGCCGGTGCCGCCTCGCTGGCCACGGCCGGTTTCCCGCTTCCGGCCGTGGCCGACACGCGGCCGATCCGTCTGGTCGTGCCCTACGCGCCCGGCGGGCCGCTGGACGCCACCGCGCGCATCCTGGCCACCGGCGTCAAGGACACGCTGGGCGTGGTCATCGTCGACAACAAGCCGGGCGCCGGCGGCAACATCGGCGCCGACGCCGTCGCCAAGGCCGCGCCCGACGGGCTGACCATCGGCCTCGCGGCCACCGCCACCCACGCGGTCAATCCGTGGCTCTACCGCAGCATGCCCTACGACGCAGCACGCGACTTCGCGCCCGTCACCCAGATCGCCCGGGTGCCCAACGTGCTGGTGATGAACGCCGAAGCGGCGAAACGACTGAAGATCGCTTCGCTGCCCGACCTGATCGCCTACGCGAAGTCGCATCCCGGCAAGCTCAACTACGGCAGCGGCGGCAGCGGCAGCGCCGGGCACCTGGCCGGCGAGCTGTTCAAGTCGCAGGCCAAGGTGTTCGCGGTGCACATCCCGTTCAACGGCGGCAGCCCGGCGCAACTCGCGCTGCTGGCCGAGCAGGTGGACTTCAACTTCGACAACCTGGCGACCGCCTCGCCCAACATCCGCGCCGGCAAGCTCAAGGCCCTGGCGGTGACCACGCCCGCCCGCAGCCCGATGCTGCCCGACGTGCCGACCGTGGCCGAAACCCTGCCCGGCTTCGCCATCGACACCTGGTGGGGCCTGGTCGCGCCGGCCCAGACACCGCCCGACACCATCGCGCGGCTCAACCAGGCCTTCGTCGCCGCGCTCAACAGCGCCGACACCCGCAGCCGCTTCGCCACCCTGCTGGCCGAGCCGGTGCCGAGCACGCCGGAGGCCTTCGGCCGCTTCATGAAGCAGGAACTCGCCCGCTACCAGCAGGTGGTGAAGGCCTCAGGCGCTCAGGTCGATTGAGACGAACGCTTCGGCCGCGCGGGCATTGAGCCAGGCGGCGAAGCCCTCGGGCGCGCGGGCGATGCGGCGCGCGCTGGTCATCACCCGCGGCTGGCAGACCCATGCGATCTGCGCCTGTTGCGCCAGCAGCGCGTGCACCAGCCCCACGTCCTCGTGCGCCGGCAGCGGCGCGAAGCCGCCCGCGCGGCGGTAGGCGATGGAGGACACGCCGAGGTTGGCGCCGTGGATGTGGCGGTGGCCGTCGCGGTTCTGGTAGTGCGACCGGAACGCCTCTGCCACGTGCACCGGATGGTCCAGCCAGTCGCCGACGCCGATGGTGCCGCACACCGCGTCGCTGGCGTAGCCCAGCTGGCGGGCGATCCAGTCGGGCGGCACCTGGGTATCGGCATCGGTGAAGCACAGCCAGCGGCAGCCGTGCCTGAGCAGCCACTCGGCGCCGGCCGCCCGCGCCGCGCCGACGCAGCGCGCCTCGACGCGCAGCACCTCGCAGCCCATGCGCCGGGCGATGGCCCCGGTGTCGTCGCCGCAGGCATCGGCCACCACCACCACCAGCACCGGTTCGTCGCCCAGGTCGTCCGCCGCGCGGCGCACCGAACGCAGGCAACCGGCGATGCCTTCCGCCTCGTCGTGCGCGGGGATGCAGACGCCGATCACGCGGAGCCCTCCCGCCGCGCCACCGACGACTCGCCGCCGCGCTGCCAGAGGTCGATGCGGAAGTCCTCGTCGCGGTACTGCGCCACCCGCGCCAGCCCGGCCCGCCCGAACGCGTCCCGCGCCAGCGCATGCACCGCGTCGCCTCCGCCGCCCGCCGCGTCCGGCACCGTGCCGCGCCAGTGGCACATCGCCAGCTGGCCGTCCGGCGCCAGGCGCGCGGGCAGCTGCGCCAGGAAATCGCGGTAATCGGCCGGCGGCAGGTAGTAGGCGAGTTCGGCCACCACCGCCAGGTCGATCGGCGCGTCGGGCCACTGCCGCGGCAGCGCCCAGTTCCGGAACTCGATGCGCGCGCGCGGCGGTGCCGCGGCAGGGCCATCGGCGGCCGAAGCATCTTCGTCCAGGGCGGCGCGGGCGCGTTCCAGCGCGGCGGTGCTGGAGTCGCACGCCACCAGCCGGTCGCAGCGCAGCGCCAGCGCGCGGGTGTTGCCGCCGACCGAGCAACCGGGCTCGAAGACCAGGCCGTACCGCTCGCGCGGCAGCATCGCCAGCAGCAGATCGCGCTTGCGCCGCTCGTACCAGCGGGAGCGGACCTTCCAGGGATCGTCGCTGCGGCGGTGCAGCGCGTCGAAATGCGCCACGTCCGCCGGGGCGGCGACGGGCTGCGCCTCGCGCGGCGGCATCATGGGGCGATCACCCACTCGTCGGTGTCGAGCCAGGTGCGCAACGCCAGCGGCTGCAGCACTGCGGCGGTTTCGCCGTCGTCGTCGAGCTGGCTGCGGAAAGCCTGGACCGCATGCGACTTGGCGATCTGCAGGTCCGCCGGCACCAGGATGCGGCGCAGCGCCACGCCCCGCAGCCCGGCATGCGCCGGATGGGCCGGCACGCGGGACCAGACCGGGAACTCGATGCAACGCACGCCGGCGGCGCGGGTCGCCTCCAGCGCGGCCCGGGCGCAGGCTTCGTGGTCCGGATGGCCGTCGTGGCGCCAGGGCACGCAGACCACGTCGCCCGGCTGCAGCAGCGCGGCGATGCGCCGGGCCAGCGCGTGCTCGCGGCCGGCCAGCCCGCCGTCCGGCAGGCCGAACCGCACCACCGCGTTCGGGTCCAGGCCGAGCCGCCGCAGGGCCTCGGCCGTCTCGGCGGGCCGTACGGTCCGCAGCCGCTCCGGGGGCCAGGCGGCGGAATCGGGATGGCTGGCATCGCCATCGGTCACGGCGATGACGCGCACCGCGCGGCCCGCGTCGTGCAGCGCCGACAGCGTGGCGCCCAGCGCCAGGATCTCGTCGTCCGGATGCGGCGCCACCATCACCACCCGGCTGCCGGGCGGCGCCAGGTCCAGCGCGTCGATGGCGGGCGCGTCGCCCGCCGGAAGCGCCACGGCGTTCCGCGTGGCGACGGCATCGAAGTTCATAGAGCCCATGCGTCCTCCGCTTCTTCGCGGGCCTGCGCCGCGGCCGCCAACTGGCCGAGGGCGGCCAGGTCCCATTCGGCATGGCTCTGCCGCAGGAAGACGCCCAGGTCGGCCACCCGCTGCGCGTGCGCCGCGTCCCGGCACAGCGCCGGTGCGCCCTGGGCGCGGCCGCAGCGGTCCATCACCAGGGTGGCCGCCGCCTCGGTCGTCGCCCGCACCTGCAGGGCTTCGCGGTGCCCGAAGCGGCCGGCGTCGATGCGCTGCGCCGCGACCTGCAGCAGGGCGCGCGAGCCCGCCAGCGCGGCATCGATGGCGCCGAGGTGGGCCGCCGCATGGGGCGCGGCCGCATCGCCCTGCGCCGCGAGGCGGGTCCTGAGGGTATGGGCGACGGCCGCCGCGCCGCCGTGCCAGCAGGCGGCGATGCCGGCTCCGCCGTGCCAGAAGCCCGGCCGGCCGAGGTAGGCATCCGGCGCGCCGACCGGCTGGCCGGGGGCGTTGTCGAATTCCACGTCCACGCTGTCGGTGCGCTGCATCCCGACGGCGTTCCATCCCTGGTCGGTGACGCGCACGCCCGGACCCTGCAAGGCCACGGCGGCCATGCAGCGGCGGTCGGCCTCGTCGCGCCCGGTCACCAGCGCGCCCGCCGCCCACGGCGCGCCCGAGCACCACTGCTTGCGGCCGGTGACCCGCAGCGAGCCGTCGGGCCGCGTCGCGAAGGTGAGCGACCGCCCGCCCGCCCCCTCGGCGGCCCAGACGCACCAGAGGCCGGCCGGCATCCGGCCGAGGGCCCGGTCGGCCTGCAGGTCGGCGGCGATCGCCAGCGCGTCGAGATGCGACTCGAACAGCTTGCCCAGCACCACGTCGTGCCCGGTGACCGCCGCCAGCCAGCCGAAGCGCCGGGCCGTGCGCCGGGCGGCCGGCGCGGCACGCAGATCGGCCACGGCCGTCGCGGCCAGGTCCAGCAGCGGGCCGAGCGCACTCCCCACCTCGGCGGGACTGGAAGGCAGCTGCGCCACCCGGCGCGCGATCGAGGCCGCCGGAGCCGGCGCGGACGGGACGGAAGACGGAACGGGTTCCGGCGAAGGGGATGCCTCGTGGGACTCCCGGGGTGCGAAGGCGGTAGGCATTGCGACCCACCGTATCCGCACCCCGGGGAGACCCCTGTCAGCCGAACGCCGGGGCGGATGTGGGAAACCGTCTTCCGATTCGGGCGCCCGCCCCGGCGCGGCGGCTTCAGCCCGGACGCGCCCGGCGCTGCGGCCGCGCCACGATGTCCCGGTACAGCCGGGCATAGTCGCGCGCGCTCTCCTGCCAACCGAAGGCACGCTCCATGCCCTGGCGCTGCAGCGCGGCCCAGCGCTGCGGCTCGGCCCAGGCCGCGGCCACCCGCTCCAGCCCGGTGCGCAAGGCCTCGGGCGTGGCCTCGGGGATCACGAAACCGGTGCCGTGCGCGGCATCGGCCGCATCGACCACCGAGTCCGCCAGCCCGCCGGTGGCATGCACCAGCGGCAGCGTGCCGTAGCGCTGGCTGTACATCTGGTTCAGGCCGCAGGGCTCGTAGCGCGAAGGCATGAGGAAGCAGTCGGCGCCGGCCTCGATGCGGTGGGCGGTCGCCTCGTCGAAGCCGATGCGCACCGCCACCTGCGACGGATGCGCCGCCGCGGCCTCGCGCAACGCCTGTTCGAGCCAGGCGTCGCCCTGCCCCTGCACCACCAGCTGGTGGCCCTGCGCCACCAGCCAGGGCAGCGCCCCGACGATCAGGTCGATGCCCTTCTGCCCGGTGAGCCGGCTGACCACGCCGAACAGCAGCGCCTCGGGATCGTCCGCCAGGCCGAACTGCCACTGCAGCGTCGCCTTGGTCAGCGCCTTGCCGTGCAGGTCGTCGCGGTCGTAGGGATGCGGCAGCAGGCGGTCGCGGGCCGGGTCCCATGCCGCGGTGTCGATGCCGTTGAGGATGCCGTGCAGGTCGCCCTCGGCGGCGCGGGTGCGCAGCACGTCGTGCAGGCCGAAGCCCAGCGCCTCGCCCTGGATCTCCCGGGCGTAGGTCGGGCTGACGGTGGTCACGCTGTCGGCCAGCAGCAGGCCGGCCTTGAGCATCGACAGCTGGCCCCAGTACTCCGCACCGTTGACCCAGCGCCAGTGCGGCGCGACGCCGAGCGAATCGGCCAGGTGCATCGGGAACAGGCCCTGGAAGGCCAGGTTGTGGAGGGTGAGCACCGAGGCCGCCGGCGCGGCGCGGCCCCGTTCCTCGGCCATCTGGCGCAGGTAGAGCGGCACCAGGCCGGTGGTCCAGTCGTTGCAATGGACGATGTCGGGCAGCCAGCCGGTGGGCGCGTCGTCCTGCGCCAGCCGCGCGGCGACATGGCTCAGGAAGGCGAAGCGCCGGGCGTTGTCCGGGTGGTCGGCGCCGTCGGATGCCAGGTAGGGACCGCCGTCGCGGCGGAAGAACTCCGGCGCGTCGAGCAGCCACAGCACCGCGCCCGAAGGCAGCGTGGCGGCGTCGAGCGATGCCGCCGGCCAGACGCCGCCGGCCGGCAGCTCGGCGATGCGCGCGCGGCCGGCGATGCGGTCGAAGACCGGGAACGCCGGCAGCAGCAGCCGCACCTCGTGGCCGCGCGCGGCGAGCGCATCGGGCAGCGCGGCGCTGACGTCGCCCAGGCCGCCGGTCTTGACCCAGGGCGCGCATTCGGGCGTGACGAACAGGATGCGCAGCGGATCGCCCGGATCGGCCTCGGGCGCGGCCGCCGGCGGCGCCACGACCACCGGCCGGCGCACCGCGACACGGGCGCGCCGGGACGCGGCGGGTGACGCGGGCGGCGTCTCGGCGGGGGCGTCCGCGGGGACGGGAGACGGGTCCGCGCCCCCGTTCGGGGCGGCTCCGGACGGTGCGCCGATGCCGGTGCCGCCGGTGGGGATGGCGCGCACGGCGCGGGCCGCGGGCCGCTTGCGCGCTGCTGGCGGCTTGGCTTCGGCGGGGCGCGCCGGCGGCGCCGAAGCGCCTTCGCCGCCCGGCGCGGCGGATGGATCGGGCGGGAGGGGCGGCGCCTGTCCGGTCGCTGCGGCCACCACGCGCTTGCGGGGCCGCGGCGTCTTCCTGGGCACCGGTGCCGCCGATGCTCCGGGCGCCGCATCCGGCGCGGAGGGCGGCACGGCTTCGGCGCCCTCCCCGGCGACCTGGGCCGCCGCCGGCTCCGCGAGCGCCTCCTCCGGCGCAGGCACGGCGCCGGCCCGGACGATGCCCGGGTCCGCCGGCGCGTCGTCGGACCGGAATTCGTCGGGCGCGTCCGGCGGCGACGGCGGGGGCGACGCCGTTTCCGGCGGTCGGGACGGGATCGGCGACGGTCTCTTGGGCATGGTCAGTCCTCCTTCAACCAGTGGGCGGGCACCAGCACCGCCAGCGGCAGCGTAGCAAGAATCCGTGCCAGCGCATGCCCGGATATCCCCGCCTCCGCGGGCAGCGGCGTGCCGGTGATCCAGTCGGCCCAGCCGCCGTCCCGCGGCGGCAGCGCCAGGCGGCTGGCGCCCCAGGCGTCGCGCCAGTCGAGCGGGGCCGGCATGCCGTCCCGTCCGTCGCCGGTGACCAGCGAATGCAGCAGCCGGCCGGCCACGGTGACCGCCTGGTCCGCGCCGGCGCCGCGCGCGAAGGCCACCACGTGCCGCGCGGCCTCGCCCCGCACCGCCAGCGGGGTGTAGCCGCCCCGGGCGAACACCTCCGGACGCCGCGCCCGCAGCCGCAGCAGCCGCCAGGTCACCAGCTGCTTGAGGCGTCCGTCGGGCAGCGCGCCGAACAGGTCGCGCCAGTCGCCGTCCTGCGGCAGCCGACCGTCGTACAGCGCCTGGATGTCGCGCAGCGTCCGCGCCAGGCGGCCGAAGTCCACCGGCCGCCGGTTGTCCGGATCGACGAGGCTGAAGTTCCAGTGCTCGCAGCCGTGGTAGATGTCCGGCACGCCGGGCGAGGTCAGCTTCAGGCCGACCAGGGCCAGGCTGTTCCAGCAGCCGTAGGGCGCGATGTCCGCGACCAGGGCCTCGATGTCCGCCCGCAGCGCGGCCCCGCGTTCCGGATCGAACACGGCCCCGATCAGGGACGACAGCGCGTCTTCGTACTCGGGCACCGGATTGAGCCAGCTGGTGTGCTGCTTGGCCTCGCGCACCGCCTTCTGCATGTAGTCGGCCACCCGCTGGCGCAGGTCCTCGCGCCCCGCGTCGCCCAGGGTGTCGAGCGGCTGCAGCGGCCAGACGCCGACGAGCGTCTGCCAGAGCAGGTATTCGTCGTTGCGCGACGGGGCCTGCGGCGCGGTCCGCAGCGGCGCGGCCAGCGCGTGCCAGCGCAGGATGGCCTCGTGCCAGCGGTGCGGCATCTCCGACAGCACGTCGAGCCGGGCGCGCAGGTCCTCGGAGCGCTTGCTGTCGTGGGTCGAGGTGCCGAGCAGCCAGTGCGGCCGGCTGGCGATGTCGTGCGCGTTGGCCGCGTGGAACTCGTCCGGCTCCATGCCGAAATGGCGCGGGTCGCCGCCCACGTCGTTGAGCGCCACCAGCCGGTTGTAGCGGTAGAAGGCGGTGTCCTCCATCGACTTGGCCATCACCGGCGCGGTGAACTGCTGCCAGCGGATGACGAAGCGCATCACCCGCGCGCGGCGCTCCGGGTCCTGCTCGGCGCAGGCCCCCAGCAGCACGTTGCGCAGGTGGTCGAGCACGGTGATCTCCTCGCCCGCGCTGCGGCGCTTGGCGCATTCGGTGGCCTGGTCGACGACCGCGCGGTCCTGCGGCCGGACCTCGGCATCGCCGGAACGGATGTAGGTGCGGTAGACCGGGAAGCAGGCCGCCAGCATCGCCAGCGCGTTGCCCAGCCGGTTGCGGGTGAAGTCGCAGGTGCGGCGGTCGCGGCGGCTGATGCGGTAGAGCGCCTCGGTCAGCCAGGACAGCTCGCTCCAGAGCGCGTTCTCGATCACCAGGTGCTTGGCCTCGTAGAGCACCTCGTCGAACGCGCCGGTCTCGCCGGTGAACTCGCGGTAGAGGGCGTCGAAGGCCTGCTCGCCGCGCGGGTCCACCAGCACGGTGTTGACCAGGCTGGAGAAGCGGTAGCCGGTGCCGCCGTGCACCAGCCACTCGGGCGGCAGCGGCTCGTGCTCGGCCAGGATCTTCTCCACCACCAGGTAGAGCGCCTTGCGCGGCACGCCGGCCGCGTCGGCCAGCGCCGCATGGCGGCCCTGCAGCCGGTCGAAGTACGCCTGCGGGTCCGACAGGCCGTCCGGGTGGTCGATGCGCAGGGCGGCGATCCTGCCCTCCTGCAGCCAGCGCAGCACCCGGCGGTGGGTGGCGTCGAACACCTCGTCGCGCTCCATGCGCAGGCCGGCGAGCGTGTTGACGTCGAAGAATCGGCGGTAGTTGATGTCGTCGCCCGCCACGCGCCAGTAGGCGGGCCGCCAGGCCTGGCGCCGGATCAGCGCGTCGAGCGCGTCGAAGCTGCCGGGCTGGCCGGCGGTGCCGTTGAGGATCTTCAGGCAGCCGGCGATCCAGCCCTCCAGCCAGGATTGCTTGCGCACCTGGCGGGCCAGCGCCCGCTTGTGCACCGGGCCGTCCCGTTCGCGCGCGGCGCGGGCCGCCTCGCCGGTGTCGTCGCGCGCGGGCAGCGTGGCGAAGCCGTGCAGCAGCGACTGCACCACCGCCTGCGCGTCGCGCTGCTCGTCGTTCTGGGCCACCGGGATGGGCAGCGCCTCGAAGATCGACGCGTAGTCGCGCGGATCGACCGGGAAGCGGTGGTCGTAGTAATGCACCCAGAACTCGCCCGCCTCGGGCACGAAGACGGTCTGCAGCTCGCCGGCCTCCAGCACCTGGCCGTAGTGGTCGCCCAGCACCGGCAGCAGCACCTTGCCGGCCATCTCGGGCGCGGCGGGTTCCCACTCGATGTCGAAGGTCTGCGCGTGGCGCGACGACGGGCCGTTCTCCAGCACGTCGAGCCACCAGGCGTTGTCGGCCTCCAGCACGCCCATGTGGTTGGGCACGATGTCGAGCATCTGGTGCATGCCGTGGCGGCGCAACGCGCGGCACAGGCGGTCGAAGGCCTGCTCGTCGCCCACCTCGGGATTGAGCGCGTTGTGGTCGACGATGTCGTAGCCGTGGGTGCTGCCCGGCCGCGCCTTGAGGTACGGCGAGGCGTACAGGTGGCTGATGCCCAGCGCGTGCAGGTACGGCACCACCGCGGTGACCTGGTCGAAGGTCAGGCCGGCGTGGAACTGCACCCGGTAGGTGGCCTCGGGGATGCGCGCGCTCGACAGCGGCGGCAGCTCGGTGGCGGCCAGCGCCTGCGGGGACGGGCCCTCGCGCCGGTCGCGCAGCGCGCCGGCGACCGAGAGCATGCGCGGGTCGGCCGCCAGGTCCTCCACGTCCACCGACAGCTTGCGCCGCCAGTTGGGGAACACGTCCTCGCCGGTGCCGGGCACGTTGACCTGGATGCGCTGCTGGGTCACGTCCTCCAGCTGCACGCCCACCAGCAGCGACGGCGTGCGCGCCAGGAAGGCGTAGACCGCGTCGGTGAAGCCGGTGGTGCTCTCGGGCATCGACGGCGGATGCACCGTCACGCCCGGCGGCAGCAGGCCCTCGCGGTCGAGCGCCAGCAGCAGCTGCGCCCGGTCCTGCGCGCGGTTGAGCACCTGCTGGGTGTGCACGTCGTCGTTGGGGTAGAGCTTGAGCTGGGCCTGGATCTCGATGTCGTCGCCGTTCCAGAAGCCGCGCAGCGTCGGCAGGTCGTGGGTGCTGACCACCGCGAAGGCCTGGTGCTGCCAGTCCTGCGGGCGGGTGAAGCTGCCGTCGTGGCCGCGCTCGAAGAAGAGCGGGCGGTACGACAGCAGGGCCCGGTCGCGCATCGCCTCGCGCATCTGCGGCGCGACGTTGCCCAGGTCCTCGCCGATGACCATGCAGCGGTGGCGCACGCTCTCCAGCGCCAGGATGCCCAGCAGGTCGTCGAGCGGATAGGACACGTAGGAGCCGCCCGAGGGCGAGATCCAGAACAGCCGCATCAGCCCCATCACATGGTCGAGCCGCAGCGCGCCGGCGTGGCGCATGTTGGCCCGCAGCGTGTCGATGAAGGGCTGGTAGCGGCCGGCGAGCAGCCGGTTGGGGTTGAGCGGGGGCAGGCCCCAGTTCTGGCCTAGCGCGTTGAGCGCGTCGGGCGGCGCGCCGACGTGCATGCCGAGCGCGTAGGCGCTGGGCTCGGACCAGGTCTCGGAGCCGCCCTCGTTGACGCCCACCGCCAGGTCGCGGTAGAGCCCCAGCCCCATGCCCACCTGCAGCGCGCGCTGCTGCGCGGAGGCGAGCTGCGACTCGGTGTTCCACTGCAGCCAGGCGTAGTACTCGACCCGGACGGCGTGCTCGCGGGCGAAATCCGCCACCGCCTCGCCCTCGGGGTCGCGGTAGGCCTCGGGCCAGGCCGGCCAGCCCCAGACGCCGGCGTCGGCCGCGAAGAAATGCGACTGCAGCGCCTCGAACAGCGCATGCGCGCGCAGCGGCTCGCCGCGCGACTGCAGGTAGTCCCGGAACTGGCGGCCGGACGCGGACTTCCCGGCATCCAGGTGGGCGCGGAAATGCCGCCACAGCAGCTCCAGCACGCTGTTCTTCAGCGCCGCGACGCCGGCGTAGTCCACCATCTCGGCCTCGCGCAGCGCCTGCACCCGGCGCTGGAAGTCCTCGCCGTCCACCAGCGCCTGCGCCTCGGGGCAGTCCGCGTAGCCGGGCACCGCCTCGACGTCGAGGTAGACCGGATTGAGCATGTTGCGGCTCGACGGGCTGTAGGGGCTCGCCACCTCGGGCCGGTGCGGGAACAGGGCGTGCAGGGGATTGAGGCCGACGAAGGACGCGCCCTGCCCCGCGACGCCGTTGATCAGCACCCGCAGGTCGGTCAGGTCGCCGATGCCCCAGTTGCGCGACGAGCGCAGGGCGTAGAGCTGCACGCACGGCCCCCACCACCGGTGGCCGGCCTGCAGCGCCTGCGGAACCCAGCAGCGCGCGGGCGTCACGATGACGATGGTGTAGCCGTTCTCGGGCCGGTCGTTCTCCAGCCGGTGGTAGCCCAGCGGCAGGCCCTCGGGCAGCACCAGGCGCAGGTTGCCGTCCCGGGATTCGATGGGCAGGCTCCGTTCCTCGCCCGACTCCAGCCGCAGCCGCCATCCCTGCGTGCCCTCGGCATGGGGCACCAGCAGGCCATGGGCGCCGTAGCCCTCGCGCAGCACCAGCGCCGGCGGCAGCTTCTGCTGCCGGGAGGCGTCGCCGTGGGCGTGCAGCGCGGCATGCACCTGCGCATCGTCGGCCGCGGGCACGCCCATCGCATGCAGCGCGGCGCGCAGCGTGGCGTCGGGCACGTCGCGCTCCACGCCGAAGAAATCGTGGTAGCGCGGGGCCAGGCCCAGCTGCTGCGCCAGCCATTGCAGCGCGCCGCGGTCCTCGGTGGAGCCAGGGGTGGGTTCGGTCACGGAAAATCCAGTTCTGTCGGGCAATGCAAAAATCGAAAGCGAAAATCGTGCGCGCCGCCGCACCGTGGCGCAGACGGCGCGACGCCGGCCATACGGCCGGCGTCCTGGGTCCTCAGTCCTCGCGACCCCAGCGCCAGCTGGCGGACCACGGTCCCCAGCAGGTCTCGTCCATGGTGCCGACGGTGAAGAAGGTGCGGGCGTCCCGCAGCGCGGGCCAGTCGCTCTCCTCGGCGGGCGGCAGCCGCGGGTAGTGCAGGCTCCGGTCCTCCAGGTGCACCTGCAGCTCGATGGCCTCGCAGTCCTCGTAGCGCCAGCGCAGCACGAAGCTGCGGTCGCCCACCATGCGCCAGGCGTGCGCGCCGTGGCGCAGGTGGCCGGCGCGGGGCACGAACCACTCGCGCCGCACCGCGAGCAGCCGGGAAAAGAAGGCGCGGCAGTCCTGGCCGACCTCGTTCGCGGACTCCCTCCAGTCGAGCTTGCTCGCCTCGAAGGTGCCGCGCTCGCACGGCGGCGGCGGATCGCCCACGTAGCCGTCGGCGCGCTGGGCGAAATGCCCGAAGTCGCGCAGCCGCCCCTCGTGCACCGCCCGGGCCAGGTCGCCCGTCCAGTCGGCGAAGTACAGGAACGGCCGGGTGGTGGCGAATTCCTGCCCGAAGAACAGCATCGGCTTGGCCGGCGACAGCAGCGTCAGCGCGGTGGCCACCGGCATCGTGGCCTCCGGCGCCTGGGCGTTCATGCGCTCGCCGAAGGCGCGGTTGCCGCTCTGGTCGTGGTTGTCGAGGAAATTGACCATCGAGCCGAGCATTTGCGCGGGCGCTTCGCGCAGGCTGGTCCGCGCATGCTGCGGCGTGCGCGGCGAGCCCTCCCACAGGAAGCCCTGCGCCAGCGCGCGGGCCAGCAGCCCGACCGGGTCGCGTCCGTAGTCCTGGTAGTAGCCGTTGCTCTCGCCGGTCAGCACCACGTGCATGACGTGGTGGAAGTCGTCGTTCCACTGCGCGTCGATCACGCCGCCGGCGGCGCGGTTCTGCAGCCGCTCGTGGCCGTTGTTCTCGTTCTCCAGCACGATGTGCACCCGCCGGTTGGCGATGTGCTGGCGGATGGTCTGGGCCATCTGGTCCACGACGTCGGGCGAGCTGTCGTCCACGATGGCGTGGATGGCGTCGAGCCGCAGGCCGTCGAAGCAGTACTCGTCCAGCCAGAAGAGCGCGTTCTGGATGAAGAACTGGCGCACCGGCTCGCTGTCCTCGCGGTCGAAGTTGAGCGACATGCCCCAGGGGTTGGTGTGCACCTTCGAGAAGAACTGCGGCGCGTAGGCGCCCAGGTAGTTGCCGTCGGGCCCGAAGTGGTTGTAGACCACGTCGAGGAACACCATCAGCCCGCGCCGGTGCGCCGCCTGCACGAAGTGCTTGAGTTCGTCGGGCGTGCCGTAGCTCGGGTGCGGCGCATAGGGCAGGACGCCGTCGTAGCCCCAGCCGAAATCGCCCGGGAAGGCCGACAGCGGCATCAGCTCGAGCGCGGTGATGCCGGTGGCCGCCAGGTCGTCGAGCTTCGCCTCGGCCGCCGCGTAGGTGCCCTCAGCGGTGAAAGTGCCCACGTGCAGCTCGTAGATCACCGCCTCGGCCCAGGGCCGGCCCTTCCAGCCGGTGTCCCAGGCGAAGCCGCGCGGGTCCAGCACGCAGGAGGCGCCGTGCACCCCGTCGGGATTGAAGCGCGACGCCGGATCGGGCACCACCAGCCCGCCGTCGATGCGCCAGGCGTAGCGGGTGCCCGTCCCGGCATCGTTGAGCAGGACCTGGTACCAGCCGTCCGGCTCCATCATCGCGGGATGGAACGCCCGGCCGTCGGAAGCGGCGTCCGGGCCGTTCAGCGCGGGGATCGGCGCGTGCCCCGCGGGCCACACCGCCAGCTCCACCGTCTGGGCGCCGGGCGCCCAGAGCCGGAACCGCACGCCGCCCTCGGCCAGCACGGTGGCGCCGAAGGGCATCGCATGCGCCTGGCTGCGGGTGGCCGGGGCCTCGGCCGTACCGGGATCGCGCGCGTTCATGGCGCTTACCGGTGGCGGGGCTGGGTCAGCACGACCATGGAATGCGCCAGCAGCGTGTGCTGCTCGCCGGCATGCCAGGGCGTGATGGCGTCGGTGCCCTCGGGCGCCTTCGGCTGGCCGTCGAGCGCGGACGTGTCGATGCGCGCCGTCCAGCCGCCGGGCGCGGCCGCGGATTCGGGGATGGTGAAGATCGCGTCCTCGGGCGATGCGTTGATCAGCAGCAGCACCGAGTCGCCCTCGACCACGCTGCCGTCCTCGGCCACCTCGCCGGTGCGCGCGCCGTCGAGCAGCGCGCCCATGCAGCGCACCTCGGCGCTGGTCCATTCGTCCTGCTGCATCTCCAGGCCCCAGACGCTGTACCAGGTGATGTCCTTGCGGCCGTCCTCGTCGGGCACGCCCGAGAGGAAGCGCGCCCGGCGCAGCACCGGCTGGCTGCGGCGCAGCGCGGCGAGCCGGCGCACGAAGGTGACGAGCGTGTCGTTGCGGCGCTCCTCGCTCCAGTCGTACCAGCTGATCTCGCTGTCCTGGCAGTAGCCGTTGTTGCTGCCGCCCTGGCTGCGGCTCATCTCGTCGCCGCCCAGCAGCAGCGGCACGCCCTGCGACACGTAGAGCGTCGTCAGCATGTTGCGCTTCTGGCGTTCGCGCAGCGCCATGATGGCCTCGTCGTCGGTCTCGCCCTCGGCGCCGCAGTTCCAGCTGCGGTTGTGGCTCTCGCCGTCGCGGTTGTCCTCGCCGTTGGCCTCGTTGTGCTTCTCGTTGTAGCTCACCAGGTCGTGCAGGGTGAAGCCGTCGTGCACCGTGACGAGGTTGACGCTCGACAGCGGCGAGCGGCGCGACGGGCCGTAGATGTCGGCCGAGCCGCACAGGCGCGCGGCGAACTCGGGCAGCGCGCCGTCCTGGCCGCGCCAGAAATCGCGCACCGCGTCGCGGTACTTGCCGTTCCACTCGGCCCACGGCGCCGGGAAGCCGCCCACCTGGTAGCCGGTCGGGCCCACGTCCCAGGGTTCGGCGATCAGCTTGACGCGGCCGAGCACCGGGTCCTGCGCGGCGGCCGCCAGGAAGGGCGAGCGGATGTCGAAGTCGTTGGCGCCGCGCGCCAGCGTCGAGCACAGGTCGAAGCGGAAACCGTCGACGTGCATTTCCTCGACCCAGTAGCGCAGGCTGTCCATGATCAGCCGCACGACCGCCGGGCTGCTGCTGTCGAGCGTGTTGCCGGTGCCGGTGTAATCGACGCAGAAGCGGCGGTCCTCGGGGCTCAGGCGGTAGTAGGCGGCGTGGTCGATGCCCTTGAAGCTGAGCGTCGGGCCGAGGTGGTTGCCTTCGCCGGTGTGGTTGTAGACCACGTCCAGGATGACCTCGATGCCCGCGGCGTGCAGCGCCTTGACCATCTGCTTGAACTCGCGCACCGTGTCCTGGGCGCCCTGCTCCCCGCAGGCGCCGTAGCGCGGCTCGGGGGCGAAGAAGCCGATGGTGTTGTAGCCCCAGTAGTTGTTCAGGCCCAGGCCGAGCAGCCGCTCGTCGTCAATGAAGGACTGCACCGGCAGCAGCTCCACCGAGGTGACGCCAATGTGCTTCAGGTGCGCGATCGCCGCTTCGGAGCCGAGGCCGGCGTAGGTGCCGCGCAGTTCCGCCGGAACGCCTTCGTGCTTGTGGGTGTAGCCCTTGACGTGCATCTCGTAGAAGACGGTGCGGTCCCACGGCACGGCCGGCGGCTTGTCGTCGCCCCAGTCGAAGCGGTCGTCCACCACCACCGCCTTCGGGATGGTGGCGGCGTTGTCGGTGTCGTCGATGGCCAGGTCTTCGGCTTCGTCGCCCTGGACGTAGGCGTACTGGTCGGGCGCGCCGCGGATCGGACGGTCGAGCGCGCGGGCGTACGGGTCGATCAGCAGCTTGGCGGGGTTGAACCGCTGGCCGTTCTCGGGCGCGTAGGGGCCGTGCACCCGGTAGCCGTAGCGGGTGCCGACCGGCAGGCCGCGCAGGTACACGTGCCACACGTCGCCGGTGCGCTCGGGCAACTCGATGCGTTCGAGCTGCGTCGAGCCTTCTTCGTCGAACAGGCACAACTCGATCTTCTCGGCGGAGCTGGAGAAGATGGCGAAATTGACGCCCTTGGCGTCCGCATGCGCGCCGAGCCGGGCGGCGTCGCCGCGCTCGGCCCGCTTGTAGAGCCTGCTGCCGCCGGCCACGTCGGTTTCGACGACGACGGCGGACACGGGCGCGGCGGGCGCGTCGTGGTCGGTGGGTTCGGACATGGAGGGGGAATTCGCTGCGGTTTCGGGAACGACGCTCATACGGCAGCCTTTTCTTCGGGGTTGCGGGAGAGTGCCGGCGGGGCCGGCTGGGGAGGGGAATCCTGGAACGGCAGGTGGCCCGCGGCGGCGGTCTGCATCGCCAGGTCGCTGCCCTGCGGCACGCCGCCGATGGAAGGCGTGCGGCTGACCTGCGTCTGGAAATAGCCGCTGGGCACCACCACGATGCCGCTTTCGGTGACGTGGAAGCGCTGGCGGTCGCGCTCCAGGTCGTAGCCGATGCTCTCGCCCGGCGGGATGTCGTTGTTCTGGTCGACGATGGCCCGGCGGATCTTCGCGCCGGCGCCGATGACCGAGCGCTCCATCACGATGCAGTGCTCCAGCCGGGCGTTGCGGTGCACGGTGACCGCGCGGCGCAGCATGGCGTGGTCGAGCGTCGCGCCGTCGATGATGCTGCCCGAGCCGACGACCGAGCGGTGGATGGTGCCGTCCTCGATCTGCGCGGATTCGGACGGATCGGTGCTGGCGAAGATCGGCCATTCCGGGTTGGTCATGCGGAACTTGGGCGTGGCGCCGATGGTGTCGAAGTGCGCTTCGAAGTACGCGTCGATGGTGCCCACGTCGCGCCAGTAGCCGTGCTCCTCGTACGGGGCGGTGCCGGGGATCTCGTTGGTGTTGAAGTCGTAGGCCACCAGCTTGTGGCTCTGGACCATGCTCGGCAGGATGTGCTTGCCGAAGTCGCTCTCGCCGGTGGCCTTCGCCTTGCGCAGCGCGGCCAGCAGCACGTCGGCGTTGAAGATGTAGTTGCCCATGGAGGCCAGCGCGTGGGTGCTGCTGCCCGGCATCGGCGCGATGTCGCCCTTGGGCTTTTCCTTGAACTCGACGATGCGGTGGCCGGGGTCGATCTCGACGATGCCGAACTGGTCGCACTGCGCCAGCGGCACCGGCAGGGTCGCCACGCTGACGTCGGCGTTCGTCTCCTTGTGGAAGTCGATCATCTGGCGCACGTCCATGCGGTAGATGTGGTCGGCGCCGAAGACCGCGACGATGTCGGGCTTGAAGGTTTCGATCAGGTGGATGTTCTGGTAGACCGAGTCGGCGGTGCCCTGGAACCACTCCGGCCCGTTGGTCATCTGCGGCGGCACCACGGTGACGAAGTGGTTGGGCATGAAGCGCGCCATCGTCCACGACTGCCGGATGTGCTCGATCAGCGACTGCGACTTGTACTGCACCAGCAGGTAGACCGAGAAGATCTCGGAATTGATCAGGTTGGACAGCACGAAGTCCACCACCCGGTGCTTGCCGTTGAAGGGCACGGCCGGCTTGCAGCGGTCCGCCGTCAGGGGGTGGAGCCGGGAGCCTTCGCCGCCGGCCATCACGAAGGCCAGCACGTTCTTGTTCTTTGCCATGACTGTCTCCAGGGAAAAGGGTATGTGAGGTTTTTTAGAGGGGAGGGGCCGAGTCGGAGAAGTAGACGGTGGCCAGCGGCGGGACGGTCGCCACGATGCTGTGGCCGTGGCTGCCGCAGGCGACCGGCTGCGCTTCGCAGCCGCCCAGGTTGCCAACGCCGCTGCCGCCGTAGAGGGCCGCGTCGCTGTTGAGCACCTCGCGCCAGAGGCCGGCGCGCGGAACGCCGATGCGCAGTCCGTGGAGCGGCGCGGCGGTCAGGTTGCAGACCGCGAGCAGGTCGCCGCCGTCCCCGTCGGCATGCCGCAGGAAGGCGAACGTCGTGGCGGGGGCGTGCGAGGTGGTGGCCCAGGAGAACCCGTCCTTCGAGAAGTCGAGGCGGTGGAGCGCCGGATGGGACCGGTAGACGCGGTTGAGGTCCGCCACCCACCGGCCGATGCCGGCGTGCATCGGGTCGTTCCAGAGATGCCAGTCGAGCGTGCGCTCGTGGTGCCATTCCTGCTCCTGGCCGAATTCGCCGCCCATGAACAGGAGTTTCTTGCCGGGATGCGCCCACATCAGGCCGTAGAGCGTGCGCAGTCCCGCGAAGCGCTGCCAGTCGTCGCCCGGTTGGCGACCCAGCAGGCTGCCCTTGCCGTACACCACCTCGTCGTGCGAGAGGGGCAACAGGAAGTTCTCGTCGAACGCGTACCAGAAGGAGAAGCGCACGTCCTCCTGGTGGTACTCGCGGTAGAAGTGCGGCCGTTCGAAATAGCGCAGGGTGTCGTTCATCCACCCCATGTTCCATTTCATGCCGAAGCCGATGCCGCCGTGCTCGACCGGGCGCGAGACGCCCTGCCAGCTCGACGACTCCTCGGCGATCATCTGCACGTCCGGGAAGGCGGCGTACACCGCCGTGTTGAGGTCGCGCAGGAACTGCACCGCCGGCCAGTTCTGGTTGCTGCCGTCGGGGTTCGGGATCCACTGGTCGTGCTCGCGCGAGAAGTCCAGGTACAGGATGGACGCCACCGCATCGACCCGCAGGCCGTCGAAGTGGTAGTGCTGCAGCCAGAACAGCGCGTTGCTGACCAGGAAGTCGCGCACCTCGAAGCGGCCGTAGTTGAAGATCAGGCTGTTCCACTGCGGATGGAAGCCCAGGCGCGGGTCCTCGTGCTCGTAGAGGTGGGTGCCGTCGAAGCGGCCCAGGCCGTGCGCGTCCGCCGGGAAGTGCGAGGGCACCCAGTCGAGCAGCACGCCGATGCCGTGCTGGTGCAGGGTATCGACCAGCGCCATCAGGTCCTGCGGGGTTCCGTAGCGGGCGCTGGGGGCGAAATACCCGGTGATCTGGTAGCCCCACGATCCGTAGAACGGATGCTCGGCCACCGGCATCAGCTCCACGTGGGTGAAGCCCAGGTTGCGGCAGTGGGCCGCGATGCGGTGCGCGGCTTCGCGGTAATTGAGGTAGCTGCCGTCCTCGGCGCGCTGCCAGGAGCCCAGGTGCAGCTCGTAGATCGAGACCGGCGACTGCAGGCTCTGGCGCTCGCCGCGCGAACGCATCCAGTCGTCGTCGCCCCAGACGTAGTCCAGCCGGGCGACGCGCGATGCGGTGCGCGGCGGGCACTCGGCCTGGAAGCCGAACGGGTCGGCCTTCTCCAGGATCTCGCCGTGCGGGGATTCGATGCGGTACTTGTAGCAGTCGCCTTCGTGGGCCGCCGCGACGATGGCCGTCCAGCGGCCGCTGCCGTCCTGCAGCGGCTGCATCGCGTCGCCCTGCCAGCCGTTGAAGTCGCCGATCACCGAGACGCTGCGCGCGTTCGGGGCCCAGACGGCGAAGGCGACGCCCCCCGCGCCGTTCGGCGCCAGGTGCGCGCCGAGGGTTTCGAACTGCCGGAAATGGGGAGGCGCCTGGAGGCTCGGGAGACTGCTGCCGGAGGCAGCGGCCGCGGGCGCCGGAAGAGGGACGGCGCCTTCTGCAGCGGAAGGCAGGCTGGAGGACGGAGCGGGAGTTCCCGCTGGCGGCACGACCGTGCGCGATGTCATGGTGGGGAGGTCCGGAGAGATGCTCCGCGGGGGATCGCGGGCTGCCGTTTCATTATGTGTTGCAGCGCAGCAATGGACAGACGGACGGACGGTGTTTTCCCTGTAGGCAAGCACCGACAGGCGGTCCGGCGGTCCGTCTTCCGGATCGGGCGACGACGGGCCTGCCTGCGCGCCTGCCGGTCATCCGCAGGATCGCTTGCGGGACCGCCGCATGCGGGGCGCCCCCGCAACCGGCTCAGTCGGAGGGGATCGGAGAAATGACCTGCCCCGCCACCGCGGCCAGGCAGTCCGGCGGGACCAGACCGGGCGCGATTTCGGCCAGCGGCACCAGCACGAAGGCACGCTCGTACATGCGCGGATGCGGCAGCTGCAGCCGTGGGACATCGAGTCGCAGGTCGTCGTAGCGCAGCACGTCGAGGTCGAGCGTGCGCGGCGCATTGCGGTAGGGCCGCTGCCGGCCCGCGGCGTCTTCCAGCGCCTGCAGGTGGTCGAGCAATTCCAGCGGCGCGCAGGCGGTCCGTAGCCGCGCGACCGCGTTGAGGTAGTCCGGCCCGTCGGAATCCACCGGCGCGGTGCGGTAGAAGGACGACACCGCCGTCACCGCGGTGCCCGGCAGGCGGGCGAGTGCGTCGAGCGCGTGGCGCAGGGTGGCCCGCGCGTCGCCGAGGTTGGCGCCGAGCGCGACGAAGGCGTCGTGGCGGTCCGCGCCGCCATGACCGGCCGGGGTGGAATCGTCGGCGGACAAGGGAGTCGGCCCGGGGGGCTCAGCGATCGTCTTCCGGCGCGGCGGGAGCCGGCGCATCGCTGCCGCCCTCGGGCTTGCGACGGCGGGTGCGCGTCCGGCGCGGGCGCGCGGCGTCGCCGAGTTCCGCTTCGGACTCGGCGGTGAAGGCGGAGACGAAACGGGGACGCTCGTCCGCCTCGCCCTCGGCCGCGGGGGCTTCGGCCTCGGGGGTATCGCGCTCCCGGGCGGGGCGCGGATTACGCTCGCGCGCCGGCGCGGACCGGGGGGCCGGGGCTTCGTCGGGCGTCGCGCCGGCGCCGGTCCCGGCATCGCCGCCGCCATCGGTGCCGGTGTCGTCGAACGACGCGCCCTCGGCATCGCCGCCGCCGCTGCCGCTGGCGTTCGACTTGCGGCGCCGGCGGCGCTTGCGGGGCGCCGGCGCCTCGCCTTCGGCCGGCGGCGGCGCATCCCCGGCCTGCGGCTCGCCGTCGGCCTCGTCGGCGCGGGCGGCCTTCGGCAGCCGGTGCGCCACCGGCGCGGCCTTGCGCTGGCGGCTCTTCTGCTCCTCGCGCACCTGCTCCATCAAGTCCTCGCGGCGCGCGTCGTCGGCGGTGCTGAATTCCTGCCACCAGTCGGCCAGCGCCTCGTCCACCTCGCCGATGTCGGCGCGCAGCCGCATGAAGTCGAAGCCGGCGCGGAAGCGCGGCTGCTCGACCAGGCTGAAGGGCGTGCTGCCGCTGCGCTTCTCGAAGCGCGGCTGCATGACCCAGATCTCGCGCATGTCGGCGGCCAGCTTGCCGCGGCCGGACACGTCGCCGATGCGGGCGTTGAACACGTCGTCGATCGCGTCCTGCAGCGCCGGGAAGGCATGCTGGCGGTCGGCGATGCGGCGGTTCCAGCCCTCGTACACATCGGCCCACAGCACGGTCGCGAGCAGGAAGCTCGGCGCCACCGGCTTGCCTTCGCCGACGCGGCGGTCGGTGTCCGCCAGGGCCGCGTTGACGAAGGGCTGCTCGGCGCGCTCGACCACCAGGTCGAGCAGCGGGTAGATGCCGCGCTCCAGGCCCAGCTTCTTGAGCTGCGCGACGGTGGCCAGCGCGTGGCCGGTCTGCAGCAGCTTGAGCATCTCGTCGAACAGCCGGCTCTGCGGCACGTCGGCCAGCAGCGCCTGCGAGGCCACCAGCGGCGCGGCGGTCTTGGCGTCGAGCGTGAAGCCCAGCGCGCTGAGCTTGGCCGCGAAGCGCACCGCGCGGATGATGCGCACCGGGTCCTCGCGGTAGCGGGCCGCGGCGTCGCCGATCATGCGCAGGGTGAGCTTCTGGCTGTCCTGGATGCCGCCGTGGTAGTCCACCACCACCTGGCGCTCGGGGTCGTAGTACATCGCGTTGACGGTGAAGTCCCGGCGGATCGCGTCCTCTTCCTGGGGGCCCCAGACGTTGTCGCGCAGCACCCGGCCGGTCGAGTCGACCGCGTGGTGCATGTTGGCGAGCTCGCTCTTGCTGGTGCGCTCATTGCCGGCCACCTGCTCGGCTGCCGCGTTGTCGAGGTAGGCGCGGAAGGTGGAGACCTCGATCACCTCGTGCTCCCGGCCCCGGCCGTAGACCACGTGCACGATGCGGAAGCGCCGGCCGATGATGAAGGCGCGGCGGAACAGCGCCTTGACCTGCTCGGGCGTGGCGTTGGTGGCCACGTCGAAGTCCTTGGGCCGCAGGCCGACCAGCAGGTCGCGCACCGCGCCGCCGACGATGTAGGCCTCGAAGCCGGCTTCCTTGAGGGTCTGGACCACGTCCTTGGCGCGGCGGTCCACCAGGTCCGGGTCGATGCGGTGGACGCTGTGCGGCACCTCCTCGCGCTTGCCGAAGTTCGGCTTCCGGGGCTTGGCGGGCGCCGCCGGCGCCTTGCGCAGCAGCTTGTCGATGAGGGCTTTGATCATTTTTGTTCTGGCAGGAGAAGGTCGGGCGGCTGCGCCGCGGAGGCGTCGGCGAACAGGTCGAGGATGCGCCAGCCGCGCTCGCGGGCGATGGCGCGCAGGCGCTCGTCGGGGTTGGTCGCCACCGGGTGGTCCACCTTCTCCAGCAGCGCCAGGTCGTTGAGGGAATCGGAATAGAAGGTGGTCTCGGCGTCGTCCCAGCCCAGGCCGCGCGCCGCGAGCCAGGCCTCGACCCGGGCGACCTTGCCTTCGCGCACCGAGGGGATGCCGGCGATGGCGCCGGTGATCCAGCCGTCGTCGCCGCGTTCGAGGTCCACCGCGATCAGCTCGTCCACGCCGAGCGCGCGGGCGATCGGACGGGTGACGAATTCGTTGGTGGCGGTGACGATGACGACCGTGTCGCCGGCCGCCTGGTGGCCGCGCACCAGGTCGCGGGCGGCCGGGGTGATGGCCGGCCCGATGACCTCGGCCATGTAGCGCCGGTGCGCTTCGGCGCCGGCCTCGGCGCCCCGCTGGCGCACCGCGTCGGTGGCGAAGCGCACGTAGTCGTGGATGTCGAGCGTGCCGGCGCGGTAGTGGGCGAAGAATTCGTCGTTGCGGCGGGCGAAGGCGTCGCGGTCGGTCCAGCCCAGCGCGGTGGTGAAGACGCCCCAGGAATGGTCGGAATCCAGCGGCAGCAGGGTGTGGTCGAGGTCGAAAAGTGCGAGTTTCATGTCGGGAGCGGGGAGGCGCGGGGTCCGGCCCGGAGGCCGGACGGGCATGCCGCGCGGGCCGAGCGCACACGCGATTTTGCGCCCTCGGCCGAAAGACGGTGTGCCGGCGTCATCCGGCTATTCCGATTCCAGCATCGACTTGAGCATCGGGATGGTCACCGCCCGCTTGGTGCGCAGGCCGTAGCCGTCGAGATGGTCGAGCAGCTGCTTGAGGCTGCCGAGGTCGCGGCTGAAGCGCTTGTGCATGAAATCCAGCACCTCGGCGCCGAGCACGATGCCGCGCGCGTCGGCCTCCTGGCGCAGCGCCTGGCGCTGGCCGGCCTCGTCGAGCGGGTCGAGGTGGAAGACGTCGCCCCAGCCGAGCCGGCTGCGCAGGTCCTCGCGCAGCCGCAGGTCGGCCGGCGCCGCGTCGCCGGCGGCCAGCACCCAGCACCGGTGGGTGCTGGCGTTGACGAACCACTTGAAGGCGGCGTGCTGCTGCACCGGATCGTAGAGGTGGACCTCGTCGAGCATCACCGCGGCCCATGATTCGTCGTATTCCTCGGGCGTGTGGACCGAGGCGTCGAGCCAGCCCACCCGGGCGCCCTGCTCGCGCAGCGAGGCGCGCAGGGCTTCGAGCAGGTGGGTCTTGCCGCTGCCGGGCTTGCCCCAGAGGTAGGTCGGCACCAGGGCGCCGGGCCGGTGGTGGCTGTCGGCCCGGCTCCAGAAGCGCAGGTGGCCCAATGCGCCCGCGTTCGACCCGGCGACGAAGCTGTCGAGCGTCGGCCCGGTGGCGAGGCCGATGTCGAGGGCGATTTGCTTCATCTGCATGAAGGCAGGCGCGGCGGAGGGAAAAGCGGTGGCATGCGGGGGAGAACGTTCGGGAGCGGTCCAGGCCGCCCGGGAGCCCGCCTTAGAATCTGCGCGAATTCTAGTCGTCCGGCATGTTCGGGCGGGGCGTCCGCCCCACCCCCGCGCCACGCCCTTCCGCCCTGGCCTTTTTTTAACGCGCATGCTGGCCGCATGCGTCATCCGATGAGCTCCTCCACCCCCTCCCCCACCCCGCTTTCCTACAAAGACGCCGGCGTCGACATCGATGCGGGCGACGCGCTGGTCGAGCGCATCAAGCCGCTGGCCAAGAAGACGATGCGCGAGGGCGTGCTGGCCGGCATCGGCGGCTTCGGCGCGCTGTTCGAGGTGCCCAAGCGCTACCGGGAGCCGGTGCTGGTCAGCGGCACCGACGGCGTGGGCACCAAGCTGCGGCTGGCCTTCGAATGGAACATGCACGACACGGTCGGCATCGACCTGGTCGGCATGAGCGTCAACGACGTGCTGGTGCAGGGCGCCGAGCCGCTCTTCTTCCTCGACTACTTCGCCTGCGGCAAGCTCGACGTGGACACCGCCGCCGCGGTGGTCGGCGGCATCGCCCGCGGCTGCGAGCTCTCGGGCTGCGCGCTGATCGGCGGCGAGACGGCCGAGATGCCGGGCATGTACCCCGACGGCGAGTACGACCTCGCGGGCTTCGCCGTCGGCGCGGTCGAGAAGTCGAAGATCCTGACCGGCCAGGACGTGCGTCCCGGCGACGCGGTGCTGGGCCTGGCCTCCAACGGCGTGCACTCCAACGGCTTCTCGCTGGTGCGCAAGGTCATCGAGCGCGCCGGCAGCGACCTGCCCGAAACGCTCGACGGCCAGCCCTTCCGCCAGGCGGTGATGGCGCCGACCCGCCTCTACGTGAAGCCGGTGCTGCAGGCCCTGGCGCAGCACCCGGTCAAGGCGCTGGCCCACATCACCGGCGGCGGCCTGCTCGAGAACATCCCGCGCGTGCTGCCCGAGGGCACCGCCGCCCACCTGGAGAAAGGCAGCTGGCCGCAGACCGAACTCTTCGCCTGGCTGCAGCGGGTGGCGGGCATCGACGACGCCGAGATGAACCGCACCTTCAACAACGGCATCGGCATGGTGGTGGTGGTGGCGGCGGAGCATGCCGACGCCACGGCGGAAACGCTGCGCGCCGCCGGCGAGCAGGTGCACCGCATCGGCGCCATCGCGGCGCGCGGCGAGGGCGCGGCCGTCGTGGTCGCCTGAGCCCGCGACCGCCTGACCGACCGATCTCCCCGCCGCGCCCGCACCCTCCGACTCCGGAGCCGAACCGCCCTCCATGCGCCCACGCCGTCCGCTTCGTTCACCGGCCCTGCCCGTGCAGCGCCCCGCCCCGGACCGCGGCCCGTTGCCGCCGAACGAGAACGACGGACCGGCGCCGTCCGCCCGGACCGCGGGCATGGCTGCGGCCATGACCGCGCCGTGCGCAGGCCGGCTCGCGGTGGTGAGCTACCTGCTGGTGGCGGCCCTGCTGCTGCTGGTGATGTTCCATGGCCTGCTGCCGGGGCTGCTGTGCGTCTGCGCCGGCTTCCTCGGCACGCGGGCCATCGCGCGGACGCTCGCGCGGATGCTGGCCCGCGGTGCGCAGCGGGCGGCGGGCGCGCCGGGCGGCGCGGACACGCCTCCGCCGGGAACGGTGGCCTCGACCATCGCCGCCGTGCTGATGATGGTCGCGCCGCTGGGCCTGCTGGCGCTGGGCCTGTCGCATGCGCGCAGCTTCGTGCTGACCGCGCCCGAGCAGTACCAGGACCTGCTGCACTACACCGCCCGCACCGTGCTGGAACTGCGCCAGAAGCTGCCGCCCGAGATGGCCGGGCACCTGCCCGAGGGCGTCGCCGAGCTGCAGCGCATGATCGCCAGCCAGCTGCGCACCCAGGCCGGCGCGCTGGCGCTGGCCGGGCGGGCGTGGCTGGGCGCGCTGCTCTTCGCGTACGTGGGCCTGCTGGTCGGCGTGCTGGCGGCCGCCAGCCCGCGGCTGCCGCCCGGCGGCCCGCTGGCGGTGCAGCTGCGCCTGCGGGCCGCGCGCTTCGGCGACGCTTTCCGGCAGATCGTGGCGGCGCAGTTCTGGATCGCTTCGTTCAACGCGCTGCTGACTGCCGCCTTCCTGATACTGGTGCTGCCGCTCTGGGGACTGCACCTGCCCTACCGCGGAGCGCTGGTGGTGCTGACCTTCATCGCCGGGCTGATCCCCATCGTCGGCAACCTGCTGTGCAACGCGGTCATCACCGTGGTCGGACTGTCGGTCTCGCCGGTGACCGGGCTGGCCTGCCTGGCCTTCCTGGTCCTGATCCACAAGGCCGAGTACGTGATCAACGCCAAGGTGGTCGGCCGCAGCACCCACATGGCGGTGTGGGAGCTGCTGGCGGTGATGTTCGTGGCCGAGGCGGTCTTCGGCGCCGCCGGGCTGGTCGCGGCGCCGCTCTTCTACGCCTACCTGAAGAAAGAGCTCCAGGCCGCGCGCCTGGCCTGAAGCGCCGACCGGCCGCCGGCATGCGCGCCGGACGGGCTCAGTGCGGCGCGTTGCGCAGCGCCGCGAGCCGGATGGCGACCGAGTCGGCGTCCAGCGCGTCGTCGGCATGGTGCAGGTAGACCTGCAGGTCGTCGGCCGCTTCGGCGGCGCGGCCCTGCTCGGCGTAGGCCAGGCCCCGGTCGCGGTAGTCGGCCCAGCTGTCGGGCAGCAGCACGATCAGCCGCGACTCCACCGCCACCAGCCGCGTCCAGTCCTGCTGCTGCCGGTAGATCTCCTTGAGGTTGCGCAGCATCCGCGCCAGGATCTCGCGCGGCGTGGCGGCCTGCAGGTACAGGCCCAGCGGCACGTCGTAGTCGTCGACCAGGCCGCTGCGGCGCTTGTAGGGTTCGAGCCGCTCGCCGAGTTCCTCGCGGCTGAGCGAATGGCCGGTGAACGGATCGATCACCACCTGGCCCCGGGGCAGGTCGATCTTGACCATGAAGTGGCCGGGGAAGTTGATGCCGTGCGCCGGCAGGCCCAGGCCCTGGGCCAGCTCCATCCACAGCACCGCGAGCGAGATCGGGATGCCGCGCCGGGTGCGCAGCACCACGTGCAGGAAGCTGTTGTCCGGGTCGTAGTAGTCGTTGACGTTGCCGCCGAAGCCCAGGTCGCCGAAGAAGAACTGGTTGAGGATGCGCAGGCGCTGCAACGGCGGCGCATCGGCCGCCAGCCGGCGCTTGAGGCGGGCGAGGAGCTGGTCGAGGTCGCCGGGGACCTGCTGGACGTCGAGGTCGGGGTACTCGTCCTGCGCCAGGCTCGCGACCGCTTCGAGCAGCGGGAAACCGTCGTCGCTCTGCACGAGGGAGCTGAAGTATCCGAGGGGCGTCGGTGCCGTGAGACTGAGGGCCATGGCCCATTCTGGCGGCGCACGCCGAAACCCGTCAAGCGCGCCCCGCCGGCGCCCAGGGATACCGGGCCGCCGCGCGCGGCGCTACCTGCGCAGCAGTTGCCGCAGCCGCAGCCCGGCGCCCCAGGCGGCGGTGAAGTACACCGCCGCCGCGCCCAGCAGGCACAGGGCCAGCACGCCGATGCGGCGCAGCGTGGCCGACTGCATGCCGGTCCAGTCCAGGCCGCTGGCCGCCCACATCAGGTAGACCGCCAGCAGCGCGCTGGCCGCCAGCACCTGCAGCAGGAACATGCCCCAGCCCGGCAGCGGCCGGTAGCTGCCGCGCCGCACCAGGCCGACCAGCAGCCACAGGGCGTTGACCAGCGCGCCCAGCCCGATCGACAGCGTCAGCGCCGCGTGCTGCAGCAGCGGCACGAGGAAATAGTTCATCACCTGGGTCAGCACCAGCACGCAGACGGCGATGCGCATCGGGGTGCGCATGTCGTGCTTGGCGTAGAAGCCCGGCGCCAGCACCTTGACCGCGACGATGCCGACCAGGCCGGCGCCGTAGGCCATCAGCGCGACCTGCGTCTGCCGCACGTCGTTCACCGAGAAGGCGCCGTAGTGGTAGAGCACCGCCACCAGCGGCTCGGAGAAGGTCAGCAGCCCGACGGCGCAGGGCGCGGCCAGCACCACCACCAGCCGCAAGCCCCAGTCGAGCATGTCGGAGTAGCGGGCGTCGTCGCGCGCCGCGCGGGCGGCGGCCAGCTGCGGCATCAGCACCACGCCCAGCGCCACGCCCAGCATCGCGGTGGGGAATTCCATGAGCCGGTCGGCGTAGGTGATCCAGCTGACGCTGCCGGTGGCCAGGTGCGAGGCGATCTGGGTGTTGATGAGCAGCGAGATCTGCGCCACGCTGACGCCCAGCAGCGCCGGCAGCATCAGCCGCGCCACCCGGCGGGTGTCCGGGTCGGCCCAGGCGGCGCGCAGGCCGGCCCAGGTGGCGCCGATGCGCGGCAGGAGGCCCAGCCGCCGCAGCGCGGGCAGCTGCAGCGCGAGCTGCAGCGCGCCGCCGGCCATCACCCCGACGCACTGCGCGTAGATCGGCTCCAGGCCGTGCCGGGCGAACCACGGCGCGCCCCAGAGCATCGACAGGATCAGCGCCACGTTGAGCAGCACCGGCGAGGCCGCCGGCACCGCGAACTTCTTCCAGGTGTTGAGCACGCCGCCGGCCATGGCCACCAGCGACATGAAGCCGATGTAGGGGAACATCCAGCGCGTCATGACCACCGCCGCGTCGTAGCCGCGCGGGTCCTTGTGCATGCCGCCGGCCATCGCCCAGACCAGCAGCGGCGCGCCGGCGACGCCGGCGACGCACAGCAGCACCAGCACCCAGGCCAGCACCGTGGCGGTGTGGTCGATCAGCCGCCGGGCGCCGTCGTGGCCCTGCTCCACCCGGGTGGCCGAGAGCACCGGCACGAAGGCCTGGCTGAACGCGCCCTCGCCGAACACCCGGCGGAACAGGTTGGGGATGCGGAAGGCGACGTTGAAGGCGTCGGTCATCGCGCTGACGCCGAAGAAGGCCGCCATGAGCAGCTCCCGGGCGAGGCCGGTGATGCGCGAAGCCAGCGTCAGCAGCGATACGGTGGAGGCGGCTTTGAAGAGTGACACGGGGCGCGAGTCTACGCGGGCCGTCCGGCGCGGCTCCCCGGGCCCGCGGCGCGCCGTCCCGGCGAGAATGCGGCCATGGGCCGACCTCCGCCGCCTCCGCTCGCCATCCCGTCGCCGACCCCGTCTCGCGCGCCGCTGTGCCTTGCGGCGGCGGTCGCGCTGCTGCTCGCCGGCTGCGCGAGCGGTCCCGGCACCGGCGGCCGCGGCGCCGGCCGCGACGGCCCGGGCACCCGGCCCGCGGCCGAACTGCTGGCGATCCCGGACGCGCAGCCGCGCATCGAGCCGGTGCGCAGCGGCGGCCCCAACAAGCCCTACGCGGTGCTGGGCCGCGGCTACCAGCCGCTGCAAGGCGACGTGGCGTACCGCGAGCAGGGCCTGGCCTCCTGGTACGGCCGGGCCTTCCACGGCAAGTCCACCGCCAGCGGCGAGCCCTACGACATGTACGCGATGAGCGCGGCGCATCCGACGCTGCCGATCCCGAGCTACGTCCGGGTGCGCAACCCGGCCAACGGCGCCGAGGCGATCCTGCGCGTGAACGACCGCGGCCCGTTCCACGACGGCCGGGTGATCGACCTGAGCTACACCGCCGCGCTCAAGCTCGGCCTGCTGCGCGGCGTGGCGCCGGTGGAGGTGGAGCGCATCACCTGGCAGGACATCCGCACCGGCGCCTGGCAGCGCGGCGGGCCGGTGCTGGCGTCGGCGGCCGCGGCACCCGCGCCGGCCGTCGCGGTTCCGCCGGCCGCCGTGGCGGCGGGCGCCGGTGCCTGGCCGCAGGCTCAGGCGCAGCCGCGGCCGGCGGCGCAACCGCCTGCGCCCTGGACCACCCTGCCCTCGGCGGCGCCCGCGCCGCAGGCTGCCGCGTACGGCGTCGCACCCCCTGCCAGCGATGTCGCGTCCTCGACGGCGCTGCCCGACGCGCTCGACGGCGCGGTCGAGCTGCCGGCGCGGGTGCTGCCGGCGGATGCGGTCGTGGGCGTGGCGATGCGGCCGCAGGACACGCTCCGGGCCGCGCCGCTTCCCGCGGCGGCACCGCCCCTTCCGGCGCCCGAGGCATCGGCTTCCGCGGCCATCGCCGGCTTCTGGGTGCAGCTCGGCGCCTTCGGCCTGCGCGAGGGCGCCGAGCGGCTGCGGGCGCGCGCCGAGGCCGGGGCGGACGCGTCCGGCGCGCGTTTCGCGATCGTCAGCGAAGGCGGCCTGCACCGCCTGCAGGCCGGGCCCTTCGCCTCGCGGACACTGGCGCGCGATGCGGCCGGGCGCATCGGCGACGCCCTGCAGCTGTCGCCCGTGGTGGTCGAGCGGCGCTAGGTTTCGGCCGGTGTTTTATAATCGCGGGCTTTGCTGCATCATCCACAGACACATTAGGAACGAATCATGGCAACCAAGCCGAAGAAAAAGAACCCCCGTCTCGCGTCGGGCCGCAAGCGCGTCCGCCAGGACGTCAAGATCAACGCAGCCAACACCTCGCTGCGTTCCAAGTACCGCACCGCCGTGAAGAACGTCGAGAAGGCCTGCGCCGCCGGCGACAAGACCAAGGCCGCCGAGTTCTTCGCCAAGGCCCAGAGCGTCATCGACACCGTGGCCGACAAGGGCATCTTCCACAAGAACAAGGCAGCGCGCGACAAGAGCCGCCTGGCCGCCCGCGTGAAGACGCTGGCCCTGGCAGCCGCCCCCGCCGCCGCTTAAACCCCTCCCCCCCACCATTTTCCAGCACGGTCCGGCGCATCGCCGGGCCGCCGTTTGAAACGGGTGCGCTGCAGCAAAGAAAAGGGAACCCCGCGCTTCGCAAGAGGCGCGGGGTTTTTCTTTGGGCAGCGGGCATCCGCATCCGTACCGGCTTGCTCTCTTTTCAATAGCTACGGGCGAAGGTGGAATGCCGGCTCGACCGGGATGTCACGCGCCATGTTCCGGCTGCAGCATCCGGTCCACCCATTCGATCCAGTGCATCACCGGCGTCTCGGTGCCGCTCTGCAGGTGGGTGATGCAGCCGATGTTGGCCGACAGGATCACGCCCGGCGCGGGCGCCTGCAGGTGGCCGAGCTTGCGGTCGCGCAGCCGGGTGGCGATCTCCGGCTGCAGCACCGAGTAGGTGCCGGCCGAGCCGCAGCACAGGTGCGATTCGCCGAAGGGCGCGAGCGTCACGCCGCAGGCGGCCAGCAGCCCCTCGGTCACCCCGCGCAGCTGCTGCCAGTGCTGCAGCGTGCAGGGCGGATGGAAGACCGCCGGCGGCGCATCGGCCCGGTCCCGCGCCGCCGGCATCGCGCGCAGCTTCTCCGCCAGCACCGGCGCGAAGCCGGCCAGGTACTCGCCCGCGTCGCGCGTCAGCCCGGCGATGCGGCGCGCCTTGTCGGCGTAGGCCGGGTCGTCCTTCAGGTGGTGGCCGTATTCGCGCACCGTGGCGCCGCAGCCCGAGGCGTTCATGACCAGGGCCTCGACCTCGCCGCGCTCGACCGCCGGCCACCAGGCGTCGATGTTGCGCCGCATCTGCGCCCGCCCGCCTTCCTGGTCGTTGAGGTGGAAGCGCACCGCGCCGCAGCAGCCGGCGTCCGGCGCGAACACCGACTGCACCCCGACGGCGTCCAGCACCCGCGCGGTGGCCGCGTCGATGGACGGCAGCAGCGCCGGCTGCACGCAGCCGGCCAGCAGCATCGCCTTGCGCGCGTGGGTGGCGGCGGGCAGCCGCCCGGCCGGCCGCGTGGCGGGCAGCTTGTTCTTGAGCGCCTGCGGCAGCAGCGGCTTCACGGCCCGGCCCAGCGCCACGGCGGGCGCGAACAGCGGGCCGGTCAGGCCTTCCTTGAGGGCGGCGCGGGCCAGCCGATCCGCCGGCTGCCGGTGGGTGCGTTCCTCCACCACCGCGCGGCCGATGTCGACCAGGTGGCCGTACTGCACGCCCGAGGGGCAGGTGGTCTCGCAGTTGCGGCAGGTCAGGCAGCGGTCGAGGTGCAGGCGGGTGGACGCGGTGGGCTCGGCGCCTTCGAGCACCTGCTTGATCAGGTAGATGCGCCCGCGCGGCGAGTCGAGCTCGTCGCCCAGCACCTGGTAGGTCGGGCAGGTGGCGGAGCAGAAGCCGCAGTGCACGCAGCGCCGCAGGATGGCCTCGGCCTCCCGGCCCTGCGGCGTGTCCTTGATCCAGTCGGCGAGATGGGTTTGCATGGCGTGGGGTGGCTTCGTGCGGGGATCGGGCGGGGGGCGGACGCGGTTCAGAGGTCCGGGTACAGGCGGCCGGGGTTGAAGACGCCGTGCGGATCGAAGACCTGCTTGAGCCGGCGGTGCAGGCGCAGCCGCAGCGGATCGGGCGCCTCCAGGAAGCGTCGGGGCTGCGGCGCGCCGTCCCGCGGCGGCGCACGGTCCTGCGCCTGCGGTCCGCGGAAGCGCATCGCATGGCCGCCGGCGGCCTTCGCCGCGGCCTGCACCGCCGCCAGGTCGTCCGACGCCAGCCAGCGCTGCGCGCCGCCCCACTCGACGAGCGTGTCGCCGCCCAGCGCCAGCGGCGGCGCGGTGGACGGCAACGCGACGCGCAGCAGCGGCAGCGACGGATCGCGCCAGGCGAACCAGTCGTCGGTCTGCTCGCGCAGGCCCTGCCAGAACGCCCGCGCGTCGTCGGCATCGAGACGCTTGCCGCCGAGCCCGCGCACCGCGGCGTCGACCGCCGCCTCGGCGCCCGACAGCCGCAGCCACAGCCGGCCGTCGCGCCAGGCGCTGCCCGACAGCGGCAGCGGCTGCCCGCCCCAGCGGTTGACCGCATCGAGGGCGGCGGCCTGGTCGAAGTCGAAGGCCAGGGTCGCCTCGGCGCGCGCCACCGGCAGCACCTTGAGCGACACCTCGGTCAGCACGCCCAGCACGCCCACCGCGCCGGCCATCAGCCGGCTCACGTCGTAGCCCGCGACGTTCTTCATCACCGTGCCGCCGAAGCGCAGCGGCCGGCCCCGGCCGTCCACCATGCGCACCCCGAGCACGAAATCGCGCGGCCGCCCGGCGTAGGCCGCGCGCGGCCCGCCCAGGCCGCAGGCGACGGCGCCGCCCAGGGTCGCGCCCGGGCCGAAGTGCGGCGGCTCGAAGGCCAGCATCTGGCCGCGCTCGGCCAGCGCGGCCTCGACCTCGGCCAGCGGCGTGCCGGCGCGGGCGGTCAGCACCAGTTCGGTCGGCTCGTAGTCGACGATGCCGGCCAGGCCGCCGGTGTCGAGCGGCTCGCCCGCCAGCGCGCCGCCGTAGAAGTCCTTGCTGCCGCCGCCGCGGATGCGCAGCGGCGTGCCGGCGGCGGCGGCCGCGCGGACGCGGGCGGACAGGTCGTCGAGGAAGGCGTGGGCGGCGGTCAAGTCGGACTCCGGTCGGGAACGGGGGCGGCGCGCGGGGGGAGCGGGTCGGGAAGAGGCATGCAGGGGCGCGGGGCGCCGCAGCGACGGGGCACGGGCGGCGGATCGGCGGGGACGGCGGTGCGCATGCCGGTGCCGTGGGTGCGCGGTGCGGCGCTAGAAGCGCGGCAGCTCCGGGAACGGCAGCCCGGCGGCGCCGATGCGCATGCCGCCGTACTCGGCGCAGCGGTGCAGCGTCGGGATCACCTTCTCGGGGTTGAGCAGCCCCTGCGCGTCGAAGGCGTGCTTGACGCCCAGGAACACCTCGCGCTCGGCCTCGCCGAACTGGGTGCACATCTGGTTGATCTTCTCGATGCCCACGCCGTGCTCGCCGGTGACGGTGCCGCCGAGGGCGATGCAGCGCTCCAGGATGTCGGTGCCGAAGGCCTCGGCGCGGCGCAGCGAGTCCGGGTCGTTCGCGTCGAACAGGATCAGCGGGTGCAGGTTGCCGTCGCCCGCGTGGAACACGTTGGGGCAGCGCATGTCGTACTTGACCTCCATCTCGGCGATGGCGGTCAGCATCTCGGCCAGGCGCTTGCGCGGGATGGTGCCGTCCATGCAGTAGTAGTCGGGGCTGACGCGGCCGGCGGCCGGGAAGGCGTTCTTGCGGCCGGCCCACAGGCGCATGCGCTCCTCCTCGGTCTGCGACACCCGCAGCGAGGTGGCGCCGACGCCGGCGAAGACCGCCTCCATGCGGGCCAGCTCCTCGGCGACCTCCTCGGGCGTGCCGTCGCTCTCGCACAGCAGGATGGCGGCGGCGTCCAGGTCGTAGCCGGCCTGGGCGAAGGGCTCGACCATGCGGGTGGCGGGCCGGTCCATCATCTCCAGGCCGGCCGGGATGATGCCGGCGGCGATGACCGCGGCCACCGCGTTGGCGGCCGATTCCAGGTCGGCGAAGCTGGCCATGACGACCCGCGCCAGGCGCGGCTTGGGCACCAGCTTGACGGTGATCTCGGTGGCCACGCCCAGCATGCCCTCGCTGCCGACGAAGACCGCCAGCAGGTCCAGGCCCGGCGCATCGGGCGACTCGCCGCCCAGCTCCAGGATCTCGCCCTCCATCGTGACCATGCGCACCCGCAGCACGTTGTGCACCGTCAGGCCGTATTTCAGGCAGTGGACGCCGCCCGAGTTCTCGGCCACGTTGCCGCCGATGCTGCAGGCGATCTGGCTCGACGGGTCGGGCGCGTAGTACAGGCCCAGGTGGGCCACCGCCTCGGAGATGGCCAGGTTGCGCACCCCGGGCTGCACCACCGCCGTGCGGCGCTGCGCGTCCACCGACACGATGCGGTTGAGCTTCGAGAGGCCCAGCAGCACGCCGTCGCCCATCGGCAGCGCGCTGCCCGACAGGCCGGTGCCCGCGCCGCGCGCCACCACCGGCACGCCCATCGCATGGCAGGTCCGCAGCACCGCCACCACCTGCGCCTCGGTCTCGGGCAGCGCCACCGCCATCGGTTGCTGGCGGAAGAGCGTCAGGCCGTCGCATTCGTAGGGACGGGTGTCTTCTGCCTGCCAGAGCAGGCAGTGCGCCGGCAGCAGTTTCGCCAGACGCTCGACGACGGCGCGCTGGCGCCCGGGGTCGACGGCGGCCGACGCGGTCGGGGGTGCGTTCATGGACTTCTCGTCTCGTGGGGTGAATCGTCGGGCAGGATGATTCTAGGCAGCGCGCCGCGATGGCGGACAGGGAAATCCCGCGCCATTGGCGCTGTTTTCGGTCGGGCACCCGTGCGCGCGGTCCGACGAATCCGCCGGGCCCCGCACCCCGGACGGACCGGCGCGGTCAGGCCGGCGCCGGGGGCCGGTGGATGCGCGCGATGAACGGGCTCGGCCGGTCGGCGTGCGCCAGCAGCACCAGCTGCAGCCGCGCGCGGGTGACGGCGACGTAGAACAGGTTGTCCTCCGCGTCGCCCGCCGCCGCGCCGGCTTCGGCGAAGGCCGGGAACTCGCCCGCGCGCAGGTAGGGCAGCACCACCCGGTCGAACTCCAGCCCCTTGACCGCGGCGATGTGGGCCAGGGTGATCGCCCCGGCGGCCCTGGCGCCGGCCGCGTCCTGCTGCGTCTCGGCGCCGTTGAGCCGGGCGAACAGCTCGGCGATGCTGCCGAAGGAGCGCCCCACCCGGCGCAGGCCCTCGATGTTGCGCACCGCCTGCAGCCGCCGGTCGCGCCGCACCAGCACCCGCGCCGCGATCCAGCCGATGTCGAGCGCGTCGACGAAGCGGTCGAGCAGCCCCGCGCCCCGGTCCTGCTGCGCGATGGCGACCGCCGCCCGCAGCCGGCGCGCCACCGCCGCGTCGGCCTGGCGCAGCACCCGGTTCTCCAGGAAATAGAACAGGTTCTCTG
>JAKOND010000073.1 GCA_022702125.1 Burkholderiaceae bacterium
TGCACGCATCGGTGGGCGACGCCGCGATCGCGCGGACCATCCTGCGGGACAACCCGGCGCGGCTGTACGGCTGACCAGCTGGCCTGCCGGCGCGGTCAGCCTTCCGCCACCTCGGTCGCCGCGAACGACGGCCGCCGCGCCAGCACCGCGAACCAGGCGGCCAGGGCCGGCGCCCGGTCGCGCCAGGCCAGCGCGTCGAAGCGGTAGTCCAGGTAACCCAGGGCGCAGCCGATGGCGATGTGGCCGATGGACAGCGGCGCGGCCTCCAGGTCGCCGGCCTCCCGCTCCAGCAGCGCCAGGCAGGCCTCGGTCTTCTGCGCGAAGGCATCGAGCAGCGCGGGCAGCGGCACCGCGCGCTCTCGCTCGTTGCGCCAGAGGATGAGGGCGTCGAGCAGGCCGTTGCCCAGCGCATGCCAGCGCAGCGCCCGCCAGCGGGCATCGCCTTCGCGCGGGAAGAGGTCGCCGCCGGCCTGCGTGTCGAGGTACTCGCAGATCACGACCGAATCGAACAGCGTGCGGCCGTCGTCCAGCACCAGGGTCGGGATCTTGGAGAGCGGGTTGTCCTCCATGATCTGCGGGTTGGGCCGGAGCATGGCGGCGATCGAGCGCACCGGCGTCAGTTGCCCGGCCACGCCCAGCTCGTGGGCGCAGACCATCACCTTGCGCACGAAGGGCGACTTGGGGGACCAGTGGAGTTTCATCGGATCGTCTCTTTCGTTCTGGGGGATCGGGGGAGCGCGCGGGCCTCAATCGGCCTGCACCTTGGCGGCCGCGACCACCGCCGCCCACTTGCGGCGGTCCTGCGCGATGACGCGGGCGAACTCCTGCGGGCCGCCGTGCAGCGGCTGGATGCCCAGCGGCCGGAGCGAGGCCTCCATGGACGGCTCGCGCATCACCGCCGCCAGGCGGCGGTGGAGGTAGTCCACGATGCCGGCCGGCGTGCCGGCGGGCGCCAGCACCCCCAGCCACAGCGACACGTCGTAGTCGGCGAAGCCCGGCGTCTCGGCCATGGCCGGCACGTCCGGCAGGGCCGGCGACCGGCCGCGCGAGGTCACGGCCAGCGGGCGCAGCCTGCCGGCCTTGGTGTAGTCGACGAAGTTCGACGCGGTGTCGAAGGTCATGTCGATGCGGCCGGCCAGCAGGTCGGGCAGGCCCGCGGCGCTGCCCTTGTAGGGCACGTGCCGCATCTCGACCCCGGCGATGGACTTGAACAGCTCGCCCGACAGGTGGCTGCTGGTGCCGTTGCCGGCCGAGCTGAAGGTCAGGCCGTCCGGCTTGCCGCGCGCCAGCGCCACCAGCTCGGCGACCGACTTCGCCGGGACCTGCGGGTTGACCACCAGCAGGTTGGAGGTGACGTGCGTCATCGCCACCGGGCTGAAGCTCGCGACCGGGTCGTACTTCAGGTTGCGGTAGAGGCTGGGGTTGATGGTCAGCACGCCCATGGTCGAATAGAGCAGCGTGTAGCCGTCCTTCGGGGCGGTCGCGACCGCCTCGGCGCCGATGCCGCCGCCGGCGCCCGCCCGGTTGTCGACCACCACCGGCTGGCCGACGGCATCGGCCAGCTTCTGCGCCATGCCGCGCGCCATCAGGTCGGTGGCGCCGCCGGCCAGGAAGGGCACCACCAGGCGGATCGGCTTGTCGGGGTAGCCGCCCGGGCCGTCGCCGGCGCGGGCGCCCGCCGGCGCCAGCGCGCCCAGCGCCAGCGCCAGGGCGGGGGCCGCCAGGGCGGCCAGGAATGTCGTGCGTCGCATGTTCGCGTCTCCTGTCGTTGTGGTCGTGTCCGCCGCGCCGGGACCGCGCCTCAGATGGCGCCGGCGCCGCGCAGCCGCGCGATGCGTTCCTCGTCGTAGCCCAGCTCGCGCAGCACCTCGTCCGAGTGCTCGCCCAGCAGCGGCGGCGGACGGTCGTAGCGCAGGGGCGCGTCGGCGAAGCGCATCGGGCTGGCGACCTGCGGCACCTCGACGCCCGCCGGGTGCGGCATCGACATCAGCATGCCGCGCGCCTTCACCTGCGGGTCCGCGAAGACCTCCGGCACGGTGTTGATCGCGCCGCTGGGCACGCCGGCCGCGTCCAGCGCGGCGATGACGTCGGCCCGCGCGCGCCCGCCGAAGGCCTCGCGCAGCAGGGCCGACAGCGCGCCGATGTTGCGCACCCGCTGGGCGTTGGTGCGGAAACGCTCGTCCTGCGCCCACTCGGCATGCCCCAGCACCCCCGCCAGTTTGGCGAACTGGCCGTCGTTGCCCACGACCAGGATCATGTCGCCGTCGGCGCAGGCGAATACGTCCTGCGGCTGGATGTTGGGATGGGCGTTGCCGTTGCGCTGCGGGACCTTGCCGGACACCAGGTGGTTCATCGCCTGGTTGGCGAGGGTGGCGACCTGCACGTCGAGCATGCCGATGTCGATGGCGTCGCCGGTGCCGGTGCGGTCGCGCCGCGCCACCGCCGCCAGCACCGAGACCGCGGTGTACATGCCGGTCATCAGGTCCACGATGGGCACGCCCACCTTCTGCGGGCCGCCGCCGGGCAGGCCGTCGCGCTCGCCGGTGACGCTCATCAGCCCGCCCATGGCCTGGATCAGGAAGTCGTAGGCCGGCTGGTCGCGGCGCGGCCCGGTCTGGCCGAAGCCGGTGACCGAGCAGTAGATGAGTCGCGGGTTGAGCGCGCGCAGGCTGGCCTGGTCGAGGCCGTAGCGCTCCAGCGTGCCGGCCTTGTAGTTCTCCAGCACGATGTCGGACCGCAGCGCCAGGTCGCGCACGATCTGCTGGCCCTCGGGCGTGTCGATGCTCACGGTGATCGAGCGCTTGCCGCGGTTGACCGCCAGGTAGTAGCCGGCCTCGCGGGTGTCCTGGCCGGTGGCGTCCTTCAGGAACGGCGGGCCCCAGGAGCGGGTGTCGTCGCCGGCGCCGGGGCGCTCGACCTTGACGACCTCGGCGCCCAGGTCGGCCAGGATCTGCCCCGCCCAGGGCGCGGCGAGGATGCGGCTGAGGTCGAGCACCCGCAGGTGCGAAAGCGGCCCGGCGCGCGCGGGGCCGGTCGGGGTTGCGCCCTCGGGGGCGGAAGTTGCGCTCATGCTGTCTCCAGGCGGGTTCGTCGTCGTCCGCGCGCCGCCGTCGCGGGACGCCGTGCGGACCTCGCCGGACTGTAGGCAATCGCCCCCCGCCGGCCTAGGCGCCCCGGCGGCAAGGCTGGCATGCCGCCCGGCGCATAGCCTGCCGGCCGCATAGCAGCTTTGCCGGGCGCCGCCTCGCCGCCGGCGCCGGCCGGGCCTAGAGTCGTCGCCGGACCCCGTGCCGCATCCCGGCCGGCACCGGGACGCGCCCCGCCCGAAGAACGAGAGACATTCCATGCGCCCCTCCACCGCCCGACACGCGCTGCGCCTGCTGCGCGGCGCCGTCCTCGCCGCCGCGGCCGCCGCCGCGCTCGCGGCGCAGGCCGCCTTCCCCGACCGGCCGCTGCGGCTGGTGGTGCCGTTCCCGGCGGGCGGCGCGACCGACCTCATGGCCCGGCTGGCGGCGCAGGAGCTGGGCATCGCCCTGGGCCAGCCGGTGGTGATCGAGAACCGCGGCGGCGCGGGCGGCGCCATCGGCGCCGAAGCCGTGGCCGGCGCGCCGAAGGACGGCTACACCCTGCTCTTCGCCACCATGGGCACGCTGGCGATCAACCCGGCGCTCTACCCCAAGTTGCGCTACGACCCGCTGCGGGATTTCGCGCCCCTGTCGCTCACCCACCTCACGCCGCGGGTGATGGTGGCGGCCCGGGGCCTGCCGGCGCGCTCGGTGCAGGAGGTCGTCGCGCTGGCCAAGCGCCAGCCCGGCCGCCTCACCTACGGCTCCGCCGGCAACGGCAGCTCCAGCCACCTGGCCGGCGCGCTGTTCGCGCGGGTGGCCGGCGTGGAGCTGGTGCACGTGCCCTACAAGGGCAGCGCGCCGCTGCTCAACGACGTGCTGGCCGGACGGGTCGACATGACCTTCGACTCCTACGCCATCTACGAGGAGCACGCCAAGAGCGGCCGCGTCCGGGTGCTGGCCAGCACCGGCGCGAAGCGCATGGCCTCGCTGCCGCAGGTGCCGACCGTGGCCGAGTCGGGCCTGCCCGGCTACGAGCTGTCGAACTGGCTCGGGCTGGTGGCGCCCGCCGGCACGCCGCCCGAGGTGCTGCGCACCCTGCAGGCGGCGGCGGTCCGGGCCATGGCCGCGCCTTCGCAGCGGGCGCAGCTGGAGCCGCTGGGCATCGAGCCGGTGTCCTCCACGCCCGAGGCCTTCGCCCGGACCATCCGCGACGAGCAGAAGCGCTGGGCGGAGGTGGTCCGCCAGGGCCGCGTCACCGCCGACTGAGGACCCGCACCATGCGCATCGCGATCCTCGACGACTACCAGCGCGCCGCGCGGGACCTGGCCGACTGGGACCGGCTGGGCCTGCCGGTCGATGCCCACCACGACACCCCGGCGGACGACGATGCCCGCGCCGCGCGGCTCGCGCCCTACGCCGTGGTGGTGGCGATGCGCGAGCGCACGCCCTTCTCCGCCGCGCTGCTGGCCCGGCTGCCGGCCCTGCGCCTGCTGGTGACCACCGGCATGGCCAACGCCGCGATCGACCTGGACGCCTGCGCCGCGGCCGGCGTCACCGTCTGCGGCGCGCCCGGCAGCGCGGCCAGCGCCGGCGCCACCGCCGAACTGGCCTGGACGCTGATCCTGGCGCTGGCCAAGCGCCTGCTGCCGAGCGAACGGGCGCTGCGGCAGGGCCGCTGGCAGCCCGAACTCGCCCGGTCGCTGTCCGGCCGCACCCTGGGCCTGGTCGGCCTGGGCCGGCTCGGCACGCGCATGGCGCGCATCGGCGACGCCTTCGGCATGCGGGTCGTCGCCTGGAGCCCGCACCTCGACGCGGAACGCGCGCGGGCCGCGGGCGCCGAGGCGGTGGACAAGGCGACCCTGTTCGCCGAGGCCGACGTGGTGTCGCTGCACCTGGTGCTGGCCGCGTCCACCCGGGGCATCGTGGACCGTGCGGCGCTGCGGGCGATGCGGCCGCACGCCCTGCTCGTCAACACCTCGCGCGCCGCGCTGGTCGACCCCGACGCGCTGCTGGAGACGCTGCGCGCCGGCCGGATCGCCGGCGCCGGCCTGGACGTCTTCGCCACCGAGCCGCTGCCGCCGGACGACGCCCTGCGGTCGCTGCCCAACGTGCTGCTCAGCCCGCACCTGGGCTATGTCACCGACGACAACCTGCGCGCCTTCTACGGCCATGCGGTCGATGCCATCGCCGCCTGGCGGGCCGGCGCCCCGATCCGGGTGCTGGCCGCGCCGCCCCTTTCCACTTTCTCCCCACCCAAGGACTAGACCGCCATGCAAGAGCAGTTTTCTTCGCTCGCCGAACTCCGCGTCGAGATCGTCGACACGCACGTCGCGGTGCTCACGCTCGACAGCCCCCCGGTCAACGCGCTGACGCGGCGCCTCAACGACGAACTGGTCTGGGCGCTGGACCGCATTTCGGAACTCGACGAACTGCGGGCGGTGGTGCTGACCGGCGCCGGCAAGGTGTTCTGCGCCGGCGCCGACCTCAAGGGCCGGGCCGAAGTCATCAAGGAGCCCGGCGACCTGCGCGCGCATTCGCGCCGCACCCGCGAATGCTTCCATGCGATCCGCGAATGCGCCAAGCCGGTGGTGGCGGCGATCAACGGCGCGGCGCTGGGCTCGGGACTGGCGATGGCGGCGTCGAGCGACATCCTGATCGCGTCCGAACGGGCCGTCCTCGGCCTGCCGGAGGTGGACGTCGGCCTGCTCGGCGGCTGCAGCCACGCCATGCGGCTGTTCGGCCACTCCCGCGTGCGGCGGATGATGCTGACCGGCTGGCGCGTGCCGGCGGACGAGCTGCTGCGCACCGGCGTGGTGGAGGCCTGCACGCCGCACGAGTCGCTGATGCCCGCCGCCCTGGAGATGGCGCGGACCATCGCCGCCAAGAGTCCGGTCTCGACGCGCATGGGCAAGCACACGCTCAACACGCTGGAGGACATGGGCGCCTCGCTGCGCGACGGCTACCGCTACGAGCAGGACATGACCGCCCAGATCGGCCGGACGGCGGACGCCCGGGAAGCGCAGGCCGCCTTCCGCGAAAAGCGCGCGCCGGTCTTCGTGGGCCGCTAGGGCGCGGACCCGCGGCTCCCGGGGCCTACTGGCAGATCTCGAATTCCTCGAAGACGCCGGAGAGGCCGTAGCGGTTCACGGGCGCATCGACGGCCAGCTCCTTCTCGGCGGCGGTCCGGGCCGACTGCGGGCTGCGCTCCAGCTTCTCGGACCATTGCTGCGCCAGCAGCCGGGCGTCCCGCCGTGCCTCGGCCTCGGTGTCGCGGTAGTCCGGGCAGCGGACCGTGGTGGGACGGGCGCCTTCGTCCGAGACGATGCGGATCACGCCGTTCCAGCGACCGCGCCACTGTTCGGTCTCGACGAAGAAATCCCACCCGAAGAAATTGGTCAGAAACGGCATGGCCACACCCCTATTACGTCATTTAATTTTGCAAAATCTAATTATCCACCAATCATCACGGAATTCATAGGGTTCCCGCTATGGTCCTCATAGGCGACACCGATACGCAACGCACCGAGTCGCGGATCGGTCCCGCGCGCGAAGGTCATTCGGGAGCCTGCCTTTCCACGAGACGCGACTCCGCTATCTTTGAACCATGAGTATTCAGCAGAGGTTCAACATCCATGTCGTGGGGGACGGCCCCACGACCCTGGTTTTCGCGCACGGATTCGGATGCGACCAGAACATGTGGCGGCTCGTCGCGCCCAGTTTCACGGAGCGGTACCGGGTGGTGCTGTTCGACCTGGTCGGCCACGGCATGTCGGACCTCTCGATCTACAACACGTCCAAGTATTCGACGCTCGGCGGATACGCCTCCGATGTGCTGGACATCGTCCGCCGCTATGCCGACGGGCCGGTCGTCTATGTCGGCCACTCGGTGAGCGCCATGATCGGCATGCTGGCGGCCATCCGTGCGCCGGACCTGTTCGCCGCGCAGATCATGGTGGCGCCGTCGCCCTCGTTCGTGAACGACGGCAACTACGTCGGCGGCTTCTCCCGCGAGCAGATCGACGACCTGCTCGCCCTGCTCGACGAGGACTACCTGGCCTGGGCGAACCTGCTGGCGCCGCTCATCATGGGTTCGGTGAACGACGCCAACCTCACCATCGAACTGACCAACAGCTTCTGCCGCAACGACCCGGAGATCGCCCGCAACTTCGCGCGCGCCATGCTCAGGGCCGACCACCGGGCCGAACTGCCGCTGATGCGGGCGCCGACCCTCATCCTGCAATGCACCGTGGACGCGATCGCCCCGCGTTCGGTCGGCGAGTACATGGTGCGCCGGATGCCGCACGCCGAACAGGTGCTGGTCGACAACATCGGCCACTGCCCGCACCTGAGCAATCCACGGGATTGCGAGCGGGCGATGCACGACTACCTCGGCCGGATCGGCGTCGATGTCCGCCCGCCGGCCTGAGGCTGCCGGCCGGACGACGGACCCTCAGCGGTCCACCGGCAGGTACAGGGTCTCCTTGACCTCTTCCATCACCACGTAGCTGCGCGACTCGGCCGCCACCGGCAGCTTCTTGAGGATGTCGCCGAGCAGGTGCCGGTACTCGTTCATGCCCCGGAGCCGGAACTTGACGAGGTAGTCGAAGTCGCCGGAGACGAGGTGGCACTCCATCACCTCGGGCATGTGGAGCAGTTCGCGCCGGACCTTCTCGAAGACGTCGCCCGACTTGGCCGACAGCTTGATCTCCACGAACACCAGCAGCGTCTTGCCGAGCGAGGCTGGCGCGATCCGTGCGTGGTAGCCGGTGATGACGCCCTCGCGCTCCATGCGCCGCACCCGCTCGGTGCAGGGCGAGGCGGACAGGCCGACCTTCTCCGCCAGCTCGGTCATGGAAATCCGGCCCTGGCGCTGCAGGACATCCAGGATGGCCTTGTCGATACGGTCGGGTTCGAACATTCTCCGGCGTCGCCTCGTCGATGGATGAAGAACAGGGTTTCTATCATCGATTCACCAAAAAATCAGTGAAAAGCGCTGCCATGGAAAAATAGACTTGTCATTTCCACGATCCCAATGGGCATCCACCATGAAAGTCATCGTCCTCGGCAGCGGAGTCATCGGCGTGACGACCGCGTACTACCTGGCGCGGGCCGGCGCGCGGGTCACCGTCGTCGACCGGCAGCCCGGCCCGGCGCTGGAAACCAGCTTCGCCAACGCCGGCCAGGTGTCGCCGGGCTACTCGACGCCCTGGGCCGCGCCGGGCGTTCCGCTCAAGGCGCTGAAGTGGATGTTCCAGAAGCATGCGCCGCTCGCCGTCCGGGCCGACGGCAGCCTGTGGCAGCTGCAGTGGATGGCCCGGATGCTGCGCAACTGCACCGCGCAGCGCTACGCCGAGAACAAGGAACGGATGATGCGCGTGGCGCAGTACAGCCGCGCCTGCCTGCAGCAGCTGCGGGCGGACACCGGCATCGCGTACGAGCAGCGCACCGGCGGCACGCTGCAGCTGTTCCGCACCCAGGCGCAGGTGGATGCGGTGCAGCGCGACATCGCGGTGCTGGAGGAGTGCGGCGTGCCCTACCGCCTGCTCGACCGCGACGCGCTCGCCACGGTCGAGCCCGCGCTGGCCCGGGCCAGGGACCGCCTGTCCGGCGGCCTGCAGCTGCCCACCGACGAGACCGGCGACTGCAACCTGTTCACCCGCGCGCTGGCCGATCTGGCGAGGCAGCTGGGCGTGGAATTCCGCTTCGATGCGCGGATCGACGGCCTGGACGTCGACGGCGACCGGGTGTCCGGCGTGCGCGTCGACGGCCGCGCGCTCCCGGCGGACCGCTACGTCGTGGCGACGGGCAGCCACAGCCGAGCCCTGCTCGCGCCGCTCGGCATCGCGGTGCCGGTGTATCCGGTCAAGGGCTACTCGCTGACCGTGCCGCTGGTGGACGAGGCCCTGGCGCCGCGGTCCACGGTGCTGGACGAGACCTACAAGATCGCGGTGACCCGCTTCGACCGGCGCATCCGGGTCGGCGGCATGGCCGAGCTGGCGGGATTCGACGCGTCGCTCGACCCGCGCCGGCGCGCCACCCTCGAAATGGTGGTGCAGGACCTGTTCCCGGGCGGCGATGTCGGCCGGGCCAGCTTCTGGACCGGCTTCCGGCCGATGACGCCCGACAGCACGCCGATCATCGGCGCCACGCGGTTGCGCAATCTCTACCTCAACACCGGCCACGGCACCCTGGGCTGGACCATGGCCTGCGGCTCGGGCCGGGTGGTCGCGGACCTGGTCACCGGCGCCCGGCCGGAAATCGACATCGCCGGCCTGGGCATCGGGCGGTACGCGCCCGGCGCCGCCGCGAAGGCGTCCCCGGCCGGCGCGGTGCCGGCATGACCCGGCCCTCGCGCGTCCGCATCGACCTCGACGCCCTGCGCCGCAACTACGCGAGCGCCAAGGCCCTGCACGGCGGCCGGGTGCTGGCGGTGCTGAAGGCCGATGCCTACGGGCACGGAGCCGTCGCGTGCGCCCGCGCCCTGGCGGACGGGGCCGACGGCTTCGCGGTGGCCTTCATGGAAGAAGCGCTGGAATTGCGCCGGGCCGGCATCGCGGAGCCGATCCTGGCGCTGGAAGGCGCCTTCGACGCGAACGACCTGGAAGCCGCGGCGCAGCACCGCATCTGGCTGGTCGTCCACCAGGAACGCCAGCTCGCGATGGCGGAGCACGCCGGAGGGCCGTCCGGCCTGACGGTCTGGCTGAAGGCGGACTCGGGCATGGGCCGGGCCGGCTTCCCGCTCGCGGAGCTGGGCGGCGCCTACCGGCGGCTGGCGGCGAGCGGCCGGGTGGACGGCATCGTGCTCATGACCCACTTCGCCCGGGCCGACGAGCCCGACGCCCGGGCCACGGCGGACCAGGTGGCGGCCTTCGACCGGGCCTGCGCGGGCCTGGACGCGCCGCGCAGCCTGGCGAACTCGGCCGGCATCCTGCAGTGGCCGTCGGCCCGCCACGCCTGGGGCCGCGCCGGCATCCTGCTGTACGGCGCCGATCCGATGCCCGCCGGGGCGCCGAAGGCCGCATCGCTGCGGCCGGTCATGACGCTGGAGAGCGAGGTGTTCGCCGTGCGATCGCTGCCCGCCGGCGCGCCGGTGGGCTACGGCGGGGGCTTCGTCACCCGTCGGCCGACGCGGGCGGGCCTGGTGGCGATCGGCTACGCGGACGGCTATCCGCGGGTCGCCCCGGCGGGCACGCCCGTCGCGGTCGATGGCCGGAGGGCCGCGCTGATCGGCCGCGTCTCGATGGACATGCTCACCGTCGACCTGACCGACCTGCCGGAGGCGGGCATCGGCAGCCGCGTGGAGCTGTGGGGCCGCCAGGTCGACGTGAACGCCATGGCGGTCGCGGCCGGCACCATCGCCTACGAGTTGCTGTGCAACGTCAAGCGCGTGCCCCGCGTCTACGAAGAGGCCGGGAAGGCCGCGGCCCCAGCCGCCTGAGCGACGGCGTCGCCGGACAGGATCCGGCGGGCCACCGCCTCCACGCCGGCGGCGGAGAGATCGTCCGTCGCGACCTGCCCGCGCTGCGCCCACTGCGCGAAATGCCGCGCCTGGGACCGCTCGTAGTGCGGGTCGTAGTGCAGCGCGATCAGCTCGGCGAACAGCGGCGCCAGCGCCCGCTCCCGCGCCCAGTCCTGCCAGCGCTGCACGTTCTCCTTGCCCTGCATGTCCTTGAGCATGCCGAGCTTCTCGGCCAGCGCCCCGGGCGCGTCGCCGAGGTAGGCGTAGTCCTCCAGCAGGAAGGCCTGGCGCGCCGCCCGCGTCGCCACCACCTCCACGCAGGGCGCGGAACGCATCCGCGCCACCAGCTCCACCGGCAGGTTGAGCTGGCCGATGCGCGGGCTCTCGCCCTCGACATAGACGGTGCGCGACAGGTCGAAGCCCTCCAGCCGCGTGGCGATCAGCGTCTCGAAGCGCTTCTGCGAGGGCTGCGGCCGGCCGGGCAGCCCGCCGAGCAGCGAGCCCTTGTGGCTGGCCAGGTGCTCCAGGTCCAGCACCTGGGCGCCCTGGCCCTCCAGCGCATGGAGCACCCGGGTCTTGGCGCTGCCGGTCGCGCCGCAGACCACCACGAGGGGCAGCGCCGGGCTGGCGGTGGCGATCTGCTCGATCACATGCCGCCGGAAGCTCTTGTAGCCCCCGGCGAGCTGCTCGGCCTTCCAGCCGACCATGCGCATCCAGGTCACCATGGAGCCGCTGCGCATGCCGCCGCGCCAGCAGTAGACCAGCGGCTTCCAGCCGGCCGGCCGGTCGGCGAACTGCTCCTGCAGGTGCCGCGCCAGGTTGGCCGCCACCATCGCGCCGCCCACCCGCCGGGCCTCGAAGGCGCCGGTCTGCTTGTAGAGCGTGCCGACGATGCGGCGCTCCTCGTCGTCGAGCACCGGGCAGTTGATCGCGCCGGGCAGGTGGTCGAGCGCGTATTCGGCCGGCGAGCGCGCGTCGATCAGGGTGTCGAAGCCGGCCAGGTCGCCGGCGCGGACCAGGGGACGCTGGGTCATGGGCGCGCCTCCGTCATGCCGTCACCTCAAGGCGCGGCGCGCCGGGCCGGTGCGGGACGACCTCGCCGACGACCGCGGCCGCATCGAAGCCGTGGCGCCGGAACGCCTCCAGCACCGCCCCGACCGCGTCCTCGGCGCAGGACACCAGCAGGCCGCCGCTGGTCTGCGGATCGGTCAGCAGCGCCTGGTCGGCCGCGGCGAAGCCTTCGGGCAGCCGCACCTCGGCGCCGTAGCCGTCCCAGTTGCGGCCGGAGGCGCCGGTCACCAGGCCCTGCTCCGCCAGCGCGCGCACGCCGTGCAGCAGCGGCACGCGGGGCCAGTCGATGGCGACGGCGGCGTCCGCGCCCCGCGCCAGCTCCAGCGCATGGCCCGCCAGGCCGAAGCCGGTCACGTCGGTCAGCGCATGCACGCCGGCCAGCGCGGCCAGCTCCGGGCCGGGCGTGTTGAGCCGGGTGGTGGTGTCGATCATCCGCGCGTAGCCCTCCGCGTCGAGCGCGTCCCGCTTCAGCGCGGCGGACAGCACGCCCACGCCCAGCGGCTTGCCCAGCACCAGCCGGTCGCCGGGCTTCGCGTCGGCGTTGCGCTTGATGCGCGCCGGGTGCGCCACGCCGAGCGCCACCAGCCCGTAGATCGGCTCGACCGAATCGATGGTGTGGCCGCCCGCGATCGGGATGCCGGCGGCGGCGCAGACCGCCTGCCCGCCCGCCAGGATGCGGCCGATCACCTCGGTGGAGAGCACCTGGACCGGCATGCCGACCAGCGCCAGCGCCATGATCGGCTTGCCGCCCATGGCGTAGACGTCGCTGATCGCGTTGGTCGCGGCGATGCGGCCGAACTCGAACGGGTCGTCCACGATGGGCATGAAGAAGTCGGTGGTGGCGATGAGCGCGATCTCGTCGCTCAGGCGGTAGACCGCCGCGTCGTCGGCGGTCTCGATGCCGACCAGCAGCTCGGGCGGCACCGGCATGCCCCGGGTATTGCGCAGGATGTCGCTCAGCACACCGGGCGCGATCTTGCAGCCGCAGCCCCCGCCGTGGGAGAGCGAGGTCAGGCGCGGGGACGGCGCGGGGGGCGGGCCGGGCGGGAGGGAAGCGTTCATCGGCGGGAATCCAATGGAGGGAAGCGGGTCCGGGAGTGTCGCACCGCCGCGCTTTCGGGGTGTAATGCCGCCTTTCGAACCCACACCGCCGCGCGCGGCCGTCCCCATGCCCGTCTTCCCGCTCCGCTGGCGCAAGCCCCTCCTCGCCGCCGCCCTGCTCACCGCCGCGCTCTGCGCCCAGGCGCAGCAGAAGGTGCTCCGCGTGACCGCCATCCCCGACGAATCGCCGACCGAACTGGCGCGCAAGGCCGCGCCGCTGGTGAAGTACCTCGAAAGCCGGCTCGGCATGAAGGTCGAGTTCACCCCGGTGACCGACTACGCCGCCTCGGTCGAGACGCTGATCAACCGCAAGGTGGACCTGGCCTGGTTCGGCGGCTTCACCTTCGTGCAGGCCTCGGCGCGCTCCGGCGGCAAGGTGATCCCGCTGGTGCAGCGCGCGGAGGACGAGAAGTTCCGTTCGGTCTTCATCACCGCCGACCCGGCCGTCAGGTCGCTCGCCGACCTCAAGGGCAAGGACGTGAGCTTCGGCGCGCAGAGCTCCACCAGCGGCCACCTGATGCCGCGCAGCTTCCTGCTGCAGGCCGGCGTCGATCCGGACAAGGACTTCCGCCGCGTCGCCTACAGCGGCGCGCACGACGCCACCATCGCGGCGGTGGCCGGCGGCAAGGTGCAGGCCGGCGCGGTCAACATCTCGGTCTGGGAGAAGTTCGTGTCCGAGGGCAAGGTCGATACCGCCAAGGTCCGCGTCTTCTACACCACCCCGCCCTACTACGACTACAACTGGTCGGTCAGCAGCGAGATGCCGGACGCCCTGCGCACCGCCATCGCCCAGGCCTTCCTGGCGCTCGACCCCTCCACGCCCGAAGGCAAGGAGATCCTGGGCCTGCAGCGCGCCACCCGCTTCGTGCCGACCAAGGCCGAGAACTACCAGGGCATCGAAGCGGCCGCCAAGAGCGCCGGCCTGCTCTGAGGCCCGGCCCGCAGCACGGAGGCCCCGGGACGTGAAGCTGGATCTGCGCGCGGCGCAGGCGCGCCACCCGGCGGCGCCGCGCGGCACCGCGGTGCTGCGCGGCGTGGACCTGTCGGTGGCCGAGGGCGAGCAGGTCGCGGTGATCGGGCCGTCCGGCGCGGGCAAGACCACGCTGCTGCAGGTGGCCGCCGCCGCGCTGCGGCCCACGGCAGGCGCCGTCGCGCTCGACGGCACCGACCCCTGGAGCCTGCCGGTGCGCGCGCTGCAGCGCCAGCGCGGGCGGCTGTTCCTCGCGCCCCAGGCGCCGCCGCTGCCGCCGCGCCAGCGGGTGGCGACCGCGGTGCTCGCCGGCCGCCTGCCGGCCTGGAGCCTGGCGCGCAGCCTGCGCTCGCTGCTCGACCCGCAGGACCTTCCGGACGCGCAGGCCGCGCTGGCCCGCTTCGACCTGGCCGACAAGCTCTTCGCGCGGGTGGACCGCCTCTCGGGCGGCGAGCGCCAGCGCGTCGGCCTGGCGCGCGCGCTCGTCTCGCCGGCGCGCCTGTGGCTGATCGACGAGCCGCTGTCCGCGCTCGACCCGACCCGCGCCCGCCAGGCGGTCGCCGCCCTGACCGGCGCCGCGCGCGAGCGCGGCATCACGCTGCTGGCGAGCCTGCACCAGGTCGAAACCGCCCTGGCGCATTTCGGCCGCATCGTCGGCCTGCGCGACGGCCGGGTGGCCTTCGACCTGCCGGCCGCCCGGGTCACGCCCGAGCTGCTGGCCGCGCTCTACGCGCAACGCGAGGACGACCGGGCCGTCCCGCCGCCCCCGGCGGCCCCCCTGCCCGCCGACCGCGCCGAGCGCGCCGCCGTCCTGATGCAATGCCGCTGACGCCGACGACGCCGCACGTGCCGGCGCCGCGCGACCCGGCCCGCGCCGGCCGCCTGGGCTGGTTCGTCCTCGCGCTGGCGCTGCTGTGGCCGGCGCTGGCGGCAACCGAGTTCCGTCCCTGGACCCTGTTCGATCCGGCCAGCCGCGCCGCCACCGGCCGCTTCCTGGCGGCCTTCGTGCCGCCCGCCACCGACCCGGAATTCCTGCGGCTGGTGGCGCGCGGAACCTGGCGCACCGTGGCCATCGCCACGGCGGGCATCGCGCTGGCGCTGGCGATCGCCGTCCCCTGCTGCCTGCTGTCGACCCGGTCGCTGTCGGTCTCGGCGCTGTCCGGCCGCATGGCCGCGCTGCCCGCCGCGGCGCGGCAGTCGCTGCGCTGGGCGCTGATCGTGCTGCGCAGCATCCCCGAGCTGGTCTGGGCGCTGGTCTTCGTGCGGGTGGTGGGCCTGGGGCCGACGGCGGGCGTGCTGGCTATCGCGCTCACCTATGGCGGGATGCTCGGCAAGGTCTATGGCGACATCCTGGAGAGCAGCGACCAGGCCGCCGCGCGGGCGGTGCTGGCCAACGGCGGCAGCCGGCTGCAGGCCTTCTTCTACGGGCTGCTGCCCCAGGGCGCGGCGGAGCTGGCCTCCTACACCGTCTACCGCTGGGAATGCGCGATCCGCTCGTCGGTGGTGCTCGGCTTCGTCGGCGCCGGCGGGCTGGGCCAGATGCTCGACACCTCGACCCGCATGTTCGCGGGCGGCGAGGTGGCGACGATGCTGATCGTCTTCGTGCTGCTGGTGGCGCTGGCCGACCGCGCCAGCGCCTGGCTGCGGAGCGCGCTGGCATGACGGCGGAAACCCCGGACCGGGCGCCCGGCCGACGGCCGCTGCTGCGCCGCCGGGGCTGCTGGTTCGGCGCCGGCATCGCGCTGCTGGTGGTGGCGAGCTTCCGGGAGCTGGACCTGCAGTGGGCCGCCTTCCTGTCGCCGGGCGCGCTGCAGGGCATGGCGAAGTTCGTCGGCGAGTTCTATCCGCCGGAGACGTCGCCCGGGTTCCTGCGCAAGGCGGCCGCCGCCTCGGGCGAGACCCTGGCGATGTCGGCGCTCGGCACCGCGCTGGCGGCGATCGGGGGCGTGCTGCTGGCCCTGCCCGCGAGCCGCGCCCCCGGCCGCCGGGCCTGGGCGCGGCGGCCCACCGGCTGGCTGCTCAACGCCCTGCGGGCGGTGCCCGAGCTGGTGTGGGCGGCGCTGCTGCTGATCTCGGCGGGCCTCGGGCCGTTCGCGGGCACGCTGGCGCTGGCGCTGCACACCACCGGCGTGCTCGGCCGCCTGTTCGCCGAGGCCATCGAGAACAGCCCGCCCGGCCCGGCCGATGCCCTGCGCGCCCAGGGCACCGGCGGCATGCGGGTCTTCTTCTACGCCACGCTGCCGCAGATCCTGCCGCAGCTGGCGTCCTACACCCTGTACCGCTGGGAGAACAACATCCGCGCGGCGGCGATCCTGGGCGTGGTCGGCGCGGGCGGGCTGGGCCAGATGCTGGCCTTCCACATGGGCCTGTTCCAGATGGGCCGCACCGCCACGGTGCTGATCGCGATGGTGCTGCTGGTGGCGCTAGTGGACGCGGTCAGCCACGCGCTGCGGCGCGCGATGTCGCGTTGAGCGGCCTCCGGGCGCCCGCCGCGCCGGCCGCGCATCAATTTGATTGACAACTAAACTATTCAGAACCAAACTGACCACCGCTCGGACTACGAAAGCGTTGGGTCATGAAAATTGTCTGTATCGGCGGCGGTCCCTCGGGGCTGTACTTCGCGCTGCTCATGAAGCTGCAGGACCCCGCGCACGACATCCGCGTGGTGGAGCGCAACCGGCCCTACGATACCTTCGGCTGGGGCGTGGTGTTCTCCGACCAGACGCTGGGCAACCTGCAGGCGGCCGATCCGGCCAGCGCGGCGCGGATCCTCGACGCCTTCAACCACTGGGACGACATCGAGGTGCACATCGGCGGCCGCGCGATCCGCTCCAGCGGCCACGGCTTCTGCGGCATCGGCCGCAAGCGCCTGCTCAACATCCTGCAGCGGCGCTGCGAGGAGCTGGGCGTGGAACTGGTCTTCGAGACCGACGTGCAGGACGACACGGCCTACGCCGACGCCGACCTGGTCATCGCCGCCGACGGGCTCAACAGCCGCATCCGCGCCAAGTACGCCGCCACGTACCGGCCCGACATCGACCTGCGGATGTGCCGTTTCGTCTGGCTGGGCACGACCAAGCGCTTCGACGCCTTCACTTTCGCCTTCGAGAAGACCGAGCACGGCTGGTTCCAGGCCCATGCCTACCGGTTCGACGACAGCACCTCCACCTTCATCGTCGAGGCGCCCGAGGACGTGTGGCGCGCCGCCGGCCTGGAGACGATGGAGAAGGAAGACGCCATCGCCTTCTGCGAACGGCTCTTCGCGCAACAGCTCGACGGCCACCCGCTCGTCTCCAACGCCAGCCATCTGCGCGGCTCGGCGCAGTGGATCCGTTTCCCGCGCGTGGTCTGCGCGCGCTGGGTGCACCACAACGGCCGCGCGCCGGTGGTGCTGATGGGCGACGCGGCCCACACGGCGCACTTCTCGATCGGCTCCGGCACCAAGCTGGCGCTGGAGGACGCGATCGAGCTGGCCCGCTGCATCGGCCGCCAGCCGGGCGACCTCGACGCCGCGCTGGCCCGCTACGAGGAAGCGCGCAGCGTCGAGGTGCTGCGCATCCAGAACGCGGCGCGCAACTCCACCGAATGGTTCGAGCACGTGGACCGCTACGCCGGCCTGCCGCCCGAGCAGTTCGCCTATTCGCTGCTGACCCGCAGCCAGCGCATCAGCCACGAGAACCTGCGGCTGCGCGACCCGGGCTACGTGGAGCGTTACGAGGACTGGATCGCCGAGCGCTCCGGCGTGCGGCGCGATGCGCGGCAGCGCGCGGTGCCGCCGATGTTCACGCCCTTCGCGCTGCGCGGCGTGACGCTGAAGAACCGCGTGGTCGTCTCGCCGATGGCCCAGTATTCGTGCGTGGACGGCCTGCCCGCCGATTTCCACCTGATGCACCTCGGCGCCCGCGCCATGGGCGGCGCGGGCCTGGTGTTCGCCGAGATGACCTGCCCCTCGCCCGATGCCCGCATCACCCCCGGATGCCCCGGCCTGTGGAACGAGGCCCAGCGCGACGGCTGGCGGCGCATCGTCGATTTCGCGCACGCGAACACCACCGCCAGGATGGCGATCCAGCTCGGCCACGCCGGCGCCAAGGGCGCGACCCGGGTCGCCTGGGACGGCATCGACCAGCCGCTGCCGGAGGCGCAGCGCTGGCGGCTGCTGTCGGCCTCGCCGCAGCAGTACCTCGACGGCACGAGCGACTGGTCGCACGCGATGACGCGCCAGGACATGGACCGGGTCCGCGACGAGTTCGCGCGGTCCACCCGCTGGGCCGCCGAGGCCGGCTTCGACTGGCTGGAATTCCACTGCGCGCACGGCTACCTGTTCAGCAGCTTCATCTCGCCGCTCACCAACCAGCGCACCGACGACTACGGCGGCCCGCTGGAGAACCGGCTGCGCTATCCGCTGGAGGTGTTCGGCGCGATGCGCGCCGCCTGGCCCGCGGACCGGCCGATGTCGGTGCGCATCTCGGCGCACGACTGGGTCGAGGGCGGCATCACGCCCGACGACGCGGTGCGGGTGGCGCGGGCCTTCAAGGCGGCGGGCGCCGACATGATCGACTGCTCCTCCGGCCAGGTCAGCAAGCAGGAAAAACCGGTCTACGGCCGCATGTTCCAGACGCCCTTCTCCGACCGGGTGCGCAACGAGGCGGGCATCGCCACCATCGCCGTCGGCGCGATCTCCGAGGCCGACCACGTCAACGGCATCATCGCCGCCGGCCGGGCCGACCTGTGCGCCGTGTCGCGCCCGCACCTGGCCAACCCGGCCTGGACGCTGAACGAGGCGGCGCGCATCGGCTACTTCGACGTGGAGTGGCCCCGGCAGTACCAGGCCGGCAAGACCCAGCTGGAGCGCAACCTGGAACGCGAGCGCGCCGCCGCGGCGCAGGCCGGCGGCCCGTCTCCGCTGCAGCGCGCGCAGCAGGCGGAGGCGGGCTGACCATGGGTACCCCGTTGCGGGGCCGCCACGCGGTCGTCACCGGCGCGGCGCGCCGCATCGGCGCGGCGATCGCCCGGCGGCTCGCGGCCGAGGGCGCGGTGCTCACGCTGCTCGGGCGCGACGCCGGCACGCTCGCGACCCTGGCCGCGCACCTGCCGGCGTCGGCCCGCGCGGTGCCGGTGGCCTGCGACATCACCTCCGCCGACAGCGTGGCCGCGGCCTTCGCCGCCGCGCGCGCGGCATCCGGCCCGGTGGCGATCCTGGTCAACAACGCCGGCCAGGCCGAGAGCGTGCCCTTCCACCGGATGGACGCCGACCACTGGCGGCGCATGCTCGACGTGAACCTGACCGGCACCTTCACCTGCACCCAGGCCGCGCTGCCCGACCTGCTGGCGGCGGGCGCCGGCCGCATCGTCAACATCGCCAGCACCGCCGGCCTGCGCGGCTACGCCTACGTGGCCGCCTACGCCGCGGCCAAGCACGGCGTGATCGGCATGACCCGCTCGCTGGCGCTGGAACTGGCGGCCCGGGGCATCACCGTCAACGCGGTCTGCCCCGGCTACACCGACACCAACATCGTGCGCGAAAGCGTGGCCCGCGTCGCCCGCAGGACCGGCCGCAGCCCGTCGGAGGCGCAGTCCGAGTTCGTGCGCGGCAATCCGCAGGGCCGCCTGGTGGCGCCGGACGAGGTGGCCGACACGGTGGCCTGGCTGTGCGCGGACGGCGCGTCCGCCATCACCGGCCAGTCGATCTCGGTGTCCGGCGGCGAAACGATGTGATCCGGCGAAAGACGACGACATGGCAAGAACCCCCAAGCTCCAGCTGGTCCCGGTGCTCGACGACGAGCGCATCGGCCACGAGGCCCGCGCCGTGGCCGACGACCACATCGACCTCAAGATCTGGCTGCGGCTGCTGGCCTGCAGCACGCAGATCGAGCAGCAGATCCGCCAGCGCCTGCGCGCCCGCTTCGCCACCACCCTGCCGCGCTTCGACTACCTGGCGCAGCTGGAGCGCCACCCGGACGGCCTGCGCATGAACGCGCTCTCGCGCTACCTGATGGTGACCGGGGGCAACATCACCGGCCTGACCGACCAGCTCACCAAGGAGGGCCTGGTGGCCCGGGTGGACGATCCGGAAGACCGCCGCGCCTACCGGGTGGCCATGACGGAGAAAGGCCGCGCGGAATTCGCCGCGATGGCGGCCGAGCACGAATCCTGGCTCGCCGGCATGTTCCGCGGCCTGGGCGCGGGCGACAAGGAACAGCTCTACGACCAGTTGGGGCGGCTGCGCGTGCAGCTGGCGCAGCACCAGGCGGCGCTGGAGGCCGGCGCGGCCGACGCGCCCCCGGCGAAACCCGCCCGCCCGAAACCCGCCGCGCCCAAGGCGGCCCCGCCCCTCCGCAGGACCTCCGCTCCATGACCGACCGCATCGATTCCGCCGACCGCCTCGACCCGGCCCTGGCCGCCGGCAACCGCCTGACCGTCGCCGGTTACGCCGCCGCCCATTTCGGCTGGCGGGTGGAGGACGGCGTGGGCACCGTCACGCTCGACCGGCCCGAGCGCAAGAACCCGCTGACCTTCGACTCCTACGCCGAGCTGCGCGACCTGTTCCACCGACTGCGCCACGCGACCGACGTGCACGCGGTGGTGCTGCAGGGCGCGGGCGGCAACTTCTGCTCGGGCGGCGACGTGCACGAGATCATCGGCCCGCTGGTGCGGCTGAAGGCGCCCGAGCTGCTGATGTTCACCCGCATGACCGGCGCGCTGGTGGCGGCGATGCGGCACTGCCCGCAGCCGATCGTCGCGGCCGTCGACGGCGTGTGCGCCGGCGCCGGCGCGATCCTGGCGATGGCCTCGGACCTGCGGCTGGGCACCGCGCGCAGCAAGACCGCCTTCCTCTTCAACCGCGTAGGCCTGGCCGGCTGCGACATGGGCGCCTGCGCCCTGCTGCCGCGCATCGTGGGCCAGGGCCGCGCCTCGGAGCTGCTCTACACCGGCCGCGCGATGCCGGGCGAGGAAGCCGAGCGCTGGGGCTTCTTCAACCGGCTGTGCGCACCGGAAGCCCTGCCGGCCGAGGCGCTGGCGCTGGCGCGCGACATCGCGCAGGGCCCCACCTTCGCCCACGGCATCACCAAGACCATGCTGCACCAGGAATGGGCGATGACGGTGGACCAGGCGCTGGAGGCCGAGGCCCAGGCCCAGGCGCTGTGCATGCTGACCGGCGATTTCGGGCGCGCCTACGAAGCCTTCGTCGCCAGGCGCCGTCCGGCGTTCGAAGGGGACTGACCGGTTCCCGGCACTACCGTCCCGCTCTCTTTTCGATAGCTGCATGCCCAGGCGTTCCCCAGGCATGCCCGGGTTTCGACCATCCACGACGAAGGGCCGTCCGCACGGCCCGGGGAGACACGCATGCGCGACACCGACCATCTCGACTGGCCCTTCTTCGCACCCCGCCACCGCGACCTGGCCCGCGCGCTGGACGACTGGGCTTCGGCGCATGTCGGCGAGGCGCACGGCCCCGACGTGGACGGGGCCTGCCGCGCGCTGGTGCGCAGCCTGGGCGCCGCGGGCTGGCTGCGCCACGCGGTGCCCGCCGAGGCCGGCGGCGCCATCGACACCCGGGCGGTCTGCCTGATCCGCGAGACGCTGGCGCGCCATGCCGGCCTGGCCGATTTCGCCTTCGCGATGCAGGGGCTGGGCTCGGGCGCCATCTCGCTGGCCGGCAGCGGGGCGCAGCGCGACCGCTACCTCGGCCCGGTGGCGCGCGGCGAGGCCATCGCCGCCTTCGCGCTGTCGGAGCCCGAGGCCGGCTCCGACGTGGCCGCCCTCGCCTGCGCCGCGCGGCCGGACGGCGACGGCTACGTGCTCGACGGCGAGAAGACCTGGATCTCCAACGGCGGCATCGCCGACTTCTACGTGGTCTTCGCCCGCACCGGCGAGGCGCCGGGCTCGCGGGGCATCAGCGCCTTCGTCGTCGATGCCGACGCGCCGGGCCTGGAGATCGCCGAGCGCATCGAGGTGATCGCGCCGCATCCGCTGGCGCGGCTGCGCTTCGCCGGCTGCCGCATCCCGGCCGCGCAACGCATCGGCGCGCCGGGCGAGGGCTTCAAGATCGCGATGCGCACGCTCGACGTGTTCCGCACCTCGGTCGCGGCCGCCGCGCTGGGCTTCGCGCGCCGGGCGTTCGACGAGGCCATGGCGCGCGCCACGCAGCGCCGCATGTTCGGCGGCGTGCTGGCCGACTTCCAGCTCACCCAGTCCAAGCTGGCGCAGATGGCCACCGCCATCGACAGCGCCGCGCTGCTCACCTAC
>JAKOND010000082.1 GCA_022702125.1 Burkholderiaceae bacterium
CGTCGGGGCCGGCGAGGTGCTCGATGGCGAACATCATGTCGGTTACGGGAGCCTGGTAGGTCATGGCGAACGTCCTTGGAAAACGGCGGGGGGCGGCGGGCGCAGGATCCAGGCGCCCGCCGCCAGCGGCAGCGCCAGCAGCCCGAACGACAGCCCGATCGAGCCGGTGAGGCCGGCCACGGCGCCGAAGAGCGGGGGCGCCAGCACCACGCCGAGGTAGGTGAAGAACAGGCTACCCCCGGTGGCCAGGGCGGCCTGCGGACGGGGCACGGCGCGGGCCACCATGGCCAGGTAGACGCCGTTCCAGCCGATGGCGGTGGCGCCGTAGGCCGCCAGCAGGGCCAGCACCAGCAGGCGCGGGGCGCCGGCGGGCAGGCAGGCCACGGCGACGCCGCAGGCCATCGCCGCGATGCACAGCAGGCGCAGCATGCGTCGCGCGCCGTCGGGCAGCCGGTCGGCCGCCATGCCCCAGGCGATGCGGCCCGCCATGCCCGCGACCTGCGCGACCGTCAGCCCCAGGCCGGCCGCCACCAGGCTCCAGCGCAGGTCCTGGTGCAGGAAGGCCACCGCGTAGGTGCCCAGGCTGAGCTGGGCGCCGGAGAGGGCCAGCGTGCAGAAGGCGATGCGCCGCAGGAGCGGGTCCGCCAGCACGAAGCGGATCGGCACCAGCACGCCCGCGAGGGTCGGCAGGGGCGCGTCGGGCTCGCGGTGGCGATCGACCTGCGCGCGCAGCAGCGCCGCCAGCAGCGTGCCCAGCAGGCAGAGCAGCCCGATCTGGCCCAGGCCCCAGGCCGGCCCGGCCGCCACCGTCACGCCCGGCACCAGGAGGCCGGCGACGGCGCCTCCGAGCGGCACGCCGGTCTGCTTGAGCGAGAACACCAGCGCGAACCGGTGGGCGGGGGTGGTGCGGGCCAGCATTTCCGAACTGGCCGGGGTGACGGGGCCGTAGCCCAGCCCCAGCAGCATCGCCCCGCCGAGGGCCGCCGGCCAAGAGGGCACCGACACCAGCGCCAGGCCGCCCGCGCAGGCGAGCAGCGCCAGCTGGCTGGTGCGGATCGGCCCCCAGCGCCGCACCAGCGGCACGGCCCACTGGCTCGACAGCATGGCCATCGCGTAGACGACCGCGATGAAGATGCCCACGGCGGCCGGCCCGATCGCCCGCGCCACCGGCAGCGCGCCGGCGGCCACGGCCGGCGCCACGATGGCGGCCGAGGCGGCGGCCTGGACCAGCAGCGTCACCGGCAGGGTGGCCTGTTCCGCGAAGCGCCCGCGCCGGTCAGGCACTGGCGGTCTGGCCTGCATCTTCCAGGTCGCGGGCCGCGGGCCCGGGCGCCGGCGCCGCGCCGGCGATCACGCCCAGGCTGCGCAGCCGCGCGATGGCCGCGTCGTCCAGCCCGGCCTCGCGCAGCAGCGTGTCGTTGTCCGCGCCCATCCGGGGCGCGGCGCGCTGCGGGAGCGCCACGCCGGGCACCCGGATCGGATTGGCGACCATGCGGGCCGCGGTCCCGTCGCCGTAGGCGTAGTCGGCCACGCCGGCGCGTTCGTGCACGAAGGGGTTGTCCAGCGCCTGGGCCACGTCGAAGACCGGCGAGACCGGCACCTTGCCGGCCAGGCGTTCGATCCAAATCGCGGTGGGCGCCTGCATCAGCGCCGCGTCGAGCAGCTCGGTCACGCGGCCGCGGTGCTTCAGGCGGGCCTTGAAGTCGGCGAGCTCGGGGTCGTCCACCCATTCCGGATGGCCGAGCGCGCGGGCGAGGACGGGCCAGAACTTCTCCTTGTTGCACATGATGAACAGCCAGCCGTCCTGGGTGCGGTAGAGCTGGCTGGGCACCAGGCTGGGATGGCCGCTGCGCTCGGTGCGGCCGGTGACCGTCCCGCCGTTGAGGTACCAGGTGCCCGGATAGTTCAGGTTGTGCAGCGCCACGTCGAACAGCGAGGTGTCCATGTCCAGGCCGATGCCGGTCTGGCGCGCCCGGGTGACGCCGGCCAGCAGTGCGAAGGCGGCGGCCAGCCCGGTCATCAGGTCGACGATGGACAGGCCGTAGCGGGTGGGCGGGCCGTCGGGTTCGCCGGTCAGGGTCATGTGGCCGGCCTCGGCCTGCATCAGGTAGTCGTAGCCGGGCCAGGCGGTGCGCGATCCCTCGCGGCCGTAGGCCGACAGATGGGTGCAGACCAGGCGCGGATTCACGTCCCGCAGGGCCGCGTAGGTCAGCCCGAGCCGCGCCGGCAGGTCGCCGCGCAGGTTGTCCAGCACCGCGTCGGCGCCTGCCGCCAGCCTGCGGAAGGCGGCCATGCCTTCGGGATGCTTCAGGTCGAGGGTGACGCTGCGCTTGTTGCGGTTGAAGGTCTGGAAGAAATGGCTGTCCTGCTCGCCGAAGAAATGCGGGCCGACGCTGCGGCCGACGTCGCCGCCGTCCTTGTGATTCTCGATCTTGATGACGTCCGCGCCCAGGTCGGCGAGGTAGGAGGTGCCGAACGGACCGGCGCCGTACTGCTCGACGGCCAGCACGCGCAGGCCGGACAGGGGAAGGGGGGAGGTGTCGTGGGGCATGGCGGCGGGCTCAGTGGAGGACGGGCAGGGCGGCGGCGGCGGGCGGCGCCGGCCGGCGGGCGGAGGGCTGCGGCGCGGGGTCCGCGGCCAGCAGCGATTCGAGCGTCTCGACCGAGGGCAGCCGGTCGAGCGCGAGCACTTGGTCGCGCACCGCCTCGGCATGGGCGCGGGGGAAATGCCGGGTGGCGTTGTCGAGGTACTTCTCGCGGACCTCGGCGTTGGTCAGCGGGCGTTCGGCGTGGCCGCGGTTGACCGGCTCGCGGTGCGTCCGGACGCTGCCGTCCCGCATCCGCAGCCGGACCTCGCCGGTGTAGTGGCGCGGGAAGGTGGAGGCCGGGTCCTCCACGTAATGCACCCGGTCCATCAGGGCGCGCAGGGCCGGATCGGCGAAGGCGGCGGGGTCGAGTTCCGCCAGGCCCAGCCGGCCGCGCGCCAGGCCGCTCGCCACGGCGTAGGGCAGGCTGAACTTGGCGTCGTAGTCGCTGGTGGGCCGGCGCTTGGCCACCAGCGGCTCGCAGACCGCCTGCACCACGCCCGCCGGCACGGCCACCTCCACGCCGAGCACCTGGTCGATGTCGAGGCCCTGGCGGTGCAGGGCGATGGCCGCGTCGGCGCTCGCGTGCACGAAGTGGCACATCGGGAAGGGCTTGACGGCGATGTTCTCCAGCTCCCAGGCGGTGGCCCGGCCATCGGCATCGAGGTGGGCGGTGCCGAGCGCCAGGTCGACGGCGGCCTGGCGGCCCGTGTCGAGGTAGCTGCGGTAGAGGCCGTAGCGGCCGGTGTACGGCGCGTGCGGCGCCGGGATGCCCTGCTGGGCGAAGAGCGCCGCGGTGATGCCCGACTGGGCGGCCCAGCCCGGGTGGATGCGCTTGGTCCAGCTGCCGTCCTCGATGAACTGCAGGCTGCCGCTGGCCATCGACAGGGCGATGCCCTGCGCGTCGACCAGGCCCGGCGCGTCCAGCCCCACCAGCCGGCCCACGGCCAGCGCGCTGGCGAACACGCCGACCACGGCGGTCGGATGGAAGCCCTGGCCGTGGAAGCCGCTCTTCACCACGCTGGCGATGCGCGCGCCGGACTCCAGGCCCGCGATGTAGGCCGCGAGCAGGTCCGCGCCGCTGGCCCGGCGCCGGGCGGCCATGTTGTAGAGGGCGGGCAGCACGCTCACGCTCAGGTGCAGCACGCCCGCCATGTGGGTGTCGTCGTAGTCCAGGCCGTGCGCGAGGATGCCGTTGAGCAGGGTGGCGTCGCGCAGGGGCAGCCGGCGCGCGAAGCCCATCACCCCGGCGGTGCAGGCCTCGGGCACGTCCGCGCCGGGCAGCGCGTGGGCGGCGCGCTCGAAGCGCTCGGCGAAATCCTCCCGGCGCGCGGCGAGCGCGCAGCCGATGGCGTCGAGCATCAGGTGGCGGGCGCGCAGGCTGACGTCCTCGGGCACGTCGGAGAGGCGCAGGCGGCGGGTGAAGCCGGCCAGGGTGGTGGCGATGGCGTCCGGCGCGTCGTGCGGCACGGCCGCGAGGGTGTCGGCGCGGGCGCCGGCGGCGGGGGTCTGGGAGGTCATGGGGTGTCCTGTGGGTGTCCTGTGGATGGCGCGGGCGTCATCAGTCGGCCTTGGCGCCGGAGTCCTTCACGGCCTTGGTCCACTTGACGATCTCCGATTTCACGAAGGCCCCGAGCTCGGGCGGGGTCATCACCATCGGCTCCACGCCCTGCGCCACGAAGTTGTCGCGCACCTCCTTGCTCTGCAGCGCCTTGTTGATCTCGGCGTTGAGCCTGGCCACGATGGCGGGCGGCGTGTGGGCGGGCGCCATGATGGCGACCCACGGCACCCCGCTGAACCCGGGGTAGCCCAGCTCGGCGATGGTCGGGAGGTCGGGGGCCGCGGCGACGCGCTCCGGACTGCTCACCGCCAGGGCGCGAAGCCGGCCCTGCTTGACGAAGGGCAGGGTGGCCACGGTGGTCTCGAACATCATCTGCACGCGGCCGCCGACCAGGTCGGTCAGGGCCGGCGGGCCGCCCTTGTAGGGCACGTGGTTGATCTCGATGCCGGTGGTGGAGCGGAACATCTCGGTCACCAGGTGGTTGGTCACCCCGACGCCGCCGGAGGCGTAGTTGATCTTGCCCGGCTGGGCCTTGGCCATCGCGATCAGGCCCTTGACGTCCTTGACCGGCAGGTCGGCGGGGACGACCAGCACCTCCGGCACGGTGGCGATGCCCGCGACCGGCACGAAGTCCTTGACCGGGTCGTAGGGCAGCCGGCTGTAGAGGGACGGATTGACCGCGAGCGGCCCGGACGACGTCAGCAGCAGGGTGTAGCCGTCGGCGGGGGCGCCGGCCGCCTGCTGCGTGGCGATGATGCCGGCGGCCCCGGTCTTGTTCTCGATGTAGAACTGGGCGCCCGTGGATTCCTGCAGCTTGTTCGCGATGATCCGGCCGAGCGAATCCGTGGCCTGCCCCGGCGGGAAGCCGGTCAGGATGCGGACCGGCTTCCCGCCGGGGTAGTCGCCCTGGGCGAAGGCGGGCGCCAGGCAGGCGCCCGCGGCGAGGGCGAGCACCGGAAGGCAGCGGGTGAGCGCGCGGAATGCAGGACGCATGGCAATGTCTCCTTATTTGTGCGGACAAATATAGGAGACGTGCCGGGACCCTGTCAACCAGGTTTTCGTGCGGCCCGGCGCCGCGGTGCGTCCGACGCGGTCAGCGCCGCAGCTGCATGCGGTAGCTGAAGCGGTCGCTCGGGTGCAGGTTGTCCGCCACTTCCAGCAGCCGGTCGTGCCGGTCGTAGTAGCGCCGCACGATGCGCAGCGCCGGCGCGCCGGGCGCGCAGCCGAGGTTGGCGGCATCGTCCACGTCGAGCGTGGTGCCGTTGAGTTCCTGGTCCACGCGCTCGATGGTGATGCCGAATTCCCGCTCGATCAGCGAGTAGACCGCGGTGCGGCGCTCGCGCAGGAGCGCGCCGATGCCTTCGAGCCGCGGGCTCAGGAACAGCCGCGTGATGCAGATCGGCCGGGGCGGCGGCAGCGCCTGGCCCGCGGGCGCGTGCTCGCTGGCGCTGCGCACGCCGAGCGCGTAGGTCCATTCCTCGCCGGCCGCGGCGCCGAAGTCCTGCGCCTGCTCCCGCCCCAGGGCCACCTTGCCGATGTAGACGAATCGCAGCTCGGTGTCGCGCGCGTACTGCAGCAGGTCGGGCAGCGAGGAGGCGGCGTGCGCGTAGCGGGCGGTGTCGGGCTTGGCGATCACCACCGTGCCGATGCGCGGCCGCCGCGTCACCAGCCCGGCGGTCAGGAGCGCCCGGATGGCCTCGCGCGCGGTGAAGCGGCTGATGCCGAAGCGCTCGCACAGCTCGGCTTCCGTCGGCAGGCGGGCGCCGACGGGATAGGTGTCGTCGAGGATCGCCCGTCGCAGCTCCTGGGCGATGCGCGCGTAGCGCGGAAGGCCGTCCCGGGCATCGTCCTCCTCGGACGGCGGGGGCGGCGCGGTGGATTTTTCGGATGTTTTCGTCACGGCAGCCATCATCCCATCGATCCCCGTCCGGCTGGATATTGCCGCGCACCGGAGGAATGCACGGTCTTGACAATTCCGCTGCTCAGGATTTATTGTGCGGACAAATGAACGAGATATTCGATATTCCCACCGCACCGCGCTCGATGCTGTTCGTCTCCGGCGAGCGTCCGGACCGCTTCGGAAAAGCGGCCGCCGCCGGCGCGGACCTGGTCTGCATCGACCTGGAGGATGCGGTCGCGGCCGATCGCAAGGCCGCGGCGCGCGACGATGCGCTGGCCTGGATCGCGGGACTGCCGCAGGACGGATCGGGTCCGGCGGCGGCCCTGCGCATCAACGCGGTCCGCACCGTGGAGGGTCTGCGCGACGTGCTGGCCCTGGCCGCCTGCCCCGCCGCGCCCGGCTGGCTGCTGCTGCCCAAGGTCGAAGCGGCCGCCGACCTGCACTGCGTGCAGGCCTGGCTCGGGGACCGCTGCCCTCCGCTGGTCGCGCTGATCGAGACGCCCGGGGGCATCGAGGACGCGCCGGCCATCGCGCGGGCGGGCGGGGCGCTGGCCGCGCTGATGCTCGGCGGCGCGGACTTGAGCGCCGAGCTGGGCGCCGACTTCGGCTGGGACGGCCTGCTGCACGCCCGGGGACGCCTCGTCAACGCGGCGCGGGCGGCGGGCGTGCAGGCCTGGGACGTGCCGCACATCGACCTCGCGGATCCGGCGGGCCTCGCGGAGGAGACCCGGCGGGCGCTGTCGCTGGGGTTCGATTGCAAGACCGCCATCCATCCCGGGCAGCTGCAAACCATCCACCAGGCCTTCATGCCGCCCGCCGACCAGATCGAGTGGGCCGTGGCCCTGCTGGCCGGGATTCCGCAGGGGCGAACGCCGGGCGCCTTCCTGTTCCGCGGCGCCATGGTCGATGCGCCGGTGCTGCGCAAGGCACGGCGCATCGCCGCGCGGGCCGGGCACGCGCCGGGGCGCGCGGCCTAGCGCCGCCTTTCTTTCATCCCTTCCCACAAGAAACCGCAGGAGACACGCATGGTCCAGGTCATCAAGAAAATCGGCGAGCAGCGCTACCGCGAGAGCTTCGGCCGCCACTACGAGGAATTCCAGGTCGGCGACGTGTACGAGCACCGTCCCGGCCGCACCATCACCGAGACGGACAACACCTGGTTCACGCTGCTGACGATGAACACCCACCCGATGCACTTCGACGCCGAGTACGCCAAGGCGAGCGAATTCGGCCGCTGCATCGTCTGCAGCCCCTTCACTGTGGCGCTGATGGTGGGCATGAGCGTGACCGACGTCAGCCAGAAGGCCATCGCCAACCTGGGCTGGAGCGACATCAAGCTGACCTTCCCGCTCTACGCGGGCGACACGCTCTACGCCACGTCGGAGGTGCTGGACAAGCGCGAGTCCTCCTCGCGCCCGGGCGCCGGCATCGTCACGGTGCGGACCGTCGGCACCAACCAGGACGGCAAGGCGGTGTGCACCTTCGGCCGCACCATGCTGATCGCCCGCCAGGGCCACAGCGTCGAAGACAAGGTGGGGTACTGACATGAACGACATCGCGCACCGCAACATCGCCGCCTCCGAGGAGCAGCAGGTCTTCGTGGACGCCGTGGAATCCTGGGCCGAGAAGGAGCTGCGCCCGGTGGCGCGCAAATTCGACCAGGCCGACGAATACCCGCACGAGATCGTCGAGCAGATGAAGGAGCTGGGCCTGTTCGGCGCCACCATCGGCGAGGAGTACGGCGGCCTGGGGCTGTCGGCCTGGACCTATGCGCAGATCGTGGTCAAGGTCGCATCGGTCTGGATGGCGCCCTCGGGCATCTTCAACTCGCACCTGATCATGGCCTCCGCCATCGAGCGGGCCGGCACCGAGGAGCAGAAGCGCAGCTACCTGCCGCGCATGGCCACGGGCGAGTACCGCGGCAGCGTCGGCCTGACCGAGCCCAACGCCGGCTCGGACCTGCAGGCCATCCACACGGTCGCCACCCGCGACGGCGACGACTACCTGGTCAACGGCAACAAGACCTGGATCACCAACAGCCTGCACGGTCACGGCACGCTGCTGCTGGTCAAGACCGATCCGGCCGCCGAACCCCGGCACACCGGCATGAGCCTGCTGATCGCCGACAAGGGGCCGGGCTTCCACGTGGTCGGCAAGCTCAAGAAAATGGGCTACCGCTCCATCGACACCTGCGAACTCAACTTCCAGGATTTCCGGGTGCCGCGCTCGCAGTTGCTCGGCGGGGTCGAGGGCAAGGGCTTCTACCAGACCGCCGGCGGGCTGGAGCTGGGCCGCATCAACGTGGCGGCGCGGGGCGCGGGCATCGCCGAAGGCTCGCTCAAGCACGCGCTGCGCTACGCCCAGGAACGCAGCGCCTTCGGCAAGCCGATCTGGCAGCACCAGGCGGTGCAGCTCAAGCTGGCCGACATGGCGACGCAGGTGGAAGGCGCCAAGCGGCTGATCGAGCAGGCCGCGCGCAAGTTCGACGCGGGCGAGCGCTGCGACCTGGAGGCCGCGATGGCCAAGCTCGCGGGCTCGGAGGCGGGCGCTTTCTGCTCGCAGGAGGCGATGCGGATTTTCGGGGGCTACAGCTATTCGGTGGAATACGAGATCGAGCGCTATTACCGCGACGCGATGCTGATGTGCATCGGCGAGGGAACCAACGAGATCTTGCGCACCGTGATCGCGAAACAGCTGGTGGAGCGTTATCGGATTTGAATGCGCGCCGTCCCATTCGCATTCGGGAAAATGCATCCATGGAGGTGCCGATAATCGGCGCGGATAAATTCGGTCGATTTTCGTCGAGGTTGAATTTACCCTGGGCTAATTCTCTTAGCCCACGTTATGAAACTTGGCCCGGCCTGTCTGAAGCGATGAAAGCGGGCGTTCGAAAATAAAATCAGGATTCTGCCCATATACTCCCGTCTCCTTTGGGGAGTAGCCTGCTTCTAGCGATAGAGGCGCCTGCATCAACATGCTCGGCATCGCACGGTGCCGTGGTGCAGGCAACTGATCACAGTCGGCAAGACCATCGGCATGCGGGTCCGCTTTCGAGGTCGGGCGACGGACGCATGCCCGTGCGCCACGCCCGACTTCGGATATCTGACCACATGAATTTCGCATCGACGATGTTGCTGGCTTTCGCCATGTCGACGGATGCCTTCGCCGCTGCCGTAGGCAAGGGCACGGCGCTCAAGAAACCCACCTGGACCGAGGCGCTGCGGACCGGTTCGATTTTCGGCACCATCGAGGCCATTACCCCGCTGCTGGGCTGGGCCCTGGGTTACGCGGCCGCCGAATACGTGAAGGACTGGGACCACTGGATCGCGGTCACGCTGCTCTCGATCCTGGGCCTGAAAATGCTTTTCTCCGCATTCCAGGCGCCGGAAGATAATGAGGCCGAGAAACCGAGCCGCCACGGTTTCTGGCTCCTGGCATTGACCGGATTCGCCACCAGCATCGATGCGATGGCCGTGGGCGCCGGCCTGGCGTTCATCGACGTGAAGATCCTGCCCATCGCGCTGTCCATCGGCATCGCGACCTTCCTGATGGTGACCTGCGGCGTCATGGTCGGCAAGGTGCTGGGCAAGTTCGCCGGGCGGTGGGCCGAAGGCCTGGGCGGGCTGCTGCTGATCGGCATCGGTTTCGCGATCCTCTACGAGCATCTCCACGCCTGAGCCGCTCGCGACCCAGCCTGTCGACGCCTACCGGTCGATGAAGGATGTCACCTCGAAGGGCAGCACGGGATCGGTCCAGCGGTAGTCCGGGCCGAGCACGTTCCGCTCCGGGCTCATGCCCTGCCAGCGCAGGTCCAGCAGGTCCGCCAGGGTCCAGCCGGCCCAATCGGAGCGGAAGGGGCGCTGCGCGATCGCGCCGCCCGGCACGCTTTTCCAGTCGTTGCGCCAGAGGACGGCGGGAATGCGGTAGCCCGACGCGGTCCGCGGGCTGTGGCCCGCACGGTCGCCGACGTGCCCCACCTCCTGGCCGTGGTCCGACAGGTACATCCAGGCGCGGTGCTCGGACGGATTCCGGCCGGCGCGCCGCGTCAGCTGCAGCGTCTCGGAGACGACGAAGTCGTGGTACAGCAGGGCGGCATCGTATTCGTGCCGGTACTGCCGCACCCAGGCGGCGCGGCCCTCCCGGACGAGTTCGGTTTCGACGCTGTCCACCGCGTCGTCGAAGGGGTTGGCGTCCGGCGGGAACCGCAGGCGGTAGTGCGGATGGGCGCCCATCAGGTGCACCACGATCAGCTTGCGCTCGGTCGGATCGTCGAGCGCTTCCTGGATGCAGTCCAGGAGTTCGCCGTCCAGCGACGCGCCGGCCCGGCCCGGCGTGCGGTTCACCAGCTCCACCACGTCGGCGAGCCGCGCATGCTGCTGCTCGATGCCGATGTCGTCGTGGTTGCTCATCCACCAGACCTTGTAGCCCGCGGCGCGCGCCAGCGCCAGGAGGTGCTGCTCCGGCTCCGCCTGCGGGGGTGCGCCGAATCCGAAGATGCTGCGCAGGGCCGGCAGGGTGCTCGCGTCCACGGACCAGGCGTTGCGCAGCACCAGCATGCCGTCGCCCAGCCGGGATTTCTGCGCGGACAGCCGCGGCGTGGTGTCGCGGCCGTAGCCGTAGAGCGAGAGGTTGTCCCGGTTGATGCTGTCCGTGAGCACCAGCACGACCGTGGAGGGCCCCGGGCGGGCGACGGCGGGCTGGGTCCGGCGGGCGTTGCGCATCAGTTGCGCCCGCTCGGCTTCCTGGTCGGCCCAGCCCGCGCGCAGCGCCACGACCGCCGATCCCCACTGGCTCCAGAAGACCGCCGGGTGGAGGCGCCGCCAGGATTTTCCCGCGTACGCCACGGCACTCAGCGTCAGCACGACGCACAACGCCGCCGCGGTGCTTCTCGGCCGGGGCCGGGTTCCTTCACGCGCCCCGTGGCGCACGGCGTACCCGAACAGGCATCCCGCCAGCAGGAGGACGACCGACCAGACCGCCATCGACCGCCAGTGCATCGTGAGGTACTCGGCGCCTTCGCGCGCATTCGTGTTCGCGATCGAGGTCAGCACCAGCGTGCTGTCGGGCGCGGACCCGTAGGTATCCAGCAGGTAGGCGCGGGCCACGCCATCCACGGCGAAAGCCATGGCCCATAGCCAGGCCGCCGCCATGCGGAACCGGTGCGGACGCGGGCGGCGGACGGGCCACGCCAGCAGCGCGAACAGCGGCAGCGCCAATCCGGCGAGCTGGAGGATCCGTTTGCCGTCGTGGCCCAGCACGATGAGCGCCAGCAGGGCCATGCCGACGATGGCGTTGGCCTTGAGGAAGGAAGAAGGATTGCGGAGGGGCACGGTCTCGAACGGTAGAGGGCGGCGGGGCGGCGGGAGCCCCGGACTCTAACGCTGCTCGACAGGAAACCCCCCGGCCCCCCCGGCGGCACTCGGCGTGCAGGGCCGCTCAGAGCGACGCCCCGCCGCAGATCACCAGTTCCTGCCCCGTGATGGCGGCGGCGGACGGCGACAGCAGGTAGGCGACCAGGTCGGCCACTTCCTGCGGCTGGATGTAGCGGCCCATCGGCGGGAGCTTCGGCGGCGAGCTGGCCCGGCCGGGCTGCAGGAGCATCGGCGTCGCGGTGGCGCCGGGCGCCACCACGTTGACCGTGATGCCCCGGGGCGCCAGCTCGGCCGCCCAGCTGCGCGCCATGCCGACCATGGCGGCCTTGGTGCCGACGTACTGGCTGCGGCCGGCGGCGCCGCGCGAGGTGCGGCTGCCGATCAGCACGATGCGCCCGCCGGCCGCCATGCGCGGCGCGATGGCGTTGGCGAGCAGCTCGCTGGTCGCGATGTGCAGGTGCCAGAGCCGTGCGCCGGCGGCGGGGTCGAGTTCCCCGAGCGGCGCGGCGTGCATCGTTCCTGCGGCATGCACCAGCGCGTCGGGCACCGGCAGCCCGGCCAGGCAGGACGCGACCCCGGCATGGTCGGACAGGTCCACGCGGTGGCCGTGGAAGCGGTCGCCCAGCCCCTGCGCCGCCGAGCGGCTGATGCCGTCGACGATCCAGCCTGCGTCCAGCAGCGTGCGGGCGATCGCCTGCCCGATGCCGGAGCTCGTGCCGGTGACCAGCGCGCGGCGCTGCCCCGGCGCGGGCCGCGCCGGGGCCTCCCGGGCCGGTTCCGCGACGCTCATGCCTTGGCCCAGTCCGCATCCACGCGCACGTACTTGATGGCCTGGCGGAAGTAGGTGTAGGACAGGTGCAGGCGGCCGTCGGCGGACTGCTTGACGCTCGGGTACGAGAACTCGCGGTTGAGCTTGGCCTCGGAGTTGTTGGTCATGCAGTAGCCGTCGCCCTCGTCGAGGTTGCGCTGCCACGGCCAGGTCCGGCCGCCGTCGGCCGAGAGGGCCAGCGTCATCGGCGCGCGCGGGGCGCCCCAGAAGGCCGCGCGTTCGACCGCCGGCGCCTCGGTCAGCACGTTGGACCGGTCGTTGTGACGGTTCTCGTCCTCGATCTCGTCGTAGAGCGATTCGCGCCGTTCCGTGGCGTCCGCGGCGCTGCTCGCGTTGAAGATCAGGGCCAGGTCGCCGTTGGCGAGCGTCGTGGCCTGGATCGAGGAGTTGTTGTTCGGCAGCGCGGTCGGGACCGGCGCGGACCAGGTCTCGCCGTCGTCGCCGGAGCGGCTCTCGTAGATGGCATCCGCCCAGCGGCTGCGGAAGAGCCCCAGCAGGCCGCCGTCGGCCAGGGGGACGATGCTCATGTGGACGCAGCCGGTGCTCTCGGGCACCGGCACCTCGCGCCAGGTGCGGCCCCGGTCGTCGGAGATCTTGACGGCGCTCACGTCGTGGTTGCCGGTCCACTTCTCGCCGGCCCGGGTGCGGCAGTAGTAGATGGGCAGCAGCCACTTGCCGCTGGCGGTCACCGCCGGCGGGTGGCGCACGAAGGTGCCCGGGGTGGAGAACAGCGTGCCGATCGCGCCCCAGGTCCGGCCCAGGTCCGTGGACTGGCGGTAACGCACCACGGCCGTGTCCTGGTTGCCCGAGGCCTGCGCGGTCCAGATGAGCCACAGCGTCCCGTCGGCCAGGAACAGGATCGGGTTCTGCTCGGAGCGGTCCGGGTCGTCCGACAGCGGCACCGCGGGCGTCCACCGGTCGCCGCCGGACGGCAGGCGCGACAGGAAGATGGAGATGTCCGCCACGCCCTCCTGGGTGCCCGCGAACCAGGCGCACAGCACATCGCCGTCGGGCAGCGGCAGGAGATTCGAAGCATGGTTCTGCGGCCGGTCGGTCGGCAGCATCGCCTGCAGGCGGGCCGCGTCCTGCGGATGGGGCGCGAGGATGCCGTCGCGGCGGATGTCTTCGGGGCTTGTCTCGGTCATGGTCGTTCTCCGGAGGGGCTTCGGGGCGGGGCGCGGGGGGCGGATCGGCTCTGCCGTTCGCCGCGTCTCAGGGCTGGATGCCGCAGTCGCGCAGCACCTGGCGGATCGCCTCGTCCTGTTCGGCGGAGAGGCGCACCGGGTACTTGCTGTTGCCGACGTCGAAGCCGAGCAGGCGCACCGCGCGTTTGACGGCCGCCGGGGCGAAGGCGACCTTGTAGAGCGACTCGCGCAGGCGGGCGACGGTTTCCTGGGCCTGGCGCGAGGCCGCGACGTCGCCGGCCGCGAAGTGGCGCCAGATGGCGTTGATCTCGCGCGGCGCGACGTTCGCCAGGCCCGAGACGGCGCCCGCGCAGCCGTCGACGAAGCCCCGGTGGATCAGGTGGTCCGGACCGTTGAAGACCGCGAAGCCCTCGGCCTGGCGCGCGGCGTCGAGGAAGCCCTGGAGGCTCTCGTAGGTGCCGGCGCTGTCCTTGATGCCGGCGATGCGGGGGTGGGCCGCCAGGCGCAGCGCGGTCTCCGGCGCGATGGTGTTGCCGGTGCGCGCCGGGATGTTGTAGAGGTAGACCGGCACATCGAGGGCGTCGGCGATGGCGGTGAAGTGCCAGGCCAGGTCGTCCTGCGAGAGCGGCACGAAGTTCGGCGTGATCGCGGCGACCGCGTCCACGCCCATGGCGGCGATGCGCTTGCCCATGCGGATGCACTCGGCGGTGGAGTTCTCGCCCACGTGGCCGACCACCGGCGCGCGGCCGCGCAC
>JAKOND010000085.1 GCA_022702125.1 Burkholderiaceae bacterium
AGCTACGCGACCGCGGGCACCGGCAGCATCACCCACATCGCGACCGAATACTTCCTCGACGTCACAGGAACCGACATCCTGCATGTCCCCTACAAAGGAACGTCTCCGGCGCTGACCGCGACCATCGCCGACCAGACGCAGGTGGTGTTCGGCACGGTCGCCTCGACGCTGCCGTTCGCGAAGTCCGGCCAGGTGCGTGCCCTGGCGGTCACGACGCCGAAACGTCTTGCCGCGCTGCCGGACGTGCCGACGGTCGCGGAAGCAGGGTTCCCGGCCTATGTGGTGACCAACTGGCACGGGATCATCGGCCCGAAGGGCATTCCGCGCGATGTGGTCGCCAAGCTCAACAAGGCTGTCAACGATTCCTTGCAGGGCCCGGGTATGGAAACCGGTCTGTCGTCCGATGGCCTGACACCGGCAGGGGGCACGCCCGAGGAATTCGGCAAGCTGCTCGCCGAAGAAACCGCACGCTGGGGTGCACTGGTCAAGAAGAGGAACATCAAGGTCGAATAGTCTGGGCCAGCGCATTTCTGCGGGAGAGCGCCTGCAGTGCAGGGTTGCATCGGCCTGCGCGGGCCGGAGTCGCCGTCTGACTCCGTCTCCCGCATCGCCCGCCGAATTATCAAGACGGAAATACCCACCCTGAACGAACGCCACGACTCGCAAGTGCATGAGGCACCGGTCGAAACTCGGCGCCATCTCCCATCTGGTCGGTCGCTTGAAAAGTTTCAAGCCCGGCCATCCGTTGTGTTTGCGACCTTTTTTCTTGGAACTCTATGTCGGCTTCGTCCTCAGTCCTGTCCGCACTCGCGCCCCAAGGCCGCCTCCGGGCTTCCATCAACCTTGGTAACCCGATCCTCGCGGGCCGCAACGCAGCCGGTGAGCTGGCGGGCGTCTCCATCGACCTGGCGCGCGGCTTCGCGGCGCGGCTGGGGGTCGAGGCCGAACTCGTGGTATTCGATGCGGCCGGCAAATCGGTCGCGGCGGTGACCGCCGAGGAAGCCGACATCGGTTTCTTCGCGGTCGATCCTCTACGGGGTGAAGGCATCCTCTTCTCCGCGCCCTACGTACTCATCGAAGGCGTGTACGCGGTTGCGGACGCTTCGCCGCTATGGGACAACGCGGAGGTGGACCGTGCCGGCCATCGCATCGTCGTGGGCAAGGGCAGCGCCTACGACCTCTATCTCACGCGCGAGGTCACGGCCGCGGAGCTGGTGCGGGCTCCCACCTCGCCCGCGGTCATGGACACCTTCGTCGCCGGCGGCTACGAGGTCGCCGCGGGCGTGCGCCAGCAGCTCGAGGCCGATTTCCTGCACCATCCCGGCCACCGGCTCCTGCCGGGACGCTTCATGGTGATCCAACAGGCGATGGGGTTGCCGAAGTCGCGCGGCGATGCGGCGGCGGACTTCCTGAGGCGCTACGTGGAGGACATGAAGATCTCGGGCTTCGTGGCCGAAGCACTGCATCGCCACGGAATCCGGGGAGCATCCGTTGCATCGACGGCGACGCACTAATTGCTTGAATCGACAAGGCGTGTCGTCGTCGAGGTCTCCAACTGCAGGGAATCGATGAAGAACGCCGCTCATTCACATCGGCAAGTAACCCAATCAGCCCATCGGATCGATCAGCACGGGGTGCGGTGAGCTTTCGTTGCACGGAGCCGCCCCGATGGTTCCTGCGCCCGGCATTGGCGGCACGCAGGCGCTTGAAGCGCCCGCAACGTCACTGCCAAGCCTACCCGAACGTCCAAATTTCAGCCTGCGATGGAGGTGATGCAATTCACCGCAGCCTGCGCCATGGTCGAAGCAGGATGCGGCGTGGCGGTCGTGGAGTGCCTGGCCTCACAGTACGCAGCCTCTCACGGCCTGATTTCCAAACCTTTGAATATCACTAGCGATTTGTCGCTCATCGCGGTGTGGTTGCCGTCCAAGGGCTTGGCGGCGGCGCCGCGGAAGATACTCGCCGTCCTCGCAGACACCATCAAACGCGATATGCAGCATTGAGCTGGTGTACCCGAACCCGGGCAACTGCTGAAGGTTGCTGCCGATATCCGAGAAGCTCTCGCCTTTTCCCGCCACCTGCCCATATGCTCCCGACCGTCTCACACATCGTCAAATCCATTCACCGTCATGCGCGGGCAGAACTCAACGGAAGTGGAAGCGGCGCTTGGTGGGCGTAGGTGCACCGTTCGAAGCGAATGCTTCTCCGGTCAAATTCCACGATCCAGGCGTGCACACATCCGACCGCCCCGCAGTGCTTGCCCGGCCGCCGGATGTTCTCGACATTTGCCTGGCGATCCAACGTCGATCTGCGCCCACTTCATCACAGGCTCCAGGATCCAGGTGCGTTCAGCACCTGCCAGATGGCGATCAATGAGACCTGAACGACCTGCGCCTTTTCGCGGATCGTCGGCATCCGCGTTGGCACTTCATCCTTGAGGACTCGAATCGCTTTTCATTTGGGCGCCATCGATCGTTTTCAGCTCATCGATCACAATGTCGATGAAAGTCTGACCGAGCATGGAAACCGGGCGATTGGCATTGCGCACAATGTAGATCGAGAACCGTGGCGCGTCGGGAATCGGCAGCAGCACCAATTCCGAATCCCGGAACATCCTGGCGGACAGGTTGTCCACGAATGCCACGCCGGCACCGGTCGCCGCCATGGCGCACGCCGCGTACCCCGACCGCACTTCGACACTGACATCGCGGTGGATGGCGAACCGTTCCAGCCACTCGTCGATGATGCGGCTCTGCGGTGCTTCGTGGCTGTACAGGATCAGCCGCTCGCGCAGGATGCGCTCCAGATCCAGGACCGGCGTGCCGATCGCCCAGTGCCCGGACCGCATCGCGCACAGCAATTCCCAATGTCCGATCGCCATGACCTCCAAGGCAGGATGGTCGAGCGGCGCGCTGGAGATAGCGACGTCCGCTTCTTCCGCCACCAGCAGCTTGATGATCTCGCGTGTGGGCACCGCCTCGAACAAGACTTTCGATTGCGGAAGTCGCTGCAGCAAGGACGCGATCGAGCGCGGCACCAGTTGCAGGGCCGTGTTCGCGCTCGAGAGCACGCGCAGCGTCGCGTGGTTGCCCGTCTTGAGCCGTACGGCCACCTCCTGCACGTGGCGCACGCCCCGGTACACCTTGTCGACCTCGGTATGCAGCGCATGGGCTTCGGGCGTCGCGGCCAGGCGGCCGTTGTGTCGCTCGAAGAGCGCCAGACCGAGCTGGAGTTCCAGGTGGCGGATGAGCCGGCTCACCCCCGGCTGCGAAACGTGCAGCAGTCGCGCCGCCCCGGTGATGGAGCCGGTGGTCATCACCGCACGGAAGACTTCGATCTGCCGGAGGTTCATGCCGCGATTGTGCAGAACGTATCGTTTGTCGACAACCCTGGTGGATAACACGGAGTTATGGTGTTCTCTCGTATTGGTATTGGATCCAGCACCGGCAACTTCCTACTATCGGTTCCCAGGCTTTGGCGATCGTCCGTGGAAAGAGAAGTCGATGAACGCAGGGCCGCTGCACGAAGGAACAACATGAGACAGCATTTTCTCCAATGCACCCGCCGCACGGCGATCGCAACGGCCTTGATCCTGGCCGGATCCCTGGCGCAAGCCCAAACCTATCCGAGCAAGCCGATCAACCTGGTGGTCGGCTTCGCGCCGGGCGGTTCCGGCGACATCCTCGCGCGGCTGATCGGCCAGAAGGTCTCTGCGTCGTTGGGTCAACCGGTGGTGATCGAGAACCGGCCGGGCGCCGGCGCGACGATCGCCACGTCCTACGTGGCCGCCGCGCCGGCGGATGGCTACACCCTGCTCTTCGTCACCAGCGGCTTCGCCGGCAGCACCAGCTTGTACCCGAAGCTCGGCTACGACACCGTCAAGAGCTTCGCGCCGGTCGCGAAGGTGGGCGCGTCGCCGGTGGTGATGGTGGTGCCGGCGGAGTCTCCGTACCGCAAGCTGCAGGATGTGCTGGAGGCTGCGCGCAAGGCACCGGGCAAGCTCAATTACGCCGCCGGCGGCGGCGGCGCGACCACCACCAGCCTCGCCGCCGAGTTCCTGAAGAGCGATGCCAAGATCGACATGCAGATGATTCCGTACAAGGGGTCCGGTCCGGCGTTGACCGCCCTGCTGTCGAAGGAAGTCGATCTCGGTTTCGACATCCCGTCGAGCGCGCTGCAATACGTGCGCGCGGGCAAGCTGCACGCGCTCGCCGTGACGACCATGGCGCGCTCGTCCGTGATGCCCGAGGTTCCAACGGTCGCCGAGCAAGGCGTGCCCGGGTTCGACGTGACCGGCTGGTTCGGCATCCTGGCACCGGCCGGCACGCCCGCCCCCGTGGTCGAGCGCCTGCACAAGGAGGTCAACGCCGCCCTGGCGCAGCCCGACATCAAGGAACGCCTGCAGAGCATGGGAGTGGAGCCGGCGCAGGGAACGCGCGCCGACTTCACCGCCCTGATCGCATCCGATACGAAGCGCTACGGCGACGCGATCCGCCGATTGGGCCTCAAGCCTGACTGAAACAACCGCATCCGACATGAAAAACACGGACCATGCCGAAGAACTCGCCGCCGACCTCGTCATCGTGGGAGGGGGCCTCGGCGGCGTGTCTGCAGCGCTCGCTGCCATGCGCTTGGGCGCCACGGTCGTCCTGGTGGAAGAACTCGACTGGTTGGGCGGTCAGCTGACATCCCAGGGCGTCCCGCCCGACGAGTACCCCTGGATCGAGAGCGTCATCGCGTCGCAGAGCTACGCCACGCTTCGCCAGAACATCCGCGCCTACTACCGCGACCACATGCCCTTGACCGAGACAGCACGGGCGCAGATGCGGCTCAATCCCGGCCAGGGCAATGTCAGCACGCTTTGCCATGAACCCTGGATCGCCGCCAAGGTGATCGATCGCATGCTGGCGCCTTCGGAAGCCGCAGGGCGGCTCACCATCTTGCGCGGACATGGCCTCGTGGAGGTGCAGGCGGACGGCGACCGCATCCACGCCGTGCAAGTCGAGCATCTTGCCGGAGGACGCCGGCGGGTGCTCCGAGCGCCTGTCTTCATCGATGCGACCGAGATCGGCGACATGCTCCCGTTGGCGGGCGCCGAACATGTCTTCGGGGCCGAATCCCGAGCCCAGACGCAGGAGCCGCATGCCCTCGAAACAGCGGACCCTTTCGACCAGCAGGCGGTCACCTGGTGCTTCGCCGCGGACTACCTGTCCGGCGAGGACCACACGATCGAGAAGCCGGCGGCCTACGACCGGTTGAAATCCCTGCAGCTCGACTGCTGGCCTGGACCGCAGTTCAGCTGGGTCTTGAGCGACTTCGTCACGCACCAGCCCCGCGAACGGCCACTCTTCGCCGGGCCGACCGATGCGATCTCGCTCTACGACCTGTGGCACGCGCGGCGCATCGCCTACCGGCAGCATTTCGCGCCCGGGCACTACGCCAGCGACATCACGCTCGCGAACTGGCCGCAGATGGACTACTGGGAAAAACCCATCGTCGGCGTCTCCCCCGGGGAACAGGCCGTGGCCCTGGAGGAAGCGCGCCAGTTCAGCCTCTCCTTCTTCTACTGGATGCAGACCGATGCGCCCCGCCACGACGGCGGCTACGGCTACCGGGGCTTGCGCCTCCGCGGCGACGTGCTGGGCACTTCCGACGGCCTGGCCAAGCAGGCCTATTACCGCGAAGGCCGCCGCATCCAGGCCGAATTCACGGTGCTGGAGCAGCATATCGGGGTCGCGGCGCGACCCGGCGCCGACGGGGCCGAGCGCTTCCATGACAGCGTTGGCATCGGGGCCTACCGCATCGACCTGCATCCCAGCACCACCGGGCGCAACACGGTCGACATCGATTCCTTCCCGTTCCAGATTCCGCTCGGCGCCCTGATCCCGGTGCGCCTGGACAACCTCATCCCCGCATGCAAGAACCTCGGCACCACCCGCATCACCAACGGTGCCTACCGCGAGCATGCGACCGAATGGAGCATCGGCGAGGCGGCCGGAGCGCTCGCGGCGTTCGCGCTGCGGCGGCGCCGGCCGGTGCGGGCCGTGCGGTCGGATACGACGTTGTTGGCGGACTTCCAACGGACATTGCACGATCTGGGTGTCTTGTTGGAATGGCCGGTGTTCGGTGCGTTGACGCCAATCAGGCGCACCGGGTATCAGCACCAAAATGCCAGTGCCCGGTAGTGCGTGTTTTGGTGGATTTGCAGCATAATCAGCCCGCCGAATCAGCTGGGACTGGTGCATGCGCCCAGCGCAGCGTCTTGTCTTCCGCTAGCGCTGCGCTTTCGCCCGGAACCTGATCCAAGGTTTGGACGAGGCGAAGTCTCGGGACCGCTGCCTGGAGATCGGGGGCGAGCGCACCGACATGCGCATCGTGCGCCGCACCATCGGCTGGATCCGCAGGGCGTTCGCTACGGTCGCACGCCGTGTGCACCGCCCGGCTCCTGCAACCCCTGGTGCGGACCGATCCAGCGCGTCTGCGAGTGGCCAACGGCATCGGTGCGGCCGATCTTCCGACCCTCGATGACTTCGCCTACCAGCGGGGCAATGGAGGATTTCAGCGGAGCGGAGCCGTCCTCTGCCTTCCTCGCTGCGTTCCCGCAGGCCCGCCGCGGCCTGCAGCGGGCGAGGCTCATCGACCCCAGATGGCCGCGAGCGGCTGACTCGAGACCCTCGCCGCACAGCACCCGGGTCCGGGCGGCGCGGTGGTCGCCCGGACCGCCCCCTCGCTCGCCGAGCACTTGGAGGATCTCGGCCTGCGCACGCTCTTCCTGCTGGCCGAGCGGGTCCACGGCTTCGGCCGCGGCTGGTCCCGGCCCATCCCCGCCACCGGGGTGTCGGTGGCCGACCGCATCGTGGCGTGGTTGCGCGAGTACCAGGACACGATCGGCGTACGCGTTAGCGCGCACGCGGGCCGGATGCACACTGAGGCGAAGGCTTCGGGGGTTGCTGGCGGCTGGGATGGTCGCCGGACACGGCCCTGCCGCCGCACAAGAAGTTCCACGTCCCGACGATCCTCGACGGCAGCACGGGCACGTTCCGCGGGCCGCAGTCGCAGTTGCCTCATCCGGGAATCGATCTCGCGCAGCAGGGGGATGTGATGGAACGTCAATGCTCTGGGTCTGCCGCTCTGGTTGACCATCTCCTCACCAACGCCAGGCCTGTGCTTCGTCATTGGAGTCTTGCGCAGCCGGGGCAGATGACTTGCAATGTCCAGGCCGATTGATTTCGCCTATACCCTCTCACTCGGCTCAGACGCCTCCGCCAGGGACGGCAAATCCTCGAACAGGCACACCGCGCGGCGATGAGACAGTTCGGTCCTGCGCCATGCGCATACCTCGACCGGCACATGGAAACCCTCCGCGCCGACAAGGCGTAGAACGCCAGTCTGCAGTTCGTCGATCACGCTGCTGCGCGGCAGCCAGGCCACGCCCAGCCCCCGCAGGCAAAGCGCCTTGAGGGTTTCGGACAAAGGCGATTGGGCACGCGTCACCAAGCGCGAGCCGATCTGAGACATCAATCTTTCCAGCAGCGATGCTGAGAAAGTGAATGGCGAATACCGCAGCAGTGGCACCTCACGGGATCGCTGCAGATCACAGTTGCCGTCGTCTTCGACAAAAGCGCGCGACGCGACCGGGATCAATGCGTCATGCGCAACGATACGGCGCTCATAGTTTTTCATGCGTATCCCGGGCTTGATTTGGGAATAGCACACGAGCAACTGCGCGCCGCCTCCATCAAGCTCATCGAAGTGCGACTCCACGCCTTGAACGCTAGGCACGATCTCCACGGCCAACGATGCGTCCAGCCGCATCAGCGGGGCCACCAACTCGGGCACCATTCTCGAGGCCAGCGTGTGCAAGGTCAGCACTCTCACTTGGTGCCCGGCTTGGCTCGAGGCTTGGCGGAGATCCGTGCGCATGGCCTGCATCGAAGAAACTGTCTCGCGCGCCAATCCCAGGAACTCCTGGCCGTACGGCGTAAGCTGCACAGGATAAGCAGATCGATCGACGAGCGGCGCCCCCACCCACTGCTCGAGCGCGCGAATACGGCGGCTGAGCGCAGGTTGCGTCACATGACGATCCGCAGCAGCCGCCGAAAAGCTGCCGTTGCGCACCAGCGCGAGGAGATCCTCCAACCATTTCATTTCCATGAGTTGACTCCGCGGGCGCTCAGCCTCTGTTCCGATGGTGTTCGATGACGGCCGGCTTAGTCCCGTAGCCACGGATCGCCGCATTGGCCGGGTCGAAACCGGTGTCCCGGTGGATCCGGGCTGGATCCGCGCTTCAATGATCCTTCAAGGCACCTGCGAGGCAACGGCGCTGCGCGCTCCAAGCGGGCAGCACCGCCAGGAGGAAGCCGATCAGGAGCAGGATCGAAGCCATCAGGGCTTCCTCGCCTCCCAATCGAGGCTGGAGGCTTATGCCGGTTCTTCTCGCAAGCGACTCTCCGATCCCGAACGACAACACGAAACCGCCGAGGAGGCCGGCCACGATGCCCGCCAGGATCAGAACGGCCGTGAATCCCCAGGCCGCGGTGAAGACGAAGCGCCGGGGCGCTCCCAGGGCACGCAGGGTCGCGAACTGCGGCGTCAACAGCCGGAACAGGATGAAGACACTTGCGGTGATCGACAGCAGGACCAATCCCTGCGTGACCACCGCCAGCAGGCTCACCAACTGCCGGATGTCGCCGAGCACCTCGTAGAGCTGCACCAGCGCCTCCGCGGGAAAGAAGGCCATCGATTCCCGCCCGGAATAGGCGCGCCGCAGTTTGTAAGCCTCGGCCAGATTCGCGGTCCGCACCACGGCGGCCGGGACACCGGGCGTGAACGCTTCGTCGAAGGGTGGGCCCAGCCGGGTGGACGTCGGAGCGTGGCCCACCGGTAGGTGGTGCGTCTCCCAGACCAGTTCGACCGGCACCATCACCGCGCGATCCCACGGCGAGCCGGTCGGTTTCATCCGGCCGACGACGACGATCTCCACCTCGTGCGCATCGAGGGCATCGTCGCCGCCGTGGGCCGTGCCGCTATGGTGCACGCCGTGCGTCGGATAGAACCGCTCTCCGACCTGCAAGCGTGCAGCCGACCCCACGACAGCCTCGGTGCGACGGGCGAAACCCCTCCCTTCCGCCAGGCCGCCGGATAGATGCTCCACCAGCGCCGCCGTTACCCCGACCACCGGCAGGCCGCGATAGCTGTCACCGAACGCCAGCGGCGATACGAACGAGGCCCGGGTGTCGTTGAGCAGGCCGGCGCTGGTAGCAGGGCTCAAGAGCTGAATGTTCCCGGGTCGCAGGAACACGGTCGCCAACAAGGTGTCGGTGCGGCTTCCGGTGGCCGCGACGATCAGGTCGAAGCGATCAGCCGCACGAGCGCTGCCGGTGCGCAAGGCGCGCTCCTGAGACACGAGGGCCACGGAAAGCGCCACGCCTGCGGCCACCAACACGACGAATGCCAACGCACTTCCGCGGTAGCGCGTCACGGCCGCGCGGATCAGGGGCCAGGGATTCATGACCGGAACCGTCGCGGCTCGACCACCCGGCCCGCCTTCAGCGTCAGGCGCTGGTCCGCCAACGTCGACAGCTTGTCATCGTGGGTGACCGCGATCACCGTCTTGCCGGCGTTCGCAGCCGCCCGCAGGGCATCGGCGACACGCTGGCCGTTTTCGGCATCCAGGCTCGCCGTGGCCTCGTCCGCCAGAAGCATCGGCGGATCGAGCAGCAACGCACGCGCCAACGCCACCCTTTGCTGCTCGCCCCGAGACAATCGCGCGACCGGCCCGAGACGCCCCGCGAGGCCCAGATCGGCCAGCAACGACTGCGCTCGGCGATGCAGGGCCGCCGGAGCGCGCAGGTGCATGAAGTGCGCCGGCAGCAAGGTGTTGGCGAGCGCATCCAGTTCGCCAATCAGGCGGAAGTCCTGAAATACGATGCCACAGTTGGCCAGACGCCATGCATCGCGCCGAGTTCCATCGAGCGCGCCGACGTCGAGGGTGCCGCAGATGACACGGCCACGCTCCGGAGCCACGATGCCGGCCAGCACCTGCAGCAGGGTGCTCTTGCCGGAACCCGACGCCCCGACGATGACGCTCAACTGGCCCGGCCAGAAACAGGCATCGACCTCCTCCAGCGCGGAGATCCGGCCTCCAGCGCCATCGGCAAAACCGGCTCCGACGGCGACCGCCTCCAGCGTCGGTTTCACAGGCGTCGCACGGAGGCATCGACGAGACGCACGCGGCTCACGAAGCCGGTGGCTGCGTCGGCCTGCGGCCCGATCTCCAACACCCCCGCGACCTGGATCAGCGTGCCCGGACCGGCCGATTCATGGCGACTCTTCATGCGTACGAAGATGATGGTGTCAATCCATTGGTCCTCGGATTCGCAGAATGGACAGGTTTCGACCGGGGAGTTGGACAGTACGAAGAAGTCGGATTCCACCTTGAGGTGGGGCGCCATGAAGCCCTGGATGACAACACGCTTGCCTTGGAGGCTTTTGGCCAGGTCGGAAAAACTCAGGTCTGGCCGGTAGAGCTCAAACATCCGGATGCGCGGCACCGTCTCGGCCTGCGAAGCCAACGAGATGGAAAGAGCCATTCCGAAGAGCCAGTGGCGGCGCTGCATCAGGACATCTCCTTCATTGCATCCCGGTGGCGGTGAGCACGATGCCGAGCGAAGTGGTCATGGCCTTGACCATGGGCGCCTTCTCGACGTCTTCCCATTCGTCCAGCGAATGGGTGCGGCCGTTCCTACCGGTATCGCCACGACCGATGGTCAAGGCCGGGATACCAAGATTCATCGGCATGTTCGAGTCGGTGGAACTCCAGTTGAGGTCCGGCTTGTAGCCGCCCGCCTCGATCGCAATCCTGGCGATCTGCACGATCTCGGCTTTCACGTCGGTGCTGCCGGCCGGGCGGTCGCCGATCAATTTCGCTTCGACGGTGATCTTGGCGTTCTTCGTGGATCGCGCGAAATTCTCGCCATCGGCAGCGTCCTGCACGATCTTCAACAAACGGTCTTCCACCCGCTTGAGCTCTTCCACCGATTCCGATCGCATGTCGACCTCCATCCAGCTGCTCACCGGGATCGAGTTGACGGAGGTGCCTCCGCCGATCAATCCGATGCTGTAGGTGGTCTTGGGCTTGGCAGGTACCTGGATGCGGGAGAATTCCACCGCCGCCTGGGCTTGGGCGAACATCGGATTGACGGAGCCGAATGCGCCGTAGCTGTGGCCTCCCGGGCCGCTGAAGGTGATGCGGTAGCGCTTGGAGCCTACGCCGCCGTGGGTCACCCGGTTGACATCGCCCGACTCCACCGAGAAGAAGGCTTTGATCTTGTCCTTGTAGCTCCCCTTGGTGAACAGGTAGCGCACCCCGCGCAAGTCGCCCGGGCCTTCCTCCCCGACGGTGCCCACGAACAGGATGTCGTCACGGGTGTTGACGCCGGCGGCTTTCATGGCGCGCACGAAGCCCAGCAGCACGGCCAGGCTCATGGTGTCGTCGCCGATGCCGGGGGCATACAGCTTGGTGCCCTGCCGCTTCACCGTGACATCGGTGCCGGCGGGAAACACGGTGTCGAGGTGAGCCGAAACCACGACCACCTTGCCGTCGCTGCGGGTGCCCTTGCGAAGTCCCAGCACATTGCCTTCGGGATCGATCTGCACATCGCTCAAGCCGGACGCCTTGAGCATCTTGGCGAATTCCTCGGCACGGGCTTTTTCGCCGAAAGGCGGTGCCGGGATCTCGGTCAGTTTGATTCCTTCTTCGACAATCCGACCATGCTCCTTGTCCAGCACCGCCACCGCGCTCCTGAAGGTCGGGCTGCCCAGCACGCGCTGAACTTCCGCAGCGGGATCGGTGACCTGCGCTTGCGCAGCGCCGGTCACCAGCGGGGCGCAAGCCGCCGCTAGCGACAAAGAGAAAAATGGAAAGGACGACGAGATCGATTTCATGAGCTTGGAGTCAACAGCTGTGTCGAATCGCCGACTATCGTCAGCATCCGGAGCCCGATCGGAGCGCGCGCCACATCGTTCGCGCATTTCGTCGGAACGAAAATCGTCGACACCCTGCGCCCAACCGATGCCTGGAGTGCAGCAGCGGGCGAACCGGGATCGACGTGCATCGCACATTCTGAACTGCAAAAGCAGGGAGCCTATGTCGATTCGGAATACATTCAGCGAGCGCCGTCGCACAAGCCCATCTGAGGTCGAGCTTCCTCTGACCCCAGACGGAGCCACGCCACGCGCACCGTCTGCGGCGTGCCCAGCCGGGTGAACCGATCCGGGATCGGTGCCCGCACCTGCAGTTCCGCGGCCTGCCGGTCGAAGTCACGCGCCATCAACCGCTCACCCAGGCGCTTGAAGCATCCCGTCTTCGTCTCCGCCAAGCTGCGCCGGTGGTAGCCGCTCCGCTGCTTCCGGATCGCGCGGCCGAGCTTGCGGGTGGCCCGCAAAATCTCGTTCCTGACCTGTTCCCCGGCCTTGCCATCCGGTCAAGGCCCGGCACTGCGACGGGTCGGGACGAGGGCTGCGGCCCGCCGGCCGACGCTCGCTCCATGGCAGGCTCTGGGGGCGTAGGCGCTATCGGCGCTCACCGAGTGCAGTCGCATATGTGCGGGAATCTGAACCAGCAGCTCCGGCAGCATCGGGGCGCCGCCTCGTCTGTTGCCCGTGATCTCGCTCGCTCGGATCTCGAGCAATGGCGGACTGCACCCCGCATCCATGGACGCAACTATTGCCCGCTGGAGAGCGTCGAGCTGGTAACCTTCCGGGATGGGTTCGAGTGGGGCGCCCGCAAGGTCCTGCGGGCCGCTGGATCCGTAGTGCATCCGGTCAGCCGGCAATAGCTGGCAGGACAGCTGGCCGCGGATGGCGGCGATGGCGCTGCGACCTACGAGCGGTTGCGGGGCGCCGGGTA
>JAKOND010000110.1 GCA_022702125.1 Burkholderiaceae bacterium
TCTAATGCCCGTGCGATCTGAGGTGTTTAGGCAGGAGGTGGAGCATGGTCGGGTATCTGTGGCGCAAGCTGGCGCTCTGGCGGATGCATCGCCGGATCAACGCGGCGGAGGCGGTTCACGGGCCGGCGGTCGACCGCATCCTCGACGCCCGTGAACGGCTGGAATTGATGGCGGAGGAGTTGCGTAACAGTCCGGGGGTCCAACAGTATCGGAAGCGGCGCGCGGCGGCGATCAAGAACCGGCCGCCGCGCCCGCCACGGGTCAGCCGGCGCGCTTGACGATCTGCCGCAGGGCTTCGGCCTCTAATGCCTCCCCCAGCGCTTCCTTCGCGGACGCTGGGGTTATTTTTTCCTTCGCCGCCGCCTTGCCGATGGCCGGCAGGACGATGCGCTTGAGGGCGAAGCGGGCGATGATGCCGATGGGCAGTTTCATGGCTGCACCTTCAGAACTGCCACAGCATCCGGGACACGCGGATCGGCGGCCACCGCGACGAGCTGCTTGGCCCGATGCCGAGCCTTCCACTGCGACCACACGAATGTCCCGGCCGTTGCGACGATCGAGGCCACCTGAATGAACTCGCTCGATTTCACGTACAGGATGAACCCGGCGAGATCGCGTTTTGAAGCGAACGTGGCGATTGCCGTGGCCGCGCTGATAACCAGCAGAATTGCACGAATTGCCGATTGGACCTGATCCAGCGTCGGCGAAGGGTTTACGACGATTTGCGGGGTTTCGTTGCTCATGCCTTTGCTCCTCCGTACATGGCGGCCTCTGCGGCCCGGCGTCGGGTCAGACCCGCCATCACCTTGCCGTCGTTCTTGTCCCAGGCGGCGAACTGCGCCTTGGCTGCGGCATAGTCCCCGGCGAGGTGGCGGCGCAACAGAGTGCTGTCGCCCAAGCCTTCCGCCTTCCCGTTGTTGTTCATGTCGAGCCCGACGTTGTAGGCGAACGACACCAGCGCGTCGAATTGCGCCTGCGTCGTCGGCTTGCCGCGCAGCAGGACGTTGACGCCTAGTTCGACATCGCGGAGGTCACGCGCGAACAGCCGGTCGGCCTTCTCGCGCGTCCACACAGCACCAAGCGGGACCGGCCCCCCGTTCTCGTCGCGCGTCGTGCCCCAGCCATTCGTTACCGGCTTGCCGTCCTTGCTGCCGGGGTCAGGGTAAGATTTCAGCTTGAGGCTTTCGAAGCTGTGGATCAGATCGATGCCGGCTTGGCTGGTCGTCATGCCGGTGCGGCTGGCAGCGGCGACGGTGCTGCCGAGCGCGCGGTTGATCAGGTCCACGTCTGCTTGCGTCAGGGCCTCGCCCTTCACCTGCCGGATTGCGTCGAATAGGGCTTTCGGGTCGGTCATTCGTTCACTCCTCGCACATTTGCCAGCCGCGCGAGTGCGTGACTGAACGGGTCTTCCGCGCCAAGCGCCGACGCCGCGAGGCCGATCAGGTCACGGCTCTGGCCGATCGCCGGATTACCGGGCGCTGCGGACTCAAGCGCGTTGGTCGAGGTGACAGCAGCGTTCATGAGGAACGACATGGCTTGCCCCAAACGGGAAAGCCTCTCCTCCATCCGGTCGAACCGCGCTTCCACGGCCGCCTTTTCGGTGGCGATCAGTTCGGCGGCGGCGGCCTTCGCGGTCGCATCAGCGGCGCGATCTTCGCGCTCAGTTTCCGCCCCCGACTTCTTCGCCGCCGCCCATTCCTTGATGTATTCCGGGCCGCGCTTCACGATCCAGACAGTCGCAACGGCGACCTGGATTAACAGGATGCCCCAAATGCCGTAGCTGCTTGGCGACCATCCATGAACGGCCACCGGCACCAGTTCCTCGGCCACCTTCGCAGCAGCCGGCTTCGCGCCCTCAAGCACTGCGACGAACAGTCGAGCAGACGATGAGCATGTACAGGCCTGCGACGAACGCGAACACCTGACATACCAGCAATGCGTCGTTATCGCCGGGCGCGAATGTCTGCGTCGCCGAATAGGTCAATCGGTTCAGACAGAGCAGCCACACCGCCGACATGATGCGCTCGCTCGGTTGCGCCGCGCTGCCATAGCGAAGCGCCGCGCGGGACGGCTTCCAAAGATAAATCAGCAGGGCCATCCAGAGCAAACTAGTCAGCACCCGCATCACCTCCACTGAGTTCATAGATCGCCCTTTCCAGCGCGCCCCAGCATATCAGCAGTATGTGATACGCTCCGCTCAGCGCCATAATAGCGCCGATGAAGCGCATATAGGTAGCCCCCTGTTAACACGGCGAGTTGCCCCCACGCCGTATATGACAACTGCCAATAATAGGCCCACTGCGGGACTTTGCCTTGATCGGTGAAGAACCCGTAATGCGCGTGCGCGATCAATTGTATCGCGTAGATGGCGACAACGAAAATCTGCGTGCGCGTGCGACGCATCGCGAATATCGCAATCGCGGAAAGGTAGTCCGTGATCGTTGAGAACAGCCATGGGAACGGATCACCCGAGAACCATCCCATGAAAAGATTGGCGGACCAGTTGGCGAGCAGGATCGCCACTGTTCCCGTCAGCCATTTGCAGTCGGAAACGAGGCCGACGATCAGCAGCATCAGCATGGCCGACAGGAACAGCAGCACCATCACCTACCCCTTACTTCGGGTCT
>JAKOND010000138.1 GCA_022702125.1 Burkholderiaceae bacterium
CCAGCCCCAGCAGCAGGCCGGCCAGCACGTCGCTCAGGTAGTGCACCTGCAGCAGCACCCGGCTGGTCGCGACGCAGGCCACCAGCACCGCGGCGGCCGCGGCCACCGCCGGCCGCCGGCGGCCCGGCAGGTCGGCCAGGCCGAGCAGCACCAGCCAGGCCAGCAGGCCGTAGACCACCAGCGCGCCCGCCGCATGTCCGCTGGGAAAGCTGTAGCCGTATTCGGCCAGGGCGTGGTCGTGCACCGGACGGGCCCGGGCGAACAGGAGCTTGAGGATGCGCACGCACAGCCCGTTGCCCACCGTCCCGATCGTCCAGGCGCCGGCCAGCAGCCATTCGCGCCGGACCAGCAGCGTGGCGAGCACCAGGACGCCGACCGTCGCCATCACCGCCGCGTTGCCCGGGAAGGTGACCGCGCCCAGCGCGGTCAGCGCCCAGGCGGGCGGTGGCGGGCCGCCGGCCAGCCGCAGGTCCCAGGCCGCCAGCAGCAGGCCGGGCGGCGACGGGCTGTGCACCAGCCAGACCATCAGCAGGAAGCCCGCGAAAGCCGCCGTGCCCGCCGCCGCCAGGTGCGGCAGGCGCAGCCTGCCCGCGCCCCGGCGGCCCAGGCCGCGCAGGTGCCGCGTCCGCGCGCCCGGCCCCAGCCGCAGCAGGCCGGCGAGCGCGTCGGTCCGCGCATGGCGGCGGTGGAGCCACAGGCCGGCGGCCGCGGCGAGCATCAGCGCCAGCAGCAGGCCGCCGGCATGCTGGTCGATCAGGGGATAGAGCGCGGACATCATCGGAAAGAGGCGGTACCGCTGGGACGTCAGGCCGACAGGGGCGTGGAGGCGGCCTGCACGAAGCGGCCGGCCGAGGGCGCGTAGTCCCACTGCTCGACGGTGCAGGCGGGCCGTGCATCGGGGGGCGTGCCGGGAGAGGCGTCGGGCCCGGCCGGGCCGGCGGCGAGCGCCAGCCGCAGCAGGTGGACCGAGTTGTCGAAGCCCGCGCGCAGCCGGTGCGACACCGCGGTGCCCGCCTGCACCGCCCAGGCGGGCGGCAGGCCGGGCGCGTCGGGCAGGCGCCGCACGAACGGCAGGTGGATATGGCCGCCCAGGAACAGGTCGGCGCCCGCCGCGCGCCAGCGGCGCACCGCGGCCTCGTGGCCGATCAGCAGGTTGGCATCGTCCTCCGCGCGCAGCACGCACACCGGCTGGTGCGCCATGACCAGCCGCAGCTGGGTCGGCGCGGCGGCGGCCAGCAACCGCTCGGCGCGGGCGATGTCGGCCTCGAACACCTGGCCCCGCTCGTGGCGCCAGGGGCGCACCGCGTTGACGCCGACGACCAGCAGGTGCCGGCTGCGGTGCACCGGCGCGCGATCGTCGCCCTCGGCCGGCGCCGCGCCCGCCATGAAGCGCCGCCAGCCCGCCCAGGGCCGCAGCAGCCGCGAGGGCAGGTCGAACAGCGGGATGTCGTGGTTGCCCGGGATGCCGACCCAGGGCATGCCGAGCCCGTCCAGGAAACGCCGCGCCGCCGCGAACTGGCCGCGCCGCGCCCGCTGGGTCACGTCGCCCGACATCAGCGCCAGCGTGGGGCCCTGCTCGCGCGCCAGCGCCTGCAGCGCCCGCACCACCGCCGGCCGCTCGGTGCCGAAATGCAGGTCGGACAGGTGCAGGACGCATTGCGGCGTATCGGCCGCGCCGGCGTTCGCGTCAGGGAACGGTGAAATCATGCGCAGGAAGGGCGGCGAGGCCGGAGCGGGTGAAAAGCAAAGGGCGCCATGGAGGCGCCCCGGAAGGGTGGGATGGGGAGGACCGCCGCGCCGGCGCCGGACCGGGCCGGCGGCGCGTCCGCGGTTCCCGGCGCCGGTCAGTCTTCCAGCAGCGAGCGCAGCATCCAGGCGGTCTGGTCGTGCACCGTGCAGCGGGCGGTCAGCATGTCGGCGGTCGGGTCGTCGCCCGCCTCCTCGGCCACCGGGATGAACTCGCGGGCGATGCGCGAGACGGTCTCGTGGCCCTGCACCAGGATGCGCACCATCTCGGTGGCGCGCGGCGGCTCCAGCGGCACGTCCGGCACGGTGGCGATGCGGCTGAACTCGGCGTAGGAGCCCGGCGCGTAGTGGCCCAGCGCGCGGATGCGCTCGGCGATCACGTCGGTGGAGGTCCACAGCTCGGTGTACTGCTGCATGAACATCGCGTGCAGCGAGTTGAAGTGCGGGCCGGTGACGTTCCAGTGGAAATTGTGGGTCGTCAGGTAGAGGGTGTAGGTATCGGCCAGCACCCGCGACAGGCCTTCGGCGATGGCCGCGCGGTCCTCGTCGTCGATGCCGATGTTGATGCGCGGCGCCTGCCGGCTGCCGGACGCGGGCGAGACGCGCAGTCCGCCCTTGGTCGGCACGGTGCCGTCGGCCGCTTCGGCGGCGGGCGACTGGGGCAGCGGCTCGGCCTTGTCGGCCTTGAGGGCGCGCGCTTTCTTGCTGGGCTTGTCGAATTCCTTGGACATGGGCTTCCTTGTGGCTGAAAAGTGTGTCGGGCAGGACGAACGGGGCGGAGGCGGCCCGGTCGCCCGGGCAAGGAGGCGGCCGCTCGCCGGATGCCGCGCGGCTCCCGCGCTGCGAACGACGACTCTAGCGCAGCACCGGGGATTGTCGGTAACCTTTTGGCCGATCCGCATGCAGGCCGCCGCCGACAGTCCGCGCCCGTCCCGCCGCCCGCCGGCGGCTCAGGATAGCCGCTGCACGCCCGGCAGCTCGCAGGCGTAGATCGCGTTGCGCAGCGCGGCGATGGCCTCGTAGCGGGTGAAGCTGCGGCGCCATGCCAGCACCACCCGGCGGGTGGGCGGATCGCCGGCGAAGGGCAGGTAGCGCACCAGCGCGTCGCCCGCCGGCGCGGCACGGTCGAGCGCGCCCGGCGGCACCGACAGCCGCGGCACCAGCGTCATGCCCATGCCGGCGGCCACCATGTGCTTGATGGTCTCCAGCGACGAGCCCTCGAAGGTCTTGCGGATGCCCTCGGCGTTCGACGACGAGAAGCGGGCGAACTCCGGGCACACCTCCAGCACGTGGTCGCGGAAGCAGTGGCCGGTTCCCAGCAGCAGCATGGTCTCGTTGCGCAGCTCGTCGCTGGTGATCGACGCGCGCTGCGCGAACGGGTGGGACATCGGCACCGCGGCGACGAAGGGCTCGTCGTAGAGCGGCGCCATCGCCAGCCCGGTGTCGGGGAAGGGCTCGGCCACCAGCGCGCAGTCGATGTCGCCGGTGCGCAGCATCTCCAGCAGCCGGGCGGTGAAATGCTCCTGCAGCACCAGCGGCATCTGCGGCGTGGCGGCGATGTTCTGGCGCACCAGGTCGGGCAGCAGGTAGGGGCCGATGGTGTAGATCACGCCCAGCGTCAGCGCGCCGGCCAGCGGGTCCTTGCCGCGCTTGGCGATCTCGCGGATGCCGGCGGCCTGCTCCAGCACGCTCTGCGCCTGGCGCACGATCTCCTCGCCGAGGGCGGTGACGCCGACCTCGCCGGCGCTGCGCTCGAAGATCTTGAGTTCGAGCTCGTCCTCGAGCTTCTTGACCGCCACCGAGAGCGTGGGCTGCGACACCAGGCAGGCCTCGGCCGCCTTGCCGAAATGCCGCTCGCGGGCGACGGCGACGATGTACTTGAGTTCGGTCAGGGTCATGGGCGCCGATTGTGCGCTGTGGGACAGGCCCGGCATCCACGCCGCCCGCCCCGGTCGGCGTGGATCGCAGCGGGATCAGCCCCGCGTGCGACGGCGCGCTAGCGCCAGGGCGGCGGCGCCGATGCCCAGCAGCGCCAGCGCGCCCGGCTCGGGGACATTGCTCACCGGGTCGGTGATGCTGCCGGCCGCCGCACCGATGATGACGGCGCGCGACACCCCGCCCGCCAAGCCGGTGGCCAGCACGGGAATGCTTCCGACGTTGGTGAAATACTCATGCCAGGGGCCGGCGCTCAGGTCGGCGTTGGTCAGGCCCGGGAACGCGGCACTGCCGGCGGAGGTCAGGGTCAGCCCGGTGTTTTGCGATCCCACCACGCTGAGTTGCGGCAGCAGCGCATTGAGCCACTGGTATCCGTTGGCCTGGCTGAACAGGCCGCCACCGGCACCCAGGAAGTTGTTGATGCTCGATGCGTAGGGTACGAAGGCCGAGCCGTCGACCCCCCCGGAGATATTGG
>JAKOND010000147.1 GCA_022702125.1 Burkholderiaceae bacterium
CACCCGCCGGGAAAAACCTGGAAATCTCGGACTCGAAGTCCGTTGGAGATTTCTTCGCGGAGCCCCTGGGAGTTCGTCCGGATGCTGGGGGCAATTCGAATCCAGGGCGATGTGAATTTCTCTACTCACCGGGCTGGCGGCGATGCCCCCGCCAGCGCCTCGGGCAGCTGCGTATCGTGGAAAAGCGACGTCGCGAATTCACGCGCGTCCTCGGCCTCGGTCGTCGCCCACAGCAGGAGCATCTCCGCGGAAATCGGGCTCGACAAGAAATACCCTTGCACCTCGTCGCAGTCGAGCTGGTGCAGCAATTCGAGCTGCCCCGCAGTTTCGACCCCCTCGGCCACCACCCGCTTGCCCAGAACATGGGCCATCCGGATGATCGCCTCGACCAGGGACCGTGCCTCCGCATCGGTTTCGATCTCCGTGATGAAGCTCCGATCGATCTTGAGCTCCTGCACCGGCAGATGTCGCAGGTGGCCGAGGTTCGAGTACCCGGTGCCGAAATCATCGATCGACAGGTGCATGCCCGCGTTGCGCAAGGTGTGCATCACGGCCCTGCTCGATTGCATATCCTCGATAGCCAACGACTCGGTGATTTCGCACGTCAGGAGGGAGGGCTGGATCCCATGGTGCTTCAGGATGACCTGAATTTGCTCCAGCAGATGCGGTTGCAGCAGTTGGCGGGCCGAGAGATTCACCGCCACTCGCATGCGCAGTCCTTTGTTACGCCACACGCGGGCATGCCGACACGCCTCGTCGAGCACCCAGGTGCCGATGGCATTGATCAAGCCCAGGCGCTCGGCCATCGGAATGAAGACATCCGGTGGAATCAGGCCCAACTCGGGATGCCTCCAACGCAGCAGCGTTTCTGCTGCCGTGACTTTGTTGGTGACGATGCTCACCTTGGGCTGGAAGACCAGGAAGAATTCCTTCTTGGCCAATGCCGAGCGCAGGTCACGCTCGATGCGCAAATTTTCGGCCGACTGGACGGTGCTCTGGCCGGAGTAGAAAGCATAGGTGCCGGGTCCGGCCTCCTTCGCAGCGGACATGGCAACCTGGGCATGGGCGAGCAGCTTCGCAGGTGGCCCGAACTGCGGGTAATGGCAGATGCCGATCGAGCAGGTTATCGCGATCGATCGTCCGCCCAGATCCGGCGATTGGCTCACTGCGTCCAGCGCATCCTGCGCAATCCTCAGGATCGCCTGCCGGTCGGCGGAACCTAGAATGAAAGCCGCGAATTCATCGCCCCCGATGTGGGCGATGCCTGCAAAGGGATGCGAAAGGGACTGCAGCCGCTTGCCGGCCCAACGCAGCATCCGGTCCCCCATCGCGTGGCCGTAATGCCGATTGATGAACTTCAGGCCATCGATGCCCAGGAAGAAGACGGTGATTCCCGAGTCCTTGACACCGGGCTGAGCCGCCAGGGATTCGAGATGGTTCTCCAGATGCGCGCGACGCACGAGAGGGATCACGGGCGGCATCTTTCGCGGATCCGATTCCGCTTTGAACAAGCCGCTGAAGAATTGGGTCCACCCGAACCGGCCGAGCAGACCGGTGATCACTTTCGGCGTCATGAGGATGGCCAAGCGAAACTCCAGAAGCTTCGATCGAACACCGATCCTCAGTCGATGCGTCGCTCGAATGCATAACGATTGCAGGGTGCTGTTTCAGTCGGCGCGGGGTTGCGAACAAAACCGGGCGATCGTCAGCATGGATGATGTCGTCATGGCAGGAATCCTCAACTTGCGCCTCCCACGGCCTGTCGCTGAAATGAAGCACGGCCCGAGTCGGAAACGAGCAGGGTTTTCAGCGACCGCTCATGTCAACTTTTCTGAACATATAGTAACAAAAGTCAGCGCAACCGGCATCAGTAGTTCTGATCGATCTGCGTCGATTGTCATCAGCAGGGCAGTTGGGGGTGTTCGTGGAGGAGCGGCGATGGTTTGTTGCCGGCGCGCCGGCAACGCAGCATGGTGCCGATAGATCGCGGGCTGGAGCGAAATCCGGGCGAAGCCGATCTGTGTGAAAGCGCGACCAATCCCTGGTGGCAAACCCAGGCTGGTCAGGCGCTGGAGCTTTTAGCCACGCGAGCCAGGTCCAGCGCCGCGGAGGGCAGGCGGGGACTTCGGCGTCCGCCGCCGTCGCATTCCCGTAGGGCGTTCCGATGGGGAAAACCGTGCGGAGCAATTTGCCAGCCTCCAGCCGCAATACGGCACCGCTTTCGAGTCAAAGGCACGCGGGATTGACCTGTTCCCGGGCGGTGACCGGTTGAGAACGGAGATCGCCAGCGGCCCTCTCCGCGAATCCGTCAGGACATGGCGTTTGCTGCCGAGCTTGCCCCGGTCGGTCGGATCAAGGCCCATTCCCTATCGGCATGCGCAAGAGCGGTCTGATCCGTTCGTTGCCATCGCCGCGCCCTGTTTCAACTGCACGCAAGAAGGATCGACTCGAAGCGGTTGGCATAGCCCTCGATCACAGCGGCCTGGTCCAATCCGTTGACGGTCCGGCGTGCATTGAGGTAATCAGCGCCTTTCGCGTTGATGAAGCGATCGAGGGCGCGGCCCGTGAACACGCCATTGCGCATTCCCCCGGACATGATGCGATAGGCGATATCGGGATCGAGCGCCAGTTCGGGGTGGATTTCCAGCGTCCGGCCGATCCCGAGCCGCATTCCCATCGCGAGGTAGTTCTCGCGCCAGGTGAGCTGAACGTAGCCGCGCCCGTAGTAGGCGTTGCGCACCGGGCGCCCGGTCTCCCCGCGCACGCTCACCGCATGGCCGTACGCCCGTCCCGACCCTTTGCCGTATTCCTCGATCGGTTGCCACGCGCCGGCGCATTCGTGCTTCACCGTGGCCAGCATGTAGGCCCCCCATCGCAGGTCGCTGATCGCCGGATCCGCGGCCAGTGCGCGCAGCAGTCCGGTCAAGCCGCTGCGTTGGTTGGGCGCGAGAGCTCCGAAGCTGTACTCCGCCATGTCGATCGCACCGCCGATGTCCAGTCCCTCCAGGCGTCGTGGGCGCATCGCGGCGGGATCGTTTTCCATCAGTCGGGCTACCCATCTCGGCACTGCGCCCGTATCCGACGGAACTGCGTTCCGGGAACGAAAGCGTCCGCCGATGATCATGGGGGTGGAAGGCCCGATGATGCCGTCCACGCTGGCGCGCGATGCGGTCTGCAGGCGTTGGATGGCCTGCACTGTCGTCAGGTCGTAGAGATCGGAAGCATCCAGCGCGGGGCAGTCCTCCATACAGCGCTGTAGAGAGGCTTTCAGCGCTGAAAGCCAGGGACGGCTCTCGCCGGGCCGCACCAGGTAGCATTCCGCCGCAGCCGCTTCGACGGTGTCCTTGAGGCCGCGGGAGAGGGCGCGCGTCCCGGCGCTGGAGCGCAGTTGGGGCCGGGTGGCGCGCCCCACAATCTCCTTGTACGTGAAGCGCTGGAACAGCGCGATGAGGTCGGCGAAGCCTTCGTGGAAGGCGAGAACGTCGAGGTTCGACGGGTGCAGGAAATGCGAGCGCAGCCCATCCAGCATCGCGTGCGACATCTCGTGCACCACGACATCGTGCGAGAGGACCAGCGAGATCTTTCCGCCCGGGACATTGCGCCCGCTCACGGTGGATGCCGTATCGAAACTACCGAACCGCAGCTCTCCATGGCGCGGGTCGTAGTAGGCGCTCTGTGTGGATGCAGTCTCGCCTGACGGCAGGGAGACGACAGGACCGGGCCGCAGACCTTCGTCCGCCAGGCTGCGTTGCAAGGTGTCCGGGGTGAACGCGCGTATCCCCGACGTTGTTGCTTCTACCTGGATTTCGCCGGACAGATGCCCTGGATGGAACGTCATGCCTTCGCCAGGGTGAGGGAGGACCGATCGGACGGGATGTCGAATTGGGCCACGCG
>JAKOND010000156.1 GCA_022702125.1 Burkholderiaceae bacterium
GCTGCGGTAGGCCAGGCCCATGCGCAGGTTCTCCTCCACCGTCAGCCGCGAGAAGATCTCGCGGCCCTGGGGCACGAAGCCGATGCCGGCGCGCGCCCGGTCGTAGGGCGTGGCGCGGGCGATGTCCCGGCCGGCGAAGGCGATGCTGCCGGTGCGGATCGGCACCAGGCCCATCAGCGATTTCAGCAGCGTCGTCTTGCCGGCGCCGTTGCGCCCGAGCAGCACCGTGACCCGGCCGGCCCGCGTCCGCAGCCCGACGTCGCGCAGGATGTGCGAGCCGCCGTAGTACTGGTTGACGCCTTTCACCTCCAGCATCGCCGGCCCGGCGGCGGCGGCGGATGCGTCGACCGGATCGGCCTCCCGCGGAGGAAGCGCCTGGGCCGGCAGCTCCTGAATCGATAGCATGTCAGCGGCCAAGATACACCTCGATCACCCGTTCGTCGGACTGCACCTGGTCGAGGGTGCCCTCGGCCAGGACCGCGCCGTCGCACAGCACGGTCACGATGTCGGAAATCTCGCGGATGAAGCCCATGTCGTGCTCCACCACCATCAGCGAGTGCCTGCCCTTGAGGCTCAGGAAGAGCTCGGCGGTGCGCGCCGTCTCGTCGTCGGTCATGCCGGCCACCGGCTCGTCGAGCAGCAGCAGCTTGGGCTCCTGCATCAGCAGCATGCCGATCTCCAGCCACTGCTTCTGGCCGTGGCTCAGGGTGCCGGCCTCGCGGGCGGCGCTGCCCGCGAGGTGGATGGTGCGCAGCACCTCGGCCATCCGGTCCTGCTGTTCCGAATTCGGGCGGAAGGCGAGCGAGGCGCGCACGTCCTTGCGGGTCTTGAGCGCGAGCTCCAGGTTGTCGTAGACGGTCAGCCGCTCGAAGACGGTCGGCTTCTGGAACTTGCGGCCGATGCCCAGCTGGGCGATCTCGGCCTCGCGGTGGCGCAGCAGGTCGATGGTGCTGCCGAAATAGACGGTGCCGCTGTCGGGCCGGGTCTTGCCGGTGATGATGTCCATCATCGTGGTCTTGCCGGCGCCGTTCGGGCCGATGATGCAGCGCAGCTCGCCCGGGGCGATGTCGAGCGACAGGCCGTTGATGGCCTTGAAGCCGTCGAAGCTGACGTGCACGTCCTCCAGATAGAGGATGCGGCCGTGGGCGGTGTCCACCTGGCCGGGCACCGCGATCCGGCCGCTGCTGGCCTCGCGGCCGCCGGATGCGGTGGGGGCCGACGGCGCCGCGCGGGCGGACAGGCGCCGGGCGCCCTGCTCCATCAGGTCGGGGGTCATGGTCGGGCTCCTGCGGCGGTGGACGAAACGGGCGCGGCGGCCGGGGCCGGATCGGCGGGCGCCGCGGTCTGCTGGCCGGCCTCGCGCGCGGCGCCGGCCCGGTTGCGGCGGACGCCGGCGCCGAGACCGCCGATGCGGCGCCACAGCCCGACCACGCCCTGTGGCAGGAAGAGCGTTACGCCGATGAAGAGCGCGCCCAGCACGTACAGCCAGAACTCGGGATAGGCCACCGTCAGCCAGCTCTTGGCGCCGTTGACCAGGAAGGCGCCGACCACCGGCCCCACCAGCGTCGCCCGGCCGCCGACCGCCACCCACACCGCCATCTCGATCGAGTTGGCCGGGCTCATTTCGCTCGGGTTGATGATGCCGACCTGCATCACGTAGAGCGCGCCGGCCGCGCCGCACATCACCGCCGAGACGACCCAGATCGTCAGCTTGTAGGGCAGCGTGTCGTAGCCCGAGAACATGACGCGCGACTCCGCGTCCCGCACCGCCTGGAGCACCCGGCCGAACTTGCTGCCGACGATCCATTTCGCGAGCAGGAAGCAGCCCACCAGCAGCAGCACCGTCAGCACGAACAGCGCCATGCGCATGCCCGGCGTGGCGATCGGCAGGCCGAGCACCCGCTTGAAGTCGGTGAAGCCGTTGTTGCCGCCGAAGCCGGTCTCGTTGCGGAAGAAGAGCAGCATCGCAGCGAAGGTCATCGCCTGGGTGATGATCGAGAAGTACACGCCCTTGATCCGCGAGCGGAAGGCGAAGTAGCCGAAGACGAAGGCGACCGCGCCGGGCACCGCCAGCACCAGCACCAGCGTGGCGAGGAAGCTGTCCGACAGCGCCCAGTGCCAGGGCAGCTCCTTCCAGTCGAGGAAGACCATGAAGTCGGGCAGCGCGCTGCGGTAGTTGCCGTCGGTGCCGATCTGGCGCATCAGGTACATGCCCATCGCGTAGCCGCCGAGCGCGAAGTACAGGCCGTGGCCCAGGCTCAGGATGCCGGTGTAGCCCCAGATCAGGTCCATCGCCAGCGCCACCACGGCGTAGCACATGATCTTGGCGCAGAGGTTGACCAGGTAGTCCGACAGGTGCAGCGGATGGCCGGCCGGCAGCAGCAGGTTGAGGGCCGGCACCAGCGCGCAGCCGAGGATCAGCGCGGCCAGCACGCCGGCCCAGCCGGAGCGGCCGAGCAGCGGAGGCCGCGGGGGAAGGAGGGAGGAAGGCTGGGTCATGGATGTTGTCTCGTGTCGGCCGCGGCCGGTCGCCGCGGCGCTCATACCTCGCGCCCCTTCATCGCGAAGATGCCCTGCGGCCGCTTCTGGATGAAGACGATGATGCAGACCAGCACCGCGATCTTGGCCAGCACCGCGCCGGTCCAGCCCTCGAGCAGCTTGTTGAGGATGCCCAGGCCCATGGCCGCGTAGACCGTGCCGGCCAGCTGGCCGACGCCGCCGGTCACCACCACCATGAAGGCGTCGACGATGTAGCCCTGCCCCAGGTCCGGGCCGACGTTGCCGACCTGGCTCAGCGCGCAGCCCGCCAGCCCGGCGATGCCCGAGCCCAGCGCGAAGGCGTAGGTGTCGATGCGCGCGGTATTGACGCCCATGCAGGCGGCCATCGGCCGGTTCTGCGTCACGCCGCGCACGAAGAGCCCCAGCCGGGTGCGCCCGATCAGGAAGCCCATGCCCAGCAGCACCGCGACGGCGAAGGCCACGATGACGATGCGGTTCCACGGCAGCTGCAGGTTGCCCAGCAGCTGCACGCCGCCGCTCATCCACGAGGGGTTCTCGACCCCGACGTTCTGCGCGCCGAACAGGCTGCGCACCAGCTGCATCAGCACCAGCGAGATGCCCCAGGTGGCCAGCAGCGTCTCCAGCGGCCGGCCGTAGAGGAAGCGGATCACGCTGCGCTCCATCGCCGCGCCCACCAGCGCCGAGGCCAGGAAGGCCGCCGGCAGCGCCGCCAGCAGGTACCAGTCGAAGGCGCCGGGCAGGTATTTCTGGAACAGGCCCTGCACCAGGTAGGTGGCGTAGGCGCCGATCATCATCAGCTCGCCGTGGGCCATGTTGATCACGCCCATCAGCCCGTAGGTGATGGCCAGCCCGAGCGCCACCAGCAGCAGGATCGAGCCGAGGCTGATGCCGCTGAAGGCCTGGCCCAGCCGGTCGCCCCAGGCGAGGCGGTCCTCGATCTCGCGCAGCGAGCGTTCCATCGCGGCCCGGGCCTGCGGGTCGGCCTCGTCGCGCAGGCGCTCGATCAGCGCGGTCTTGCTCAGGGGATTGCCGCTCCGGGCCATCTGCCCGGCCGCGGCGATGCGCTGCGCCCGGTCGTCGCTCGACAGGAGGATGCGGGCGCGCACCACCTCCAGGCGGTCGCGGATGCCGGCGTCCTTCTCGGTGGCCAGGGCCCTGTCGATCAGCGGCAGGCGGGCGGCGTCGGTTTCCTGCTGCAGGGTGTCCACCGCCGTGCGGCGCACGGTCGCATCGGGCGAGAGCAGTTGCAGCGAGGCGATGGCGGTGTCGATCCCGCCGCGCATGCGGTTGTTGTTGACCACGTCCTCGGCGTCGGCCGGCAGCGCGGCCGGGGCGCCGGTGGCCGGGTCGGCGGCCCGGTCGCCGCGCACGACGAAGGCGCGCCCGCCGGCGATGCGGACTTCGTCGTCGGCCAGCGCGCGCAGGTAGTCGGCGGTGCGTTCGTCGGGCGCGGAGACGGCGCGGTCGATCGCCGCGAGCCGCTCGTCGGTGTCGCCCGAGGCCATGCGGAAAGCCTCGTCCGCCGAGAGCGCATGAGCGTTTCCAGCTATCGATACGATAGCGGCAAGCGCCAGGGAAAGAAGGTGCCGGAGCATGGGAGGAACCTGGAAAGTCGAGGAATGCCGTCCCCGGGGAGATCGGGCCCCGGGAACCGGGTCCCGGGGCGGGCGGGGCTCGGGAGCCCGCTCAGCGCTTCGCCGGCTCGTCGGGCTTCTTGTCGTTGCCTTCGATGTACGGGCTCCAGGGCTTGGCCTTGACCGGGCCGGGCGTCTTCCACACCACGTTGAACTGGCCGTCGGCCTTGATCTCGCCGATGAACACGCTCTTGTGCAGGTGGTGGTTCTTCTCGTCCATCTTGCTGACGATGCCCGAGGGCGCGTTGAAGGTCTGGCCGGCCATGGCGGCGATCACCTTGTCGGTGTCGGTGGACTTGGCCTTCTCGACGGCCTGCTTCCACATGTGGATGCCGATCCAGGTGGCTTCCATCGGGTCGTTGGTCAGCGGCTTGTCCTTGTGGCCGGGGATGTTCTTGGCCTTGGCGTAGTCGCTCCACTGCTTGATGAAGGCGGCGTTGGTCGGGTTCTTGATCGACATGAAGTAGTTCCATGCCGCCAGGTGGCCGACCAGCGGCTTGGTGTCCACGCCGCGCAGCTCCTCCTCGCCGACCGAGAAGGCCACCACCGGCACGTCCTTGGCCTTGAGGCCGGCGTTGCCGAGTTCCTTGTAGAAGGGCACGTTCGAATCGCCGTTGATGGTCGAGACCACCGCGGTCTTGCCGCCCTGGCTGAACTTCTTGATGTCGGCGACGATGGTCTGGTAGTCGCTGTGGCCGAAGGGGGTGTACTTCTCGTCGATGTCGCTGTCCTTCACGCCCTTGCTCTTGAGGTAGGCGCGCAGGATCTTGTTGGTGGTGCGGGGGTAGACGTAGTCGGTGCCCAGCAGCACCCAGCGCTTGGCGCTGCCGCCGTCCTTAGACATCAGGTAGTCCACCGCGGGGATGGCCTGCTGGTTGGGCGCGGCGCCGGTGTAGAAGACGTTCTTGGAGAGTTCCTCGCCCTCGTACTGCACCGGGTAGAACAGCAGGCCGTTGAGTTCCTCGACCACCGGCAGCACCGACTTGCGCGACACGCTGGTCCAGCAGCCGAAGATCACCGAGACCTTGTCCTGGCTGATCAGCTGGCGGGTTTTCTCGGCGAACAGCGGCCAGTTGGAGGCCGGGTCGACCACCACGGGTTCGAGCTTCTTGCCCAGGACCCCGCCCTTGGCGTTGATCTCGTCGATGGTCATCAGCGCCATGTCCTTGAGCGAGGTCTCGGAGATGGCCATGGTGCCGGACAGCGAATGCAGGATGCCGACCTTGATGGTGTCCGCGGCGTGGGCGGCGCTCCAGGGGAACAGGCCGCTCATGAGCAGGGCGGAGGCGGCGAGGGTGGTCTTCAGTAGAGGGCGGCGCTTCATGCGAAAGGCTCCTAAGCGAACGTGCGCTGTTGTTGGGCTGG
>JAKOND010000195.1 GCA_022702125.1 Burkholderiaceae bacterium
ACGACACCGGACAGCGCGTGGGGCAAGCCGTGATCGCGCGAGAGGCAGAATTCGGTATCGGGGTCCTGGGGCCCCCATCGGCGGAATTGCACGCGGAGCATTGCGTCGTCGACCCCTACGTGATCGCCTTCCGCGCCGGGCATCCTTTGCAGCGGCGCAAACGGGTGTCTTGGGCAGATCTGCATTCCTGGCCCGTGATCGCACTTCGATCGACCAGCGCCAACCGTCAGCAAATCGACGCGGCGCTGGCTGCGGAGGGGATCGCGCTGCCTTGGTTCGACGAAGTGGAGCACTTGTCCTCGATGCTCGGATTGCTGCGCGGAGGGATCGGGATCGGCGTGCTTCCTCGCCTGGCGCTGGACTCCGGCGCGGCTGACGATCTGCTGTCGCGGCCACTGTGTTCGCCTGAAGTCGTACGCCGTATCGGGCTCATCCGACGGAGCGACGCGTCGCTGAGCCGGCCGGCTGATGATTTCTGGCGCCTGCTCAGACATCGGCTCGAGCATCACCATTAAATGCGGTGCCTGCGGAAGATGCTGCCTTTGATGACATCAGTTTTTGGAAGCCAAAGTTATCGAAGACTGCGACTGCCCACCTGGGAAGCTGTCTTCGGTTGGCCACCCCAAAGGCAGCGATGGGCCCAGCGCGGTCGGCCGGCTTTCTTGAAAGCGGACACCCATCGCCCTTCGCGGGACTGGCCGGACCGGCCTCGAAGATTCATGCCGGCTCTCGAAGAAACCAGACGATTCACATACAATTCATATACGTTTCGTAAATGAGGTCAATATGGGTATCGTCAAGATTTCGGAGCTGATGCACGAGAACCTGCGCGTGGCGGGCAACGCGCTCAGCCGTTCCATCAACGCCCAGGCCGAGCACTGGATGCGGGTCGGCATGCTTGCGGAAATGCATCCGGAGCTCGACCACCAGGCCATCTGCCGGATGCTGGTGCGGGCGGAGCTCGCCGGCGGGCTCGACATCGTCTCGGCGGTGTCCGGTGCGCCGGCCGGGGACCGGGCCCCGGCGTCCGGGAAGCATTGATGGCGCACGGCGTCCCCCTGCGGTCGGCCGCGGAGCTGGACATGGCGCGCCAAGCAGGCCGTCTGGCGGCCGAGGTCCTCGATATGGTGACCCCCCATGTCGTTCCCGGCGTGAGCACGGAGACGCTCGACCGCATCTGCCATGACCACATCGTGCAGGTCTGTGGCGCCATCCCCGCCAACCTGGGCTACCTGGGGTATCCGAAGACCATCCTCACCTCCATCAACCAGGTGGTCTGCCACGGTATCCCCGCGGCCGACGCCATCCTGGAGCAAGGCGACATCGTCAACATCGATGTGGCGGTCATCCGGGACGGCTGGTTCGGCGACACCAGCCGCATGTATTTCGTCGGCACGCCGGCCCCGCTGGCGCGGCGCCTGGTGGAGACGACCCACGAGGCGCTGGTGGCCGGCATCCGTCGGGTGCGGCCGGGCGCGACGCTGGGCGATGTCGGCCATGCGATCCAATCGGTTGCGCACCGGGAGCAGTTCAGCGTGGTGCGCGAGTACTGCGGCCACGGCATCGGCCGGATCTACCACGACGAGCCGCAGGTGCTGCACTACGGACGCCGAGGGGAAGGCGTACGGCTGGAGCCGGGGATGGTATTCACCATCGAGCCGATGCTCAACGCAGGAAAGCGCGACACCCGGGAGCTGGCCGACGGATGGACCGTGGTGACCCGGGACGGGTCCCTGTCCGCGCAGTGGGAGCATATGGTGGCGGTGACGCCCGAGGGCTGCGAAGTGCTGACGCCCTGGGCGAGCAGCACGGGAAACCATGCCGCGATCTGACGAGGGAGACGCCTGGCTGATGGACGGGCGCCACTGACGGGTCGGACCGGCTGTCGTACGGACATCCTGCGCCGCGAGCGACCGGCAGCTTCTGGCCAATCGTACGCGTTCGAGATTGAGACGCGACTGACTCTAATCGCTGCGATGGCGAAGTTTAAGGGCTTGGCCATAGAGAGGGATGGCACGCCCGTGGGGCTCGCCCTCGGGTGGGGAGAGCGATGGGTGCGCGGTTGGATCTTCCATCTCAAGGAGATGTGCGTCGCTGCGCCCCTCCACCGCCACGGCACCGGGAGTCGTCTGATGCGGGAGTTCGAGCAGAGATTGCGTGCCCAAGGATTCGGCGGCGTGACCCTCCAGACCGGCGCGCATGCACCACCGCGCAGTTTCTACCTCGCTCTGGGTTACCAGCTGATCGATCTGATGGCCCTGGGGAAATCGCTGAACGGCAAGGCATGATCGCGCGGAACGATCGACGTCCTCAGAACGGCAGAGCCGACGCCGATCTCGTCCCGACCCACACCTCCAACCTTCGTCAGCCCATGACATTGCGCTTGAGCAAGTTCCTCGCCGCGGCTGCCTGCATCGTGTCGTCGGCCCAGGTGTACGCTGATCCGCCCTGGCACTCGACGGTGCTGGAGGTGCAGGGGCCACAAGGCCCGTTGCAGGGAACCCTTCTGGCGCCTGCCGGTGCCACGTCCAACAAGGCCGCTGTGCTCATCGTTCCAGGCTCCGGTCCGACGGACCGCGACGGCAATGGGGCTTCAGGCCTGCAGGCCGGAAGCTACCGATTGCTCGCGGAGGGTCTGGCGATGCAAGGAGTCGCCACACTGCGGATCGACAAGCGTGGGCTCTTCGGAAGTGGCTCCGCAGTATCGAATCCCAACAACGTCACGATCGGCGCCTACGCGGACGACGTAGCGCGGTGGGTGTCCGCCCTGCGCCAACGGTCGCAGGCCCCCTGCGTCTGGGTGTTGGGGCACAGCGAGGGAGGTGTCGTGGCCCTGGCCGCGGCGCCGCGCGTGCCTGAAATATGCGGCCTGGTCCTGCTCGCCACCCCCGGGCGCCGTATCGGCCAGGTGCTCCGGGCGCAACTGGCGGCCAATCCCGCCAATGCGCCGGTCCTGGACCAGGCGTTCGGTGCGATCGATGCCCTGGAGGCAGGCCGACGCGTCGATGTGGCGACGTTCCATCCTGCTCTCCAGTCTCTCTTCAGGCCCGAGGTCCAGGGATTTTTGATGGACAGTTTCGCCATTAATCCCGCGCAGTTGGCAGCCTCCACCACGGTGCCGATCCTCATCGTTCAAGGAGACCAGGACCTCCAGGTCTCGGTCGAGGACGCGCGCCTGCTGGAGGCCGGAGCGGCGGGCCATGCGAGGCTGGTCATGCTGGCAGGCATGAACCATGTGCTCAAGACCGTGCCGGCCGGCGATCGGGCGGCAAATCTTGCGGCCTACCGCCGCGAGGATCTTCCCTTGGCTGCAGGGCTCGTGGATGCCATCGTGGAATTCGTCGGAAGATGAAGCACGCCCAGCACAGTTCTGACGCGGTCGTCGGCCTTGCGCGGACGGTCGGTGCTCCGCTGGGGATCGATCGGACCATGGCTTTCACTTCGCAACCGCACCTCGAACACAAGCTTGCCGAGATGGTGGCCACATCACATGAACTGATGGCCGCGCTCCAGGCGGCACGCCTCCTCGGGCTGAGGTCGTGGCGCATCGGCGCAGGTGTCATCCGCGCGTTGGTTTGGGATGCGCTGCACAGCTTCGAGCATCGCACGGCGGTGGACGACGTGGACCTGGGCTACTTCGACGCGGATGACCTGCGTACGTAATTCGTAGCCACTCAGGCGGTGAGTCTCGGGGT
>JAKOND010000224.1 GCA_022702125.1 Burkholderiaceae bacterium
CGTTGAGCGCCATGAACTGCGCCTGCATGTCGGTCGGGAAGCCGGGGTACTCGGTGGTCTTGAAGCCCTGCGCCCGCAGGGCGCCGGCGGCCGCGCCGTCCGAGCGCACCCGGATGCCGGCCGCGCGGCCCGCCGCGGGCAGCACCGCCTCGGTCGCGACGCCGGCGTCGCGCAGCTTGTCGAGCACCGCCTCCAGGTGGTCGGAGCGCGCGTGGCGCAGCACCGCGTCGCCGCCGGCGGCCGCGACCGCGCACAGGAAGGTGCCGGCCTCGATGCGGTCGGCCACCACCCGGTGGGCGCAGCCGCGCAGCCGCTCGACGCCCTGGATGCGGATGTGGCTGGTGCCGTGGCCGGAGATGCGCGCGCCCATGGCGATCAGCATCTCGGCCAGGTCGGCGATCTCGGGCTCCTGGGCGGCGTTCTCCAGCACCGTCTCGCCCTCGGCCAGCGTGGCGGCCATCAGCAGGTTCTCGGTGCCGGTCACGGTGACCATGTCGGTCAGGATGCGCGCGCCCCGGAGCCGCGTGCGGCCGGCCGGCAGCTTCGCCAGGATGTAGCCGTGCTCGACGGCGATCTCGGCGCCCATGGCGCGCAGGCCGAGGATGTGCTGGTCGACCGGCCGCGAGCCGATGGCGCAGCCGCCGGGCAGCGACACCCGCGCCTCGCCGAAGCGCGCCAGCAGCGGGCCCAGCGCCAGGATGGAGGCGCGCATCGTCTTGACGAGGTCGTACGGCGCCTCGGGCGCGGTCAGGGTGCCGGCGTCGATGCGGACGGTGCCGTCGTCGTCGTCGCCCCCGCAGCGCTCGGCCTGCGCGCCCATGCTGCGCAGCAGCGCCAGCATGGTGCGCACGTCGTGCAGCCGGGGCACGTTCTGCAGCACCACCGGCTCGGCGGTCAGCAGCGCGGCGCAGAGTTCGGGCAGCGCCGCGTTCTTGGCGCCGGAGATGGCGACTTCGCCCTGCAGCGGGCGGCCGCCGCGGATCAGCAGCTGGTCCATGGCCTCAGTCGTCCTGCGCCGGGCGCGCCGCCCATTCGGCGGGCGTGAAGGTCTTCATCGACAGCGCGTGCACCTCGTCGGTCTGCATCCGGCCGCCCAGGGTGGCGTAGACCTGCTGGTGGCGCTGGATGGCGCGCCGGCCCTCGAAGGCGGGCGAGACGATGGTGGCGTACCAGTGGCGGCCGTCGCCTTCGAGCGCGATGTGCTCGCAGGCCAGGCCGGCGGAGATGATGGAGCGGAGTTCTTCGGCGGTCATGGGAGGACAGGACGGGACGGGAGCGTGGAGGCGGGGCGGCGTGGGGCGGTCCGCGGGTCAGTGCCGGATCTTGTAGCCGGTGCGCAGCAGGTGCACCGCCACCGCCGCGGACGCGGCGCAGGCCGCGCCGACGACCGCCAGCGCGGTCCAGGGCGAGACGTCGCCGACGCCGAAGAAGCCGTAGCGGAAGCCGTCGATCACGTAGAAGAACGGGTTCAGGTGGCTGACCGTCTGCCACAGCGGCGGCAGCGAGCCGATGGAATAGAACACGCCGGAGAGGAAGGTCATCGGCATGATGAGGAAGTTCTGGAAGGCGGCCATCTGGTCGAACTTGTCGGCCCAGAGCCCGGCGATCACGCCCAGCGTGCCCATCAGCGCCGCGCCCAGCACCGCGAACGCCAGGATCCACAGCGGCTGCGCCACCGCGGGGTCGAAGGGCTGCACGAAGAAGAGCGCGGTCACCGCGTAGACGCCCAGCCCCACCGCCAGGCCGCGCACGACGGACGAGCCGACATAGGCCAGGAACCAGCCCCAGTGCGACAGCGGCGTGAGCAGGATGAACACCAGGCTGCCCATGATCTTGCTCTGCACCAGCGAGGAGGCGCTGTTGGCGAAGGCGTTCTGCAGCACCGACATCATCACGAGGCCGGGCACCAGGAAGGCGGTGTAGCGGATGCTGCCGTGGACGCGGACATGGTCCTCCAGCGCGTGGCCGAAGACCAGCAGGTAGAGCACGGCGGTCAGCACCGGCGCGCCCACCGTCTGGAAGCCGACCTTCCAGAAACGCAGGACTTCCTTGTAGAACAGGGCCTTCCAGCCGGTCATGGCGGCGGGCATCATACGGCGACCATCCAGGGGTGTCCTTGCTCGGCCTGCATCACCTGCAGGAACACGTCCTCCAGGTCGGCGCGGCGGATCTCGATGTCCTCGACCACCAGCCCGGCCTGCCGCACCGCGGCCAGCGTGGCCTCGATGTCGGCGGCGTCGCCGGCGGGCAGCTGCACCACCCGGCCGGTGATGCGCGCCCGGGCGGCCACCGCCGGCGGCAGCATGCCGTCGGTCTTGAAGCGCAGCACGTTGCCCGAGGCCTTGCGCAGCAGGTCGGCCATGCGTTCGAGCGCCACCAGCTTGCCGCGCTTGAGCATCGCGATGCGGGTGCACAGCGCCTCGGCCTCCTCCAGGTAGTGGGTGGTCAGCAGCACGGTATGGCCGTCCTTGTTGAGGCGCGCGACGAACTGCCAGAGCGTCTGGCGCAGCTCCACGTCCACGCCGGCGGTGGGTTCGTCGAGCACGATGATCGGCGGCCGGTGCACCAGCGCCTGCGCCACCAGCACCCGGCGCTTCATGCCGCCCGAGAGCTGGCGCATGTTGGAGCCGGCCTTGTCGGCCAGGCCCAGGCTCTCCAGCAGCTCGTCGATCCAGGCGTCGTTGTTCTTCACGCCGAAATAGCCCGACTGCAGCCGCAGCGTCTCGCGCACGTTGAAGAAGGGATCGAAGACGATCTCCTGCGGCACGATGCCGAGCTTGCGGCGGGCGGCGGCGAAGTCGGCCTGCACGTCCACCCCGTCGACCAGCACCTGCCCGCCGGTGGCGCGCGCCAGGCCGGCCAGGATGCTGATGAGGGTGGTCTTGCCCGCGCCGTTCGGGCCGAGCAGGCCGAAGAATTCGCCGTGCCCGATGTCGAAGCTGACGTCGTCGAGCGCCTGGAATGCGCCGCGCGCGGTGTCGTAGCGCTTGGAGACGGAACGGAAGGAGATCGCAGGCATGGGAGGCGGGGATTCTACGGCGCGACCGCCGGCCGGGCGGCCGGTGGGGACGGGATGCAAAACATCGTCGGCGTGCCGGGCATACGGGCGGCGAACGGCACGGGCCCGCCACCGGAGGAAGGAACGAACGCGCCCGGAGCCCCGGGATTCAGTGCGGCAGCGGCGCGGCCAAGGCGTCATCGGGTGCGGGCGCCTCGATGCCGAGCAGCGTGGCCACGCCGTAGAGGCGCGCCAGCCCCGCCAGCCGGGGAGGTGCGTCGCGGACCACCAGCCCCGCCGGCGCGGCGCGGCGGCAGGCCAGCAGCACCGCCAGCGCGGAGGAATCGAAGCGCTCCAGCGCCGCCGCATCGACCTGCACCGGGGACGCAGCGCCGGCAGAAGCCAGCCCGTCCACCAGCTGCCGCAGGCAGGCGCGGGCCTCGTGCTGCGTCAGCACCGACGGCAGCGCGAGCGCGGCGGACGCCGCACCGGCGGGCGGGGCCGGCAGGTCAGCCACGGCGGGCCGCGGCGTTGTTGCTGTTGGACTGGTTGCGCGCGGCCAGGGTCTCGATCAGGCCGTCGATGCCCTTGGAATTGATCTCCTGGGCGAACTGGCTGCGGTAGGTTTCCACCAGCCACACGCCGAGCACGTTGAGGTTGTAGATCTTCCAGCCCGCGCCGTCGCCCGGGGTGCGTTCCAGGCGGTAGTCGAGCTGCACCGGGTCGCCCCGGCCGGTCACTTCGGTGCGGACCAGCACTTCCTTGGCGTCGGCCGCCGCACGCAGCGGCTTGACGGTGACCTGCTGGTCGCTGACCTGGGTCAGGGCGCCCGAATAGGTGCGGATCAGCAGCGTCTTGAATTCCTGCTGCAGGCGTTCGCGCTGCTGCGGCGTGGCCTGGCGCCAGGCCGGGCCGACGGCCGAGGCGGTCATGCGCTGGAAATTGAGGTTGGGCATGACCTTGGTGTCGACCAGGGCCATGACCTTGCTGTTGTCGCCGCTGCGCAGCGCGCTGTCGGCCTTGATGGAGCCCAGCACCTCGTCGGACAGGCGGCGGATCAGCACGTCGGGCGCCTCGTCGGCGGCATGGGCGGCGAAGGGCGATGCCAGCGCGGCGGCGGCGGACACGGCCAGCACCAGGCGGCCCAGGAAACGTCTTTGGAAGGTCATGTGAGGGATTCCTTGTGCAGGGGAGGCAGGAAGCACCTGCGGACGGCTGCAGGTGAGGATGCGGGACGCGAAGGCAAGCGGCGGCAACCGGCTGTTACCGGGGCACCAGGGCCGCCGGGCCGGGCGCGGGACCGTCGGCCTCGCTCTGGTCCTCGTAGTCGCCGCCGTCGCTGGTGTCGCTCCCGCGCTTCGGGGCCTGGCTCTGGCGCAGCTGCAGATAGGCGTCGCGGGTGAAGGTGTACTTGTCGAGCGCGGCCTGCTCCACCACCGAGCTGATGCGCAGCAGGTTGGCCCGCGCATCGACCAGGCGCAGGGCGTAGAGCGAATTGCGCACCGCGATCTCGTCGGCGCCCTGTCGGATCAGGCTGACCCGGGTTTCGAGGGGAAGGGTGGCCGCGTCGCGCACCGTCGAGGGTCCGAGCACCGGGAGCACCAGGTAGGGGCCGCTCGGCACGCCGTAGAAGGCCAGCGTCTTGCCGAAGTCCTGCGGATGGCGGTCGATGTCCATCTCGCCCGCCACGTCCAGCAGGCCGCCCAGGCCGAGGAAGAAGTTGACGTTGAAGCGGATCCAGCTCTCGGCCGCGTCCTTGACCTTGAGCTGCGCCAGGTTGTTGACCGCCGACCAGGGCTCGGTCAGGTTGCGGAAGAAGTTGCTGACGCCGGTGCGCACCGGGTTGGGCGTGACGTCGACATAGGCGCGCGCCACCGGGCGCAGCACCGCGTCGTCGACGGCGTCGTTGAAGCGCGAGACGCCGCGGTTGAAGGGTTCGAGCGGATCGCGCGGGTTGGCGCCCGGTCCGCTGGCGCAGCCGGCGGTGGCGGCCAGGACGAGCGCGCAGGCGCCCAGGCGGACGCCGGTGCGCGGGGCGGCGGACGGCAGGCGGGCAGCCGGGGCCGGGGAAGGAGCTGTCGTGGTCATCATGGCTCGTAGCAAGGAAAGGGCTGCCTCAGGGTGCGGCGGGTTTCGCGGCGGGCGCATCGCTGCCCTCGGCCGCCTTGTTGTAGAGGAACTGGCCGATCAGATTCTCCAGCACCACGGCGGACTGGGTGTCGTCGACCGTGTCGCCCTCGGCCAGGTTCTTGTCGCTGGGGCCGGCCTCGATGCCGACGTACTGGTCCCCCAGCAGGCCGCTGGTGAGGATCTTGAAGGAGCTGTCCTTGGGGAAGGCGTAGCGCTTGTCGAGCGACAGCCGCACCGTGGCGCGGAAGATCTTGTCGTCGAAGCCGATCGATTCGACCCGCCCGACCAGCACGCCGGCGCTGCGCACCGCGGCCTGCGGCTTCAGGCTGCCGATGTTGTCGAAACGGGCGGTCACCGCGTACGACTGGCGGCCGACGTCGAGCCGCAGCAGGTTGGCCGACTGCAGCGCCAGGAACAGCACCGCCGCCAGCCCGAGCATCACGAAGAGTCCCACCCACAAGTCATTCCTGGATCGCTGCATCGCGGTCCTCCTTCTTTTCCGGTTTTCTTGTCACAGGCTGAACATCAATGCGGTCAGGATGAAGTCCAGGCCCAGGATGGCGAGCGAGGACGCCACCACCGTGCGGGTGGTGGCGCGCGCGACGCCCTCGGGCGTGGGCCGCGCCGCGTAGCCCTGCAGCAGCGCGACGAAGGTCACGGTGAAGCCGAACACGATGCTCTTGAGCACGCCGTTGCCGACGTCCTTCCAGACGTCCACGCCGCCCTGCATCTGGCCCCAGAAGGCGCCGCTGTCGATGCCGATCATCAGCACGCCCACCGCCCAGCCGCCGAGGATGCCGAGCATGTTGAACACCGCGGTCAGCAGCGGCAGCGTCAGCACGCCGGCCCAGAAGCGCGGCGCGAGGATGCGGCGGACCGGATCGATGGCCATCATCTCCATCGCGCTGAGCTGCTCGCCGGCCTTCATCAGGCCGATCTCGGCGGTCAGCGAGGTGCCGGCGCGGCCGGCGAAGAGCAGCCCGGTCACCACCGGGCCCAGCTCGCGCACCAGCGACAGCGCCACCAGCAGGCCCAGCGCCTCCGAGGCGCCGTAGCGCTGCAGCGTGTAGTAGCCCTGCAGCCCCAGCACGAAGCCGACGAACAGGCCCGAGACGCCGATGATCGCCAGCGAGTAGTTGCCGAGGAAATGGATCTGGTCGCGCACCAGGCCGAAGCGGCGCATCGCGGGGAAGAACGTGCCCAGCAGCCGCAGGAAGAGCCGGGCGCCCTGCCCCCAATTCGCGAGGATGCCGCGCGTGGCGAAGCCGACGTCGGCGGGTTTCCAAAAGCTCATCGACGCCCCGCCTTCCCGGCGGCGCGGCCGAAGTCGTCCTCGGCCGAAGGCGCGGGGTAATGGAAGCGCACCGGGCCGTCGGCCTGCGCGCTGATGAACTGGCGCACCAGCGGATCGGCGCTGGCGCGCACCTCGTCGGGCGTGCCCTGCACCGCCACGCCGCCGTTGGCCAGGATGACCACCCGGTCGGCGATGCGGAAGGTCTCGTCCACGTCGTGCGACACCACGATGCTGGTCAGTCCCATGGCGTCGTTGAGTTCGCGGATCAGCCGCGCCGAGGTCCCGAGCGCGATCGGGTCCAGGCCGGCGAAGGGTTCGTCGTACATCACCAGCTCCGGGTCGAGCGCGATGGCACGGGCCAGGGCCACGCGGCGCGCCATGCCGCCGGAGATCTCGCTCGGCCGCAGGTCGCGCGCGCCGCGCAAGCCGACCGCGTCGAGCTTCATCAGCACGATGTCGCGCACCAGTTCCTCGGGCAGGTCGGTGTGCTCGCGCAGCGGGAAGGCCACGTTGTCGAACACGCTCATGTCGGTGAACAGGGCGCCGAACTGGAACAGCATGCCCATGCGACGGCGCGCGGCGTAGAGCGCGCGGTGGTCCATCGCGCCCACGTCCTGGCCGTCGAACAGCACCTGGCCCCGCTGCGCCCGGGCCTGTCCGCCGACCAGCCGCAGCACGGTGGTCTTGCCGCCGCCCGAGGCGCCCATCAGCGCGGTGACCTTGCCGCGCGGCACCTGCAGCGACACCCGGTCGAGGATGGTCCGCTCGCCGTATCCGAAGACGAGGTCGCGCAGTTCGATCAGCGGTGCGGGGGGTGCGGAGGCAGAGGACAAGGCAGGAGGGTTCCGGGCACCGGCAGCGGGCCGGGATGCGTGCGGCGAACGCGCAAACGTTCATGGGTGAATGTTTATCGATTCTAACCCGCTCCCCTGACCGCCAGATGGACGCCCGCCCTCGGCGGGACCGCCGTCTTCCGGTAGGCCAACAGGCAATGCCTGCTCCTCTTTCGAGAGCAGACTCCCATGCATCCATGCGGGCCATGGCCCGATCGGATCGCAAAAATGCCGACGGCGCCCTCGGGCGCCGTCGGCGAAGCGGGCAGGACCGGGAGGTTCAGCGCGGCAGGTCGCTGAAGCCCATCAGGAATTCGTCGACCGAACGGGCGGCCTGGCGGCCCTCGCGGATCGCCCAGACCACCAGCGACTGGCCGCGGCGCATGTCGCCGGCGGCGAACACCTTGGGCACGCCGGTGGCGTAGCCGCCGGTGAAGTCGGTGCTGGCCTTGGCGTTGCCGCGGGCATCCTTCTCCACGCGGAAGGCGTCGAGCATCGCGGCCACCGGGCTCACGAAGCCCATGGCCAGCAGCACCAGGTCGGCCTTGAGCACCTGCTCGGAGCCGGCGACCTCGACCATCTTGCCGTCCTTCCATTCGACGCGCACCGTCTTCAGGCCGGTCACCTTGCCGCCCTCGCCGAGGAATTCCTTGGTCGAGATGGCGAACTCGCGCTCGCAGCCCTCCTCGTGGCTGGAGCTGGTGCGCAGCTTGTACGGCCAGTAGGGCCAGGTCATCGGCCGGTTCTCCTCCTCGGGCGGCTGGGGCATCAGCTCGAACTGGGTGACGCTGGCCGCGCCGTGGCGGTTGCTGGTGCCGACGCAGTCGCTGCCGGTGTCGCCGCCGCCGATCACAATGACGTGCTTGCCTTCGGCGCGCAGCTGGTCCTTGAGCTTGTCGCCGGCGTTGACCTTGTTCTGCTGCGGCAGGAACTCCATCGCGAAATGGATGCCGTCGAACTCGCGGCCGGGCACCGGCAGGTCGCGGCTCTGCTCGGCGCCGCCGGTCAGCAGCACCGCGTCGAATTCGGCCTGGAGCTGCTCGGGGGTGACGGTTTCCTTGGCCCAGTTGGTGACCTTGGAGCCCTTGCCCAGCGGGTCCTTGGCGGGGCCGACGACTACGCCGGTGCGGATCGTGACGCCCTCGGCCTTCATCTGCTCGGCGCGGCGGTCGATGTGCGTCTTCTCCATCTTGAAGTCGGGGATGCCGTAGCGCAGCAGGCCGCCGATGCGGTCGTTCTTCTCGAAGAGCGTCACGTCGTGGCCGGCGCGGGCCAGCTGCTGCGCGGCGGCCATGCCGGCCGGGCCGGCGCCGACGACGGCGACCTTCTTGCCGGTCCGGTGCTTGGCCACGCGCGGGGCGACCCAGCCTTCGGCCCAGGCGCGGTCGATGATCGCGTGCTCGATGGACTTGATGCCCACCGGATCGTCGTTCACGTTCAGCACGCAGGCGGCCTCGCAGGGCGCGGGGCAGATGCGGCCGGTGAACTCGGGGAAGTTGTTGGTCGAGTCCAGCACCGCGAAGGCGCTCTTCCAGTCCTGCTGGTAGACCAGGTCGTTGAAGTCCGGAATGATGTTGTTGACCGGGCAGCCGCTGTTGCAGAACGGCGTGCCGCAGTCCATGCAGCGCGCGCCCTGGACCTTGGCCTGTTCTTCACTGAGGCCGACGACGAATTCCTTGTAGTGCTTCAGCCGCTCGGGCACGGGCTTGTAGCCCTCCTCGATGCGCTCGTATTCCATGAAGCCGGTGACTTTTCCCATGATCCTGGTCCTTGTGCCTGTCGCGGGCCGTGCCGCGTGGGTATGTGGTGCTTGCGGGTTCGGGGGCGGCGCCGGCCGTCCCGGGGACGGTCGGCGCCACGGTCCGCCTTATTTGGCGGTGGCCGGCTTGCGGGTGGCCGGCGCGGCGCCGGCGGTTTCGGCCGTCGGCGTGTCGTCGGACTTCAGCGTGGCCGCGTAGTGCATCTCGGCGAGCGCGCGCTTGTACTCGGTCGGGAAGACCTTGACGAACTTGGCGCGCGACTCGGCCCAGTGGTCGAGGATGTCGCGGGCGCGCTTGCTGCCGGTCCAGCGGGTGTGGTCCTCCAGCAGCTTCTTGAGCGTGGCCTCGTCGCTCTCGCCCCGGTGCCAGGTCGGGCGCAGTTCGTCGGTGGACTGCTCGGCGGTCGGGACCACCTTCTCCAGCGAGACCATCGCCAGGTTGCAGCGGCTCGCGAAGGTGCCGTCCTCGTCGTAGACGAAGGCGACGCCGCCGCTCATGCCGGCCGCGAAGTTGCGGCCGGTCTTGCCCAGCACCGCGACGGTGCCGCCGGTCATGTACTCGCAGCCGTGGTCGCCGGTGCCCTCGACCACCGCGGTGGCGCCCGACAGGCGGACCGCGAAGCGCTCGCCGGCCACGCCGCTGAAGTAGGCCTCGCCGGCGGTGGCGCCGTACATCACCGTGTTGCCGACGATGATGTTGCGGGTCGCGTCGCCGCGGAAGTCGATGCTCGGCCGCACCACGATGCGGCCGCCCGAGAGGCCCTTGCCGGTGTAGTCGTTGGCCTCGCCGATCAGGTAGAGCGTGATGCCGCGCGCCAGGAAGGCGCCGAAGGACTGGCCGCCCGTGCCTTCGAGCTGGATGCGGATGGTGCCGTCGGGCAGGCCGTCAGGATGCACCCGGGTCACCGCGCCGGAGAGCATCGCGCCGACGGTGCGGTTGACGTTCTTCGCCTGCTCGATGAAGTGCACCGCCTCGCCGCGCTCGATGGCCGGGCGCGACTTCTCGATGAGCTTGCGGTCGAGCGTGTCGGCGATGCCGTGGTCCTGCTGGTCCATGTGGAAGCGGGCCACGTCGGAAGGCACCTGCGGGTAGGCGAACAGCCGGCCGAAGTCCAGGCCGCGCGCCTTCCAGTGCGCGACGCCCTTGCGCATGTCGAGCAGGTCGGCGCGGCCGATCAGGTCGTCGAACTTGCGGATGCCCAGCTGGGCCATGATCTGGCGCACTTCCTCGGCGATGAAGAAGAAGTAGTTCACCACGTGCTCGGGCTTGCCCGAGAACTTGGCGCGCAGCACCGGGTCCTGCGTGGCCACGCCCACCGGGCAGGTGTTGAGGTGGCACTTGCGCATCATGATGCAGCCCTCGACCACCAGCGGCGCGGTGGCGAAGCCGAACTCGTCGGCGCCCAGCAGCGCGCCGATGGCGACGTCGCGGCCGGTCTTCATCTGGCCGTCGGCCT
>JAKOND010000256.1 GCA_022702125.1 Burkholderiaceae bacterium
TTCCTGGCGATCGGCGCGCACGCGGTGCGGCGCGGCGCGGTGGCGCCCGGCCAGCGCGTGCTGGTGGTGGGCGCGGGGCCGATCGGGCTGGCCGCCATGCTGTTCGCGAAGCTGCGCGGCGCCCAGGTGACCGCGATCGAGGGCCGGCAGGACCGGCTCGATTTCGCGCTACGGGAACTGGGCATCGCCGCCGCCGTGCCGCTGGGCGGGGGCGACGAGGCCGAGCTGTCCCGCCTGACCGGCGGCGAGTTCTTCGACGTCGTGTTCGACGCCACCGGCAGCCCTGCCGCGATGGAGCGCGGCTTCCGCTTCATCGCCCACGGAGGCCGCTACGTGCTGGTCTCGATCGTGCAGGGCGACATCCGCTTCTCGGACCCGGAATTCCACAAGCGCGAAGCCACGCTGCTGAGCAGCCGCAACGCGACCACCGAGGATTTCGAGACCGTCCTGGCCGCCATGCGCGCCGGCGAGGTGCCCGACCGCGCCATGCGCACCCATCGGCTGACCCTGGCCGAACTGCCCGGGGGCTTCGGCCGGTTGCTGGATCCGGCCGAGGGCGTGATCAAGGCCATCGTGGAGTGCTGACCGGGCCCCGGCCGGCCGGCCGGAAGGCTGTCGGAGGCTACCGACATGCGCTTGCGATTTCTCCCACAGCGCGCGCTTGCGCCGGGCTACGGTTAACGCCTGCTTAAGGACTTAGTCTTTGCTTACCGCATGACGGCGGCGGAAGAAACGGGATTCCCGAATGCCGCTTCTTTCCGGGCCGGTCGGCGACCGAGTCAACTTCAGGAGCAAATCATGGAATGGGTGGTCTGGTGCGTCGTGGGTGCCGCAGGCGCGATTGCGTTGACGGCGCTCGTCAACGCGCTCGATTGCTGCATCGATTGAGCCCTGGCCCCGGCGGGGCTGGCGTCGTTCGGTGCGGAGCATGCCGAGCATGCGGGCACGAACGCGCATCCCGGCCACATTCCCCGACCGCGCGTCCCCGACGACGCGGTCCACCGAGGTAATTCATGGTTCAGTCTCGCAATGGCGGACGCGGCAAGCAGGCCCGGTCCGCCGAAGGTTCATCGCCCGACAAGATCCAGCAATTACAGGCGTTCGCGGCCGATGCCGCCACCACGCTCTCGACCAACCAGGGCCTGCGGATCGCCGACAACCACAACTCGCTCAAGGCCGGCCCGCGCGGGCCGACGCTGATGGAGGATTTCATCCTCCGCGAGAAGCTGACGCACTTCGGCCACGAGCGCATCCCCGAGCGGGTGGTGAACGCGCGCGGCTCCGGGGCGCACGGGCACTTCCAGGTCTACCGGTCGCTGTCGGAGTACACCACCGCCGATTTCCTCAACGATCCGGAAACCCGCACGCCGGTGTTCGTGCGCTTCTCCACCGCCGCCGGCGCGCAGGGCTCGGCCGACACGGTGCGCGACGTGCGCGGCTTCGCGGTCAAGTTCTATACCCGCGAAGGCAACTACGACCTGGTCGGCAACAACATCCCGGTGTTCTACATCCAGGACGCGATCAAGTTCCCCGACCTGATGCACGCGATGAAGCCCCAGCCGCACCACGAGATGCCGCAGGCCGCGACCGCGCACGACACCTTCTGGGACTTCGCCTCGCTGATGCCCGAGACCACCCACATGCTGATGTGGACCATGTCGGACCGGGCCCTGCCGCGCAGCTACCGCATGATGGAAGGCTTCGGGGTGCACACCTTCCGGCTGGTCAACGGCCGGGGCGAGTCGAACCTGGTGAAGTTCCACTGGAAGCCGAAGCTCGGCGTGCACGGCCTGGCCTGGGACGAGGCGCAGAAGATCGCCGGCAAGGACCCGGACTTCCACCGCCGCGACCTCTGGGACGCGATCGAGGCCGGCCATTTCCCGGAGTGGGAGCTGGGCATGCAGATCGTGCCCGAGCACCATGCCGCCGACTACGGCTTCGACCTGCTCGACGCCACCAAGCTGATCCCCGAGGAGCTGGTGCCGGTGCAGCGCGTCGGCAAGCTGGTGCTCGACCGCAACCCGGACAATTTCTTCGCCGAGACCGAGCAGGTCGCCTTCCATCCGGGGCATCTGGTGCCGGGCATCGACTTCACCGCCGATCCGCTGCTGCAGGGCCGACTCTTCTCCTACGGCGACGCCCAGGCGTGGCGCCTGGGCGGGGCCAATTTCCACGAACTGCCGATCAACCGCAGCCTGGCGGCGGTGCACAACTTCCAGCGCGGCGGCCGGCACCGGCTGCAGATCGACCGCGGCCCGGTGGCGTACGAGCCGCATTCGATCGGGCAGGGCACCGAGTTCCGGGTCGATGGCGGGCCGCAGGGCTTCCAGAGCTTCGAGGAGCCGCTGGAGTCGCCCAAGCTGCGCCGACGCAGCCCGGCGTTCGACGACCACTTCACCCAGGCCACGCTGTTCTGGAACAGCATGGGCGCGGCGGAGAAGGACCACATCGTCCATGCCTTCCGCTACGAACTGTCCAAGGTGATGCTGCCGGCGGTACGCCGTCGCATGGTCGACAACCTGGCGCATGTGGACCCGCGGCTGGCGATGAAGGTGGCGGCCGGCCTGGGGCTGGACGCGCCCGATCCCAAGGCCGCGGCGGGGCAGGCGGGCTTCCGCGACGTGCGCCACGCCTCGACGCTGGAGGAATCCATGGCGCTCAACATGGTGGCGCGCGAGGGGGCCGGCATCGGCACCCGGCGCATCGCGGTGCTGGCGGCCGACGGCGTGGACGGCGTGTCCCTGCGCCCGCTGCTGCAGGCGCTCGGCGCGGCCGGGGCGGAATGCCGCATCGTCGCGCCGCGGCTGGGCACCGTCGCCACCGCGTCCGGACGCCGCCTGGAGGTCCAGGCCACCCTGATCGGCATGCCTTCGGTGATGTTCGACGCGGTGCTGGTGGCCGGCGGCAAGGACAGCGCCGAGGCGCTGGCGAAGATGGGCGATGCGGTGCACTTCGTGCTCGAAGCCTACCGGCACGGCAAGCCGGTGTGCGCGGTGGGCGACGGCGCCGCGCTGCTGCGGCTCCTGGATATCGCGCCGGGCACCGACGCCCAGGCGCTGGCGAAGTCGCATCCCGGCGTGGTGCTGGGCACCGACCTGCAGCCGGAAGGGCTGGAGCAGACGGTGCTGGCATTCGTCCAGGCCGTGGCACGGCACCGGCACTGGGACCGGCCGGCGGCCGACGCGGTGCCGGCCTGAAGCCGGGCGGGCCGGCGGTCGCCGGCGAGCGCGCAGGAAAAAGCCCCGGGAACGGGGCTTCGCGCATGCGGCGGAGAGGGCCGGGGACGGCCGGGGACGGTCCGTCAGGGGCGCGGGCCCTCGCGGGAGCCGTCGTCCTCCCGCACCTTGTCGTTGTAGGTGGCGTCGGTCACCGGCGCCAGGCTGGTGTCCTGCTGGGGGCCGGTGGCGTCGCGGTAGGCATGCTTGCCGATCGCGTCGTCCTGGCTCGAATGGTCCGCCTGGTTGTCGGAGGACTGGTCGCGCTCGTGCGGCAGCCGGGGGTTGCTGGCGTTGCCGTCGTCGTTCTTGCGCTCCGGATCGGGCGTATTGCCGGAGCCGGTGGACAGCTGCTGCACGCGGGTGTTGCCGCGGTCGTCGTTTCCGGGGCCGGCGGGCTCGCCGTCGGGGCGGGCTGCCGGGGCGTCGGACGCGGAGTTAGAGGAGGAGGTCATCGGGGAGTGTCCATGGGATGGCGGGCCGGCCCTTGTCCGGCAGGCCCGCGGTGCGGCCGGAGGCCGCGGGAGTTCAGAGGTCGCCCGGGGCGCGGTCGGACGGGTAGGTGCGTTCCGCGCGCTCCCAGGCGGCGCGGGTGGCGGGCCGGGCCTCGTCCCAGCTCAGGCGCGAATTGCCGCGGCGGCGTTCCCAATCGGAAGCCAGTTCCGCGTCGTAGGCGTCGAAATCGCCGTCGCGGCTGCCCCGGCCTTCGTAGCCGGCGCGGTACGCGGGCGCGTAGTCGTCGTAGGTGTAGTCGCCGGTGTGGTACGGCTCCAGGGTGTAGGCATCGCGCCAGTAGGCGTCCTCGGCGGTGGGGTTGATGGCCTCGGCCGCGCCCTTGCCCGCCAGGCCGCCGACCACCGCGCCCACCACGGTGCCGATCGCCACCCCGACCGGGCCGCCGGCCACGCCCAGGGCCGCGCCGGCCAGGGCCCCGCCGCCCGCGCCGATGCCGGTGCCCACGGGGTGCGAGCCGGGTTCGTCGGTGATCGGGTCGCCGTTGCGTGCGTCGTTGTTGGACATGGTGTGCTCCTTGGGATTCTTGGAAGGACGTGCCAGGAACGCGCCGGACGGCACCTTCTGCAGGCACCCGGAGCATGCGTGGCAACACGAGGCTTCATCGTGGCACCCGATGGCCCGCCCGGGCGGTAGGACGCGGCAGGGCGGGGGCGTAGGACATGCCAGGGCCTTGCCGACCGGCCGGGGCGATGCCCGGCCCGCGCGCCCGGGGCCGCCCTTCGGGCGGGTCCGGCTTGGTATCCTGCCCCGCTTCGTCCTTCCGCGCACCGCCCGTGCGCCCGCTGCCATGTCCGATGCTTCGGCCTTCCCGCCGCCCCTCGCCGCCTTCGTGCCCGTTCGCGCCCTGACCGCGGGGGGCTGCGACGCGGCCATCGTCGATCTCGACGGCACCATGGTCGACACCCTGGGCGACTTCGACGCGGTGCTGGCCGCCATGCTGGCCGACCTGGGCCTGCAGCAGGTCGGCCGCGAGGTCGTCGCCCATGCCATCGGCCGCGGCACCGAGCACCTGCTCGACACCGTGCTGGCCCATGCGCTGCGGACCGCCGCGCCCGGCGATCCGCGGGCCGGCGCCGAGGAGGCGGTGGCCGCGCACCGCGCCGCCGCGCGGGAGCGCTACGAAGCGCACTACGCGGCGCTCAACGGACGGCATTCGGCGGTGTTCCCCGGCGTGCCCGAGGGGCTCGCGCTGCTGCGCGGGCGCGGGCTGCGGCTGGCCTGCGTCACCAACAAGCCGCTGGCCTTCGCCCGGCAGCTGCTGGCGGCCAAGGGGCTGGACGGCTGGTTCGACCAGGTCTTCGGCGGCGACAGCTTCGCGCGGAAGAAGCCCGACCCGCTGCCGATGCTGCAGGCCTGCGCGGCGCTCGGCAGCGCGCCCGCGCGGACCCTGGCCATCGGCGATTCGCGCAACGACGCGGCGGCGGCCGATGCGGCCGGCTGCCCGGTGGTGCTGGTGACCTACGGCTACAACCATGGCGAGCCGGCCACCGGCGTGCCGGCGCTGGCGCACGTGGACCGCATGGACGCGATCCCGGACGCGCTCGGCTGGCCGACGGCCGGACGCGCCTGACCGTCAGCGCGGCTTGCGGCGCTCCGGACCCGTGTAGTTGCTGACCGTCGGCGGATCGGCCCGGGTGGCGGTGCGCACCGCTACCACCACCGCCTCCGGGTCCGGCGCCGGCTGGTCGTCCGCACGGCTCTCCCCGAGACGGAAGGCCGCCACGGCCCGGCGCAATGCCGCGGTCTGGCCGGCCAGGTCGGCCGAGGCGGCCGATGCCGCGGCCCGCGCCGCGCCGGCCTGCGCCTCCGCCGCCTGCAGCCCCTCCAGCGCCCGGTCGGCCGCGGCGCGCGCGGCGTCGAGCGCCGTCCGGTCGCCGGCCAGCGGACCGGATGCCGCGGCGGCCCGGTCGACGGCCTGCGCCGCGCGGTCGAGCGCCGCGCCGGCCTGGGCGACGCGGTCCGGCGCCAGACCGGCATGGCCCGCGCCTTCGGCGGCCCGCTGCCGCATGTCGCGCGCCGCCTCGGCGCTGCGCCGGGCCAGGCTGCGCACCTCGGCCGCCACCGCCGCGCCGGGGGCCGGGATGCGCGGCATCTCGGCGCTGGCGTCCCGGGCCAGGGTGGCGGTGCGGAAGGCGATGCCGTCGACCACCGCGACGACGCGGTCGATGCGCCGCGCGGCCGCGGCCAGGTCCTGCACCGACGCGCGGGCCGCGGCCATCTCCGCCTGGCCCCGGCGGGCGGCATCGGCCGCCTCGGCGACCGACCGGGCGGCGTCGCGGGCCTGGTCGGCATGCCGGCGCAGGGCGGTGCCGAGCTGCGCCAGCGCGTCGCAGGCCTGCCGTCGCGCGGTCGCCTGGCGGTCGGCGCCCTCGGACAGGGCCTGCTGCGCCTGCTGCAGCCGCGCGCCGGTGGCGTCCAGGGCATCGGCCTGGTCCCGCACCTCGCGCACCGCCCGGGCCGTGCCGGACCGCAGGCCTTCGAGCGCGCGCGCCGTGCCGCGCCCGGGCCCGGCAGGCGGCGCGCCGGGCGCGCGCAGGTCGCCCGCGCCCAGGGCATCCGCCGTCGCCGTCGTGCGGCGCAGGGCGCGCGCCACCTGCCGCGCCCATCCGCCGCCGCCGAGCAGCGCCAGTCCCAGGCCGCCCGCCAGCAATCCGGGCGCTAGGCCGGGCAGGCCGGGACCCCAGAGCCCGGCGGCGCCCGCGGTCCCGGCCCCCAGGGACAGCAGGCCCGCCAGCAGCAGGCCGATGGAAATCTGGACGGTGGGCATGGGTGCGAGGGCGGTCGGGAGGTGCGGAGCGGAGGGGGCGGGACGACGCGGCGGCCGGCTGCGCTCTCGGCCCGGGCATCGATACGTAACATATTGTGCACGCATCCCGTGACACGGCCCGGACCGCGGGGGGGCCTTTGCTACACTGGCCGCCATGTTCGTTCACCGCACATCCCGTACAGGTCTCAGCGACCGGGGAGCCTGGCCCTGGCGCAGGCCGGCCACCGTGCGCGCCTGATCGCCGGGGGACTTGCCCCGGCGCGGCAGGCTCCCGAGGCCCGGACGGCGGACGCGCTCCGCCCCTCCCGGCCACCCCGTCTTCTCCCTTCTCCCTTCCCGTGCCGACGACGGCGAGGCCCCGGTCCCGTGGCGGGACGGTGCCTCCGCACGCCGGTGGCGCGTCCCGCAGCACCGTGGCCGCCGTCGCGTCCCGAACCACCGATCCACCGATCCCTTCCCGGAAGCCCACCGCATGATCGACGAGACCGAATTCCACCGCCTGCGCGATGCCGGCTACAACCGCATCCCGCTGACCGCCCAGGCCTTCGCCGACCTGGAGACCCCGCTGTCGCTCTACCTGAAGCTGGCCCGCGCCGAGGACGGCAGCCGGCGCCACAGCTTCCTGCTCGAATCCGTCGTCGGCGGCGAGCGCTTCGGCCGCTACAGCTTCATCGGCCTGCCGGCGCGCACCCTGCTGCGCGCCAGCGGCTTCGGCGACGCGGCCCGCACCGAGGTGGTGACCGACGGCGCGGTGGTCGAAACCCACGAAGGCAATCCGCTCGACGTGGTCGCCGCCTACCAGCAGCGCTTCCGCGTCGCGATCCGGCCGGGCATGCCGCGCTTCTGCGGCGGGCTGGCCGGCTACTTCGGCTACGACACGGTGCGCCACATCGAGAAGAAGCTCGCGCACAGCTGCCCGCCCGACGCGCTCGGCTGCCCGGACATCCTGCTGCTGCAGTGCGAGGAGCTCGCGGTCATCGACAACCTGTCGGGCCGGCTGCACCTGATCGTCTACGCGGACCCGGCGCAGCCCGACGCCTTCGCCCGCGGCCAGGCCCGGCTGCAGCGGCTGCGCGACCGGCTGCGCACGCCGGTGGACGAGCCGCCGATGCGCGCCACCGCCGCCCACGCGCCCGAGCGCGGCTTCGCCAAGGCCGATTACCTGGCCGCCGTCGAGCAGGCCAAGGAGCTGATCGCCGCCGGCGACTTCATGCAGGTGCAGGTCGGCCAGCGCATCAGCAAGCGCTTCGACGCCTCGCCGCTGTCGCTCTACCGCGCGCTGCGCTCGCTCAACCCGAGCCCGTACATGTACTACTACGACTTCGGCGACTTCCACGTGGTGGGCTCGTCGCCGGAGATCCTGGTGCGGCAGGAGCGGGTCGAGGCCGCCGGCCCGGGCGCCGCGCCGACGCAGAAGATCACCATCCGCCCGCTGGCCGGCACCCGGCCGCGCGGCGCGACGCCGGAGCAGGACATCGCCCACGAGCGCGCCCTGGTCGCCGACCCGAAGGAGCGCGCCGAGCACGTGATGCTGATCGACCTGGCGCGCAACGACATCGGCCGCATCGCCACCGCCGGCAGCGTGCAGGTGACCGAGGCCTTCGCGGTCGAGCGCTACAGCCACGTGATGCACATCGTCAGCAACGTCGAGGGCACGCTGCGCGACGGCATGACCGCCATCGACGTGCTCAAGGCCACCTTCCCGGCCGGCACCCTGACCGGCGCGCCCAAGGTGCACGCGATGGAGCTGATCGACCGGCTGGAGCCGACCAAGCGCGGCCTCTACGGCGGCGCCTGCGGCTACATCAGCTACGCGGGCGACATGGACGTGGCCATCGCCATCCGCACCGGCGTGCTCAAGGACGGCCGGCTGCACGTGCAGGCCGCCGCCGGCGTGGTCGCCGACTCGGTGCCCGAGCTGGAGTGGCAGGAGACCGAGGCCAAGGCGCGCGCGCTGCTGCGCGCCGCCGAACTCGTCGAGGAGGGGCTGGAGTAGGGCGGCATCGCCGCGCCCCCCGCCCGTCCCGTCCAATCCTGCCGCGAACGCGGCCCGAAGGCCCTCCCATGCACCCGATGAACCACAGCAGCCACATCACCGCCGGCACCGCCGCGCCCTCCGTCGTCGACGCGGTCGTCCCCGCCGCGCCCGGCCGGCGGGTGCTGATGATCGACAACTACGACAGCTTCACCTACAACATCGTCCAGTACTTCGCCGAGCTCGGCGCCGAGGTCGAGGTGGCGCGCAACGACGAGATCGACCTCGACGGCATCCGCGCGCGCATCGCCGCCGGCGCCGACCGGCTGGTGATCTCGCCCGGCCCCTGCTCGCCGGCCGAGGCGGGCGTGTCGGTGGCCGCGATCCGGGCCTTCGCTGGCGCGCTGCCGATCCTCGGCGTGTGCCTCGGCCACCAGGCCATCGGCGCGGCCTTCGGCGGCGAGATCGTGCGCGCCCAGCGGCTGATGCACGGCAAGACCAGCGAGATCACCACCACCCGCACCGGCGTCTTCGCGGACCTGCCCGAGCGCTTCACCGTCAACCGCTACCACTCGCTGGCCATCGCCAAGGACGCGCCGCCGCCCGAACTGGAGGTGACCGCCTGGACCGCGGACGGCGAGATCATGGGCGTGCGCCACCGCAGCCTGCCCATCGAGGGCGTGCAGTTCCACCCCGAGTCCATCCTGACCGAGCACGGCCACGCGATGCTGCGCAACTTCCTCGACCAGCGCTGAATCCCGGCGCCGGACCGCCCGCCGCATCGCTATCGAAACCATAGCTGCAAGCGAAGGCGGAATGCCGGCTCCCCGGCGATCACATGCCTGAAAACGCCCGCCACGCCCCTCCGGAGCACCCCATGCCCATCACCCCCCAGGAAGCGCTGCAGCGCACCATCGAGCACCGCGAGATCTTCCACGACGAGATGCTGCACCTGATGCGGCTCATCATGCGCGGCGAGCTCTCGCCGGTGATGACCGCCGCCCTCCTCACCGGCCTGCGCGTGAAGAAGGAAACCATCGGCGAGATCACCGCCGCGGCCACGGTGATGCGCGAGTTCGCCACCAAGGTCGAGGTCGCCGACACCCGCCACCTGGTGGACATCGTCGGCACCGGCGGCGACGGCGCGCACACCTTCAACATCTCCACCTGTGCGATGTTCGTCGCCGCTGCCGCCGGCGCCCGGGTCAGCAAGCACGGCGGCCGCAGCGTCAGCAGCAAGTCCGGCAGCGCCGACGTGCTGGAGTCGCTCGGCATCGACATCGGCCTGCCACCGGCGGACATCGCCCGCTCGATCGCCGAGACCGGCATCGGCTTCATGTTCGCGCCCCACCACCACCCGGCGATGAAGAACGTCGCGCCGGTGCGCAAGGAGCTCGGCGTGCGCACCGTCTTCAACATCCTCGGCCCGCTGACCAACCCGGCCGGCGCGCCGAACATCCTGATGGGCGTGTTCCACGAGGACCTGGTCGGCATCCAGGTGCGCGCGCTGCAGCGCCTGGGCGCCGCGCACGCGCTGGTGGTCTACGGCCGCGACGGCATGGACGAGGCCAGCCTCGGCGCCGCCACCCGCGTCGGCGAGCTGCGCGACGGCACGGTGCGCGAGTACGAGATCCACCCCGAGGACTTCGGCCTGCCGATGGCCAGCAACCGCGCCCTGAAGGTGGAGACGCCCGAGGCCTCGCGCGCGATGCTGCTCGGCGTGCTCGACGGCCAGCCCGGCCCGGCGCGCGACATCGTGGCCCTCAACGCCGGCCTGGCGCTGTACGCGGCCGATGTGGCGGATTCGATGGAAGCCGGCCTGGCGCGTGCGCAGCACGCTATCGAAAGCGGCGCGGCGCGCGCCAAGCTGGAGCAGCTGCGCGCCTGGAGGCCCGCGCCCGCCGCCCTGCGAATCCGGTAACCGACGCCCGTCCCCCACCCGCTACCATCCCGCCCATGAGTGACATCCTGAACCAGATCATCGCCGTCAAGCGCGATGAGATCGCCGCGGCGAAGAAGAAGAAGCCCTTCGACGCGATGCGCGCCGACGCCGAGTCCCGCGTCCTGACCCGCGACTTCCTCGGCGCCCTGCGCGCGAAGGTCGGCGCCGGCCGGGCCGCGGTCATCGCCGAGGTCAAGAAGGCCAGCCCCTCCAAGGGCGTGCTGCGCGAGGACTTCGTGCCCGCCGACATCGCCCAGAGCTACGCCGCCGGCCACGGCGCCGTCAGCGCCGCCTGCCTGTCGGTGCTGACCGACCGCCAGTTCTTCCAGGGCAGCGTCGACGCGCTCAAGCAGGCCCGCGCCTCCTGCGACCTGCCGGTGCTGCGCAAGGACTTCGTCGTCGATCCCTACCAGGTCTACGAATCCCGCGCGATGGGCGCCGACGCCGTCCTGCTGATCGCCGCCTGCCTCGGCGACGCGCAGATGGCCGACCTCGAAGCCATCGCCCGCGGCCTCGACATGGCGGTGCTGGTCGAGGTGCACGACCGCGAGGAGCTGCAGCGCGCGCTGCGGCTGCGCACCCCGCTCGTCGGCGTCAACAACCGCGACCTGCGCAGCTTCCGGACCTCGATCGACACCACCCTCGCGCTGCGCGCCGAGGTGCCGGACGACAGGCTGCTGGTGACCGAGTCCGGCATCGCCACCCGCGACGACGTGCAGCGCCTGCGCGAGGCCGGCGTCCACGCCTTCCTGGTCGGCGAGGCCTTCATGCGCGCGCCCGAGCCCGGCGAGGCGCTGGCCGAACTGTTCGCCTGATTCCCTCCCGAGGACGCGCCATGGCCGACGAATCGCCGCTCCCCGACCAGCTGGTCACCGCCGACCCGGCCGACTGGCCGGTCGCCCCGGGCTGGCAGCCGCTGGTGGACGAATTCTTCGCCGGCATCGGCGGCCAGACGCTGCTGGCTTTCCTGCAGTCGCGGCTCGACGCCGGCGCCACCGTCTTCCCGCCCCGGCCGCTGCGCGCGCTCGAACTCACGCCGCCCGGGGACGTGCGCGTCGTCATCCTGGGCCAGGACCCCTACCACGGCCGGGGCCAGGCCGAGGGGCTGGCCTTCTCGGTCGCGCCGGGCGTGCCGCTGCCGCCGTCGCTGCGCAACATCTTCAAGGAGCTCCAGCGCGACCTCGGCACCCCGCCGCCGAAGTTCCCGGCCCCCGGCGGCAGCCTCGTCAAGTGGGCGACGCACGGCGTGCTGCTGCTCAACACCTGCCTGACGGTGGAGGAGGGCCAGGCGGCCAGCCATTCCGGCCGCGGCTGGGAGGCGCTGACCGACGCGGTCATCCGCCACGTCGGACAGGGCGAGCGGCCGGTCGTCTTCATGCTCTGGGGATCGCATGCGCAGGGCAAGCGCCCGCTGATCGACGCCGAGCGCCACCTGGTGCTGGTGGCCAACCATCCCTCGCCGCTCTCGGCCCTGCGGCCGCCGCTGCCCTTCATCGGCTGCGGCCATTTCTCGCAGGCCCGCGACTGGCGCGACCGGCACGCCGGCTGAGTCCGCGTTCTGCTGCGAAATCGATAGCTGGCAGCGAAGGTGGCACCTGGGCCCTGACGGCTTTCGGGCGGGTCAGACGCCCTTGGGCAGGTTGCCGACGTAGTCGCGCCGGATGTCGATGGTGGTCTTGCGCCCCACCTCGGCCATGTGCTTGCCCAGCCAGTGCGTGGCCGCATCGCGCCCCAGCATGAACAGCTTCTCGATCATCGCCGGGTCGGTCGACAGCTTGCTCGACGCCGGCAGCCCGCCCATCGCCTCGCCGCCGTCGATGCGGTGCAGGTGCAGGCTCCGATACTCGTCGCCTTCGCGCAGGTGGCCGCTGTCGAGCATCCGGTTGATGAAGTCGATGCTGCGCATCTGCGACAGCAGGCTGGCGTTGAAGGTCAGCTCGTTGACCCGGTCCTCGATGTCCTGCGGCGACTGGGGCGTCGATTCGCGCCGCAGCGGGTTGAGCTGCACCAGCACGATGTCCGGCGCGGCGCAGCCGGTGATCAGCGGCTGCAGCGCCGGATTGGCCGAGAAGCCGCCGTCCCAGTAGTGCTCGCCGTCGATCTCCACCGCCTGGAACACCGTCGGCAGGCAGGTGGACGCCATCACCGCGTCCAGCGTCAGCCGCTTGCCGTCGAAGATCTCGGCGCGACCGGTGCGCACGTGCGTCGCCGACACGAAGACCCGGGGCGCGTTCAGGCGGGCGAGGGCGGCGAAGTCGATCTCGCGCTCCAGCAATCCCCGCAGCGGATTGATGCCGAGCGGATTGCTCTGGTAGGGCGAGATCAACGCGCTCATCGCGCCGCCGAAGGAGCCCGCGCCCAGGCTCTCCGGCGTCCAGCCGCCCATCATCATCTTCATCATGCCCTGCGCCATCGACCCCATGCCGCCGAGGTTGGCCACGCCGCGCCACACGCGGTCCAGGACCAGGCGCGCCTGCCGGTGCGCCTCCGCCGCGCCCTTGCCCTTGGCCTGCGCGAACCCGTGCGCCACCGCCACCGCGTTGACCGCGCCGGCGCTGGTGCCGCTGATGCCGTCGATCTCCAGCCGGTCGTCCTCCAGCAGGGCGTCCAGCACGCCCCAGGTGAACGCCCCGTGCGATCCGCCGCCCTGGAGCGCCAGGCTGACCGGGCGGCGCAACGGCGGCTTCGTCGGCGGCGCCACCACCGGGGAAGGGCGCAAGGAGTCGGGGGAAAGGCTGTCGTTGGAATGTGTCATGGCAGGACCTCGTAGCCTCATGGAAAACCCTAGGATGCCGCAAAAACGGAAACTTTGCTGCAGTGCAGCATTTTGGTGCGCTTTCCAAGACGTTTTCGTGGCATCCACGGCTTCCCGGTCAGGCAGCAGGCGATTTCTCCCGTTTTTTGAGTTTTTCTTCGGCGGAAATTCGACTCTCCCCGAAAGTTCCGCTATAGTTCGGGATTCGCCGGAGGGGTGCCCGAGTGGCTAAAGGGGGCAGACTGTAAATCTGTTGGCTTACGCCTACGCTGGTTCGAATCCAGCCTCCTCCACCAGCGAAAAGATCGCGTGCGAAACGAAACTTGCCGGCGTCGGCGGTTTCGTCGAGTGCACTGCGGGAGTAGTTCAATGGTAGAACCCTAGCCTTCCAAGCTAATGACGCGGGTTCGATTCCCGTCTCCCGCTCCACCGATCTCGTGCTGGACATGGTGATTGCGTAGTTTCGTTTGGAGTGTGCCGGATGCATCGGCAGGCTCCAGATGCCCTTGTGGCTCAGTGGTAGAGCACTCCCTTGGTAAGGGAGAGGTCGCGGGTCCGATTCCCGCCAAGGGCACCAGTTTCTGGTGCGTCCGTCAGCGATTGCGCCGATCTCCCGTTGTGTTGATTCAGGTATTTTTTTCGGAGTCGAAAAAATGGCAAAAGGTAAATTCGAACGGACGAAGCCGCACGTCAACGTGGGCACCATCGGCCACGTGGACCACGGCAAGACGACGCTGACGGCGGCGATCGCGACGGTGCTGTCGAAGAAGTTCGGC
>JAKOND010000021.1 GCA_022702125.1 Burkholderiaceae bacterium
GCATCGCCAGGATGGCCGTGGCCATCACCACGTTCCATTCGTTCTGGCCGTCGCCGCCGGCGATCATCCGCTTGATGCCCACCACCACCGGGTACATGTCCTCGCCGGTGGTGGCGATCAGCGGCCACAGGTACTGGTTCCAGCCGTAGATGAACTGGATCACGAACAGCGCCGCGATGGAGGTCTTCGACAGCGGCACCAGCACGTCCTTGAAGAAGCGCATCGGCCCGGCGCCGTCCATGCGCGCGGCCTCCACCAGCTCGTCGGGCACCGTCAGGAAGAACTGCCGGAACAGGAAGGTGGCGGTGGCCGAGGCGATCAGCGGCACCGTCAGGCCCGCGTAGCTGTTGAGCATGCCCAGGTCGGACACCACCTGGTAGGTGGGGCCGATGCGCACCTCCACCGGCAGCATCAGCGTGACGAAGATGGCCCAGAAGCACAGCTGCTTGAACGGGAAGCGGAAGTACACCACCGCGAAGGCCGACAGCAGCGAGATGGCGATCTTGCCGATGGTGATGACCAGCGCGCTGACCAGGCTGACCCACATCATGCGGGCCACCGGCGCGGTCGAGCCGGCGCCGGATTCGCTGCCGAACAGCGCCTGGCGGTAGGTCTCCACGAAATGCGATCCCGGCAGCAGCGGCATCGGCGCCTGGACGATCTCCTGCGCGGTGTGGGTCGAGGCCACGAAGGCCAGGTAGACCGGGAAGGCGACGATCAGGACGCCCAGCAGCATGACCGCGTGCGCGAGGAGTCCGAGGGTGGGGCGGCGTTCGACCATGTCAGTGCCGCCCGGCCGCCCGAAGGCATTGACGCGCCCCCTCGGGGGGCAGCGAACGCAACGCAGTGGAGGAGCGTGGGGGTGTTTTCATTTCAGTAGTTCACTTTCTTTTCGACGTAGCGGAACTGCACCACCGTCAGCACGACGACGATCAGCATCAGCACCACCGACTGCGCGGCCGAGCCGCCGAGGTCCATGGCCTTGAAGCCGTCGTAGTACACCTTGTAGACCAGGATCGCGGTGTCCTTGCCCGGGCCGCCCTGGGTGGCCGCGTCGACGATGGCGAAGGTGTCGAAGAAGGCGTAGACCACGTTGATCACCAGCAGGAAGAAGGTGGTCGGCGACAGCAGCGGGAACTGGATCGTCCAGAAGCGCCGCCACGGCCGGGCGCCGTCGATGGCCGCGGCCTCGATCAGCGACTTCGGAATCGATTGCAGTCCGGCCAAAAAGAAGAGGAAGTTGTAGGAGATCTGCTTCCACACCGCCGCCATCACGATCAGCGTCATCGCATGGCCGCTGTTGAGCATGTGGTTCCAGTCGATGCCGACGCGGGCGAGCGCATAGGACACCACGCCGAGCGAGGGCGAGAACATGAACACCCATAGCACCGCCGCCACCGCCGGCGCCACCGCGTAGGGCACCACCAGCAGCGTGCGGTAGACCATCGCGCCGCGCACCACCCGGTCGGCGAAGACCGCCAGGCACAGCGACAGCGACAGCCCCAGGCCGGCCACCAGCACCGAGAACAGCGCGGTGGTCTTGAAGGATTCCAGGTACGAGGGGTCGGAGAAGAGCTGGCGGAAGTTGTCCAGACCGACCCATTCGGTCGCGGTGCCGAAGGCGTCCTGCGACTGCAGCGACTGCACCAGGGCCTGGCTGGCGGGCCAGAAGAAGAAGACCGAGATCACCGCCAGCTGCGGCGCGAGCAGGGCCCACGGCAGCCAGGAGGATCGGAAGGAAACGCGTTTGTCCATGGCAGTCCAGGAGGTCAACGAAAGAACCCGCCGTGGCCTGTCGGGGCCATGGCGGGAGAGGGGCGGTGCCGGCAGGCGCGTGTCCCGCCGGCGTCCGGCCGGCGCGCGCCGGGGGCGGGGCGGTCAGCCCTTGTTGGCCTTCTGGAAGCGTTCCAGCTGCTCGTTGCCGCGCTTGACGATGGAGCCGAGCGCTTCCTGGGCGGTCTTCTTGCCGTTCCAGACCTGCTCCAGCTCCTCGTCCTCGATGGCGCGGATCTGCAGGTAGTTGCCCAGGCGGATGCCGCGGCTCTTGTCGGTGACCTTGCGGATCATCTGCGTCACCGCGACGTCGGTGCCGGGGTTCTGCTGGTAGAAGCCGGACTTCTCGGTCAGCTCGTAGGCGGCGGTGGTGACCGGCAGGTAGCCGGTGCGCTTGTGGCTGGCCGACTGCACCTCGGGCCGCGAGATGAAGCCGAAGAACTCGGCCACGCCCTTGTAGTCGGCGGCCGGCTTCTTGGCCATGACCCACAGGCTGGCGCCGCCGATGACGGTGTTCTGCGGCGCGCCGGGCACGTCGGGGTAGTAGGGCAGGGGCGCCAGGCCGTAGGCGAACTTGGCGTTCTTCGCCACGTTGCCGTAGAAGCCGGAGGAGGTGTTGATCATGGCGCACTCGCCCGAGACGAAGCTCGCCTCGGGCGTATTGCTGCGGCCCTTGTAGACGAAGAGGCCCTGCTTGGCCATGTTGGCCAGGTTCTCGATGTGGCGCTGGTGCAGCGGCGAATCCACCTTCAGGCGCGTGTCCAGGCCCTGCAGGCCGTTGCCCTTGGTGGCGAACTCCACGTTGTGCCAGGCCGAGAAGCTCTCGAGCTGGGTCCAGTTCTGCCAGGCGGTGGTGAACGGGCACTTGTGGCCGGCGGCCTTGAGCTTGGCGGCGGCGGAGACGACCTCCGGCCAGGTGGCGGGCGCCTTGTCGGTCGGCAGGCCGGCCGCCTTGAAGGCGTCCTTGTTGAAATAGAAGATGGTGGTCGAGCTGTTGAACGGGAAGCTCAGCATCTGGCCGTTGGGCGCGGTGTAGTAGCCCGCGACCGCCGGGATGTAGGCCTTGGGGTCGAAGGGCTTGCCGGCCTCCTGCATCACCTGGCTCACCGGCACCACGACGCCCTTGCTGGCCATCATGGTGGCGGTGCCGACCTCGAACACCTGCAGGATGTGCGGCGCGTTGCCGGCGCGGAAGGCGGCCACCGCGGCGGTCATCGACTCGTCGTAGGTGCCCTTGTAGGTGGGCACGATCTTGTAGGCCTTCTGGCTGTCGTTGAACTGGCGGGCCAGGTCGTTGACCCATTCGCCGTTGACGGCGGTCATCGAATGCCACCACTGGATCTCGGTCTGCGCCTGGGCGGAAAGGGAGAAGACGGCCGCGCCGGCGGCGAGGGCGAGCGCGAGTCGCTTGAAATGCATGGAGGCTCCTGTCGGGATGGACATGGTTCGGGAAGCGCCGTGGATGCTGGTAGCAGTCTGTGACGCGGGGGTGAATTCTGTATGACACATGAATGGCGCAGCAAGGGGTAAACCCCGCTGCGTGCGCCGCCGCGCCGGCCGTCCGGGCGGGACGCCGCCGGAAGCGGCACCGGCGGAAACGGCCGCAGTGTAGGGGCGTGCCGGCGCGCCGCCTGTCGCCTGCCGTACACCCTGCGCCCGGCCGGAGCGCGTGCTAGCATGACCCTCCGCCTCCCGGCCGCTGCCGGAGCGACCCGCCGGGCCCGCCGCCGCCAGCCCGCGCGCCGCATCCTTCGTCCCCTCCCCATCCATCATTCCGGGACCCCGGGCACCGCCCGGCTTCCCTCGCGAGTACCCGCATGAGCAAGACTTCCCTGGACAAGAGCAAGATCAAATTCCTGCTGCTCGAAGGCATCCACCCCTCGGCCCTGCAGGTGCTGCAGGACGCCGGCTACACCAACATCGAGTCGCTGCCGGGCGCGCTGCCCGACGCCGAGCTGAAGGCCAGGATCGCCGACGCGCACTTCATCGGCATCCGCTCGCGCACCCAGCTCACCGCCGAGGTGTTCGCCGCCGCCCAGAAGCTGGTGGCCGTCGGCGCCTTCTGCATCGGCACCAACCAGATCGACCTGGGCGCGGCGCGCGAGCGCGGCATCGCCGTCTTCAACGCGCCGTACTCCAACACCCGCTCGGTGGCCGAGCTGGTGCTGGCCGAGGCCATCCTGCTGCTGCGCGGCGTGCCCGAGAAGAGCGCGGTCGCCCACCGCGGCGGCTGGCTCAAGTCGGCCGAGAACGCCTACGAGATCCGCGGCAAGACGCTGGGCATCGTCGGCTACGGCTCGATCGGCACCCAGCTGTCGGTGCTGGCCGAAGGGCTGGGCATGCAGGTCGCCTTCTACGACACGGTGACCAAGCTGCCGCTGGGCAACGCCCGCCAGGTGCCGCGCCTGCACGACCTGCTGGCGCAGAGCGACATCGTCAGCCTGCACGTGCCCGAGCTGCCGTCCACCCAGTGGATGATCGGCGAGGCCGAGATCGCCGCGATGAAGCCCGGCGGCATCCTGATCAACGCCGCGCGCGGCACGGTGGTGGTGATCGAGGCGCTGGCCGAGGCGCTCAAGGCCAAGAAGCTGCTGGGCGCGGCGATCGACGTGTTCCCGGTCGAGCCGCGGTCCAACAAGGACGAGTTCCAGTCGCCGCTGCGCGGGCTGGACAACGTGATCCTGACGCCGCACGTCGGCGGCTCCACCATGGAGGCGCAGGCCAACATCGGCCTGGAGGTCGCCGAGAAGCTGGTGCGCTACAGCGACACCGGCGCCACCACCTCGTCGGTCAACTTCCCCGCGGTGGCGCTGCCGGCGCACGGCGGCAAGCACCGGCTGCTGCACATCCACCACAACGTGCCGGGCGTGCTGTCGCAGATCAACAGGATCCTGTCGGACAACCAGATCAACATCGCCGCGCAGTTCCTGCAGACCGACGAGAAGATCGGCTACGTGGTCATCGACCTCGACGCCGAATCGTCCGAGGTGGCGCAGCGCAAGCTCGCCGAGGTGCCGGGCACGATCCGCAGCCGCGTGCTGTTCTGACCCGGGCAGAGGGAAAGGCGCCCCGGCAGCCCTGCCGGCGGCGCCTTTTTTCGTGGATCGCGGTTCAGGCCGCCGCGCCGCGGCCGGCGACTGGGGTGAAATGCTCCACCACCGGCGGCGCGGCGAAGAACGGTCCGACGATGGCGCGCCACTCGGCGAAGGCCGGCGATTCGCGGAAGCCCACGGTGTGGTCCTCCAGCGTCGCCCAGCGGATCTGCAGCAGGTAGCGCTCGGGCGACTCGACGCCGCGCACCACGGAATGGCCGAGGAAGCCTTCGGCGCGCGAGATGACGGTGTCCACGCCGCGCGCGATGGCCTCGTCGAATGCGGCCTGCCGGCCGGGCGCGATGCGGATGTCTGCGACTTCGAGAATCATGGAAGCTCCGGATGGGGTGAGGGCCGGCGCCCCGTTTCGCAGCGGGTCGCCGGGCAGGTTCCTAGAATAGCCGCCCCACGCATCCAAAAAACACCCACCCATGAATGCACCGATTGCGGCAGCCGCGCTGCTGGCCCGTGCGGACGAGCCGCAACGCCTGCGCGAGATTCCGTACAACTACACCTCGTTCTCGGACCGCGAGATCGTCATCCGCCTGCTCGGCCCCCGCGCCTGGGACCTGCTGCAGCAGCTGCGCGGCGAGCGCCGGACGGGCCGCTCCGCCCGCATGCTCTACGAGGTGCTGGGCGACATCTGGGTGGTGCAGCGCAATCCCTACCTGCAGGACGACCTGCTCGACACGCCCAAGCGCCGCGCGCAGCTGGTGCAGGCGCTGCAGCACCGGCTCGGCGAGATGGACAAGCGCCGCACGCCCGAGGCCGACGCCCCGCGCGACGCGCTGGTGGGCGAGCTGCTGGCGCTGGCCCGGGGCGCCATCGCGTCCTTCGACGCCTCCTTCGCCGAGGCGGCCCGGCTGCGCCGCCAGGTCCGCGCCACGCTCGGCCGGCTGACGGCCAAGGACAACCTCAAGTTCGACGGCCTGTCGCGGGTGGCGCACGTCACCGACGCCACCGACTGGCGCGTCGAGTACCCCTTCGTGGTGCTCACGCCCGACACCGAGGCCGAGATGGCCGGCCTGGTCAAGGGCTGCATCGAGCTCGGCCTGACCATCATCCCGCGCGGCGGCGGCACCGGCTACACCGGCGGCGCGATCCCGCTGACCTGGAAGAGCGCGGTGATCAACACCGAGAAGCTCGAAGCGATGACCGAGGTCGAGATGACCGCGCTGCCCGGCGTCGACGCGCTGGTGCCCACCATCTGGACCGGCGCCGGCGTGGTGACCCAGCGGGTGGCCGACGCGGCCGAGCGCGCGGGCTACGTGTTCGCGGTGGACCCGACCTCGGCCGAGGCCTCCTGCGTGGGCGGCAACATCGCGATGAACGCCGGCGGCAAGAAGGCGGTGCTGTGGGGCACCGCGCTGGACAACCTCGCGTCCTGGCGCATGGTCACGCCCGAGGCGCAGTGGCTGGAGGTGACCCGCCTCAACCACAACCTGGGCAAGATCCACGACGCGGAAGTGGCCAGCTTCGAGTTGAGGTACTTCGAGGCCGACGGCCGCACGCCGGTGCGCACCGAGCGGCTCGACATCCCCGGCCGCACCTTCCGCAAGGAGGGCCTGGGCAAGGACGTGACCGACAAGTTCCTGGCCGGCCTGCCAGGCATCCAGAAGGAAGGCTGCGACGGCCTGATCACCAGCGGCCGCTGGGTGGTGCACCGCATGCCGGCGCACACCCGCACCGTCTGCCTGGAGTTCTTCGGCAACGCCAAGGACGCGGTGCCGAGCATCGTCGAGATCAAGGACTTCATGTTCGCCGAGCAGAAGCGCTCGGGCACGCTGCTCGCCGGGCTGGAGCACCTGGACGACCGCTACCTGAAGGCGGTCGGCTACGCGACCAAGTCCAAGGCCCACGGCGGCCTGCCGAAGATGGTGCTGTTCGGCGACATCAGCGGCGACGACGCCGACGCCGTGGCGCGGGCCGCCTCCGAGGTGGTGCGCATCGCCAACTCGCGCTCGGGCGAGGGCTTCGTCGCCATCAGCCCCGAGGCGCGCAAGAAGTTCTGGCTCGACCGCAAGCGCACCGCGGCCATCAGCCGGCACACCAACGCCTTCAAGATCAACGAGGACGTGGTGATCCCGCTGCCGCGCATGGCCGAGTACACCGACGGCATCGAGCGGATCAACATCGAGCTGAGCCTGCGCAACAAGCTCAAGCTCTGCGACGCGCTCGACGCCTTCTTCCGCCGCGACGACCTGCCGCTGGGCCGCGACGAGGACACCCAGGGCATCCCCTCGGCGGAGATGCTTGAGGACCGTACCGCCCAGGCGCTGGCGCTGGTGCGCGGCGTGCGGGCGCAGTGGCAGGGCTGGCTGGACGGCGTGGAGGCGCTCTTCCCGCGGCTGCAGGACCACACGCTGCGCGCCAGCTGGAAGACCCAGCTGCGCGCGCCGCTGCAGCAGATCTTCGCCGGCGCGGCCTTCGGGCCGCTCCTCGACGAGGCGGCCGCGATCCACAAGCGGGTGCTCAAGGGCCGGGTCTGGGTCGCGCTGCACATGCACGCGGGCGACGGCAACGTGCACACCAACCTGCCGGTCAACAGCGACGACTACGAGATGCTGCAGACCGCGCACGAGGCGGTGGCGCGCATCATGGTGCTGGCGCGCAGCCTCGACGGGGTGATCTCGGGCGAGCACGGCATCGGCATCACCAAGCTCGAATTCCTGACCGACGAAGAGCTGCGGCCCTTCACCGACTACAAGCGCCGGGTCGATCCCCAGGGCCGCTTCAACAAGGGCAAGCTGCTACGGAATCAAGAGCAGGGAACCCAGGCGGAACCGGGGCTTCGCGCCGATCTGACCAACGCCTACACGCCGAGCTTCGGCCTGATGGGCCACGAGTCGCTGATCATGCAGCAGAGCGACATCGGCGCCATCGCCGACTCGGTCAAGGACTGCCTGCGCTGCGGCAAGTGCAAGCCGGTCTGCGCCACCCACGTGCCGCGCGCCAACCTGCTCTATTCGCCGCGCAACAAGATCCTCGCGACCTCGCTGCTGGTCGAGGCCTTCCTCTACGAGGAGCAGACCCGGCGCGGCGTCAGCATCAAGCACTGGCAGGAGTTCGAGGACGTGGCCGACCACTGCACCGTCTGCCACAAGTGCGTCACGCCGTGCCCGGTCAAGATCGACTTCGGCGACGTGACCATGAACATGCGCAACCTGCTGCGCAAGATGGGCCAGAAGAGCTTCCGGCCCGGCAACGCGGCGGCGATGTTCTTCCTCAACGCCACCAACCCCGAGACCATCAAGCTGATGCGCGGCGCGATGGTGGACGTGGGCTTCAAGGCCCAGCGCGCCGCGAACAGGCTGCTCGGCGGCCTCGCGCGGCAGCAGACCGCGCACCCGCCCGCGACCGTCGGCAAGCCGCCCCTCAAGGAGCAGGTGATCCACTTCGTCAATAAGAAGATGCCCGGCGGCCTGCCCAAGAAGACGGCCCGCGCGCTGCTCGACATCGAGGACGCGGAGTACGTGCCGATCATCCGCGACCCGAAGGCGACCACCGCCGAGTCGGAGGCGGTCTTCTACTTCCCCGGCTGCGGCTCGGAGCGGCTCTTCAGCCAGGTCGGCCTCGCGACCCAGGCGATGCTCTGGCACGCCGGCGTGCAGACGGTGCTGCCGCCGGGCTACCTGTGCTGCGGCTACCCGCAGAAGGGCAGCGGCCAGTTCGACAAGGCCGACAAGATCATCACCGACAACCGGGTGCTGTTCCACCGGGTCGCCAACACGCTCAACTACCTCGACATCAAGACGGTGGTGGTGAGCTGCGGCACCTGCTACGACCAGCTCCAGGGCTACCAGTTCGACAAGATCTTCCCCGGCTGCCGCATCATCGACATCCACGAGTACCTGCTGGAGAAGGGCATCGTCCTCGACGCCTCGGCCGGCGCCTACCTCTACCACGACCCCTGCCACAGTCCGATGAAGCTGCAGGACCCGATGAAGACGGTCAAGGCGCTGGTGGGCGACGCGGTGGTCAAGAGCGACCGCTGCTGCGGCGAGTCCGGCACGCTCGGCGTGACCCGGCCCGACATCTCCACCCAGATCCGCTTCCGCAAGGAGGAGGAGCTGAAGAAGGGCGAGACCACGCTGCGCGCCCAGCACGCCATCGGGCCGCAGGACGACGTCAAGATCCTGACCAGCTGCCCGAGCTGCCTGCAGGGCCTCTCGCGCTACGGCAACGACCTCAACAACGGCCTGCTGGAGGCCGACTACATCGTGGTCGAGATGGCCAACCGCATCCTCGGCGCCGACTGGATGCCGCGCTACGTCGCCGACGCCAACGCCGGCGGCATCGAGCGGGTGCTGGTCTGATGGCCGCGCAGGCGGACTCGCGGACCGCGGGCTGCGTGCTGTGCGACACGATGGGCGGGCTGCCGGTGTTCGAGGCCGCCGCCTTCCGCGTCATCCGCGCGCAGGAGCCGGGCTTCCCGGCCTTCTACCGGGTGGTGTGGCAGGCGCACGTGGCCGAGTTCTCGGACCTGCCGCGGGCCGACCGCATCCTCTGCATGGAGGCGGTCGCGGCGGTCGAGCGCTGCCTGCGCGAGGCGCTGTCGCCCGACAAGGTCAACCTCGCGGCCCTCGGCAACATGGTGGCGCACCTGCACTGGCACGTGATCGCGCGCTTCGGCGGGGACAGCCATTTCCCCGGCGCGGTCTGGGCCGCGCCGCAGCGCGAACGCGACGCGGCGCGCGAGGCGGACGTCGCCGCGCGGCTGCCGGCGCTGGACGCGCTGCTGGCCGAGCGGCTGGCGGCGCTGGTCGGCGCCCTGGATGCGGCCGGCGCCGGCGACGGGAGCGCCGCGGATGGGGGCGGCGTCTGACGGCCGCGCCGCGCCGCATGCCCGACAATCCACCGCATGAACCGACAGGACTCTCCATGGCCGGCCTGACCGCCGGCGCCCCGGCCCCGACCGACCTGGTGGTGCACCGCCGCTCGCGCGTGCTCGAGGTCGCCTTCGACGACGGCGCGCGCTTCCGCATCCCGTTCGAGCTGCTGCGCGTCTACTCGCCCTCCGCCGAGGTCCAGGGCCACAGCCCCGACCAGGCGGTGCTGCAGACCGGCAAGCGCGAGGTCCTGATCGACGCGGTCGAGCCGGTGGGCAACTACGGCGTCCAGCCCCGGTTCTCCGACGGGCACGACACCGGCATCTTCACCTGGGCCTACCTGTACGAGCTGGGCGCGCACGAAGCCGAGCGCTGGGCCGATTACGCCGCCCGCCTGCAGGCCGCCGGCGCCGACCGCGACACCCCGATGCCGCCGCCCCGCGGCCGCGCGCCTTCGCATCCGCCGCACGGCGGATGCGGCGGGCATTGAGCGGCGCCCCGCGGGCCGCGACCCGCCCGGCACCGGCCCCGCGACCCGCGTTTCCCGACGGGACCCCGCCGCGCGTTTCCCGGGCCGTTCCCGGCCTTCCAATGCCCCCGATCCCCCCATGTGATCCCGGGGTTCTCGGGCGTCCGCCCCTCCCCGAACCGGTAGCATCCATTCCATGAGCACGACACATTTCGGTTTCCAGTCGGTCGACGAAAAAGACAAGGCGCGCAAGGTGCGCGGCGTGTTCGATTCGGTCGCGTCCCGCTACGACGTCATGAACGACCTGATGTCGGCCGGACTGCACCGCGCCTGGAAGGCCTACACCGTCATGGTCGCCAACCTCAAGGAAGGCGACCAAGTGCTCGACATCGCCGGCGGCACCGGCGACCTGGCCCTTGCATTCTCGAAAAAGGTCGGCACCTCCGGAATGGTGGTGCACACGGATATCAACGAGGCCATGCTCTCCACCGGCCGCGACCGGCTCCTGGACAAGGGCGTGGTGCTGCCGACGGTGGTGTGCGATGCCGAGAAGCTGCCGTTCCCGGACGGCCGCTTCGACCTGGTCAGCGTGGCCTTCGGGCTGCGCAACATGACGCACAAGGATGTGGCCCTGCAGGAGATGTGCCGCGTGCTCAAGCCCGGCGGCCGGCTGCTGGTGCTCGAATTCTCCAAGGTCGCGAAACCGCTGGAGAAGGCGTACGACTGGTACTCCTTCGGCGTGCTGCCGCGACTCGGCAAATTGGTGGCGGGCGATGCCGACAGCTACCGGTACCTGGCCGAATCCATCCGGATGCACCCGGGCCAGGAAGAACTCAAAAAAATCATGAAGCGCAGCGGTTTCGGCCATGTCGACTTCCACAACATGACAGGGGGCATGGTGGCACTGCACGCAGGCATCAAATGCTGAAGATGCAGGTCGTCCCTCCGCTTCGGCGGCGCGGGCGGGCCGGTGTCCGTTCCAACTCCGCGGAATGCCGTAGATCCCCGGCATCCGCTGTTCGCAATTCGTAGAAAAGGGGAGATGTCATGATGAAACTACTATCCACCGTACTGGCCTGCGCGCTGGTGTTCGGAGCCTTCGATGCCGAGGCCAAGCGCATGGGCGGCGGCGGCTCCATGGGCCGCCAGTCCAGCAACGTCACCCAGCGCCAGGCCACGCCGCCCGCGGCGCCGGCGCAGACCCCCGCGCAGGCCGCCCCCGGCCAGCGCGCCGCCCCCGCGGCAGGCGCCGCGGCGGCCGCTCCCCGCCGCCCGTGGATGGGCATGCTCGGCGGCCTGGCCGCCGGCCTCGGCCTGGCCTGGCTCGCCAGCTCCCTCGGACTGGGCGCGGGCTTCGGCAACATCCTGCTGATCCTGCTGCTGGCCGTCGGCGCCTTCCTGCTGTTCCGCCTGTTCATGCGTTCGCGCCAGCAGCCGGCCGCCGCGCAGAAGAACTCGCCCTTCGCCTTCCAGGGCGCGGGCGGCGACGCCACCCAGGCCGGCACGCTGCCGCAGTACAACCCGTCGAAGGTCGGCAACGACGCCTCGGCGCGTCCTTGGGAATCGGGCAACGCCAGCTTCGAGGCTTCCGCGCCCCGTACCGGCGGCAGCTCGATGCTCGGCTCGGCCATCGGCGCCGGCGTCGGCGCGACCGCCTCGCCGCTGGCCGGTTCGCAGTCCTGGGGCGTTCCCGCGGGCTTCGACGCCGAAGGCTTCCTGACGGCCGCGAAGCGCAACTTCGTGACCCTGCAGGACGCCTGGGACCGTTCGGACATCTCCGCGCTGCGCGCGATGATGACCGACAGCATGCTGTCCGAGATCCGGTCGCAGCTGGCCGAGCGCGAAAGCCACAGCGCGGGCAAGCCCAACAAGACCGAGGTGGTCATGCTCGACGCCCAGCTGCTGGGCATCGAGGAGGACGCCGACGGCTACCTGGCCAGCGTCGAGTTCTCCGGGATGATCCGCGAAGACGCATCCGCCGGCCCGAGCCCGTTCCGCGAAGTCTGGAACATGGCCAAGCCGCGCAACGGCCAGTCGGGCTGGCTGGTCGCCGGCGTGCAGGCGCTCCAGTAAGGCGCGGGGCCCCGCCCGTCGCGATGTCCCGTGGCCGCGCAGGCCGCCGGATTTGTGACACGGCGGGTGCGACCGTTCGGGAATAATGGGGGACTATGGCAACACAGTCCCCCTTTCCTTTTGGATCGTCTTTCCCGCTGCCGCTGGGCCCGCTGTTCGAGCGCCTCGGCGAGCACCTGCGGCCGCCGGCCTGGCTGGTCGACGAGGTGCAGCACCGGGCGGTGCTGTTCGCCAACCACGTCCTAATGCAGGAGCCCGCCGCCACCGCGCGGCTGGCCCGCCAGAAGGGCCGGGTGGCCCTGGTGCAATGGCGCGGCTTCTCGGCGCGCATCGAGATCACCCCGGCCGGCCTGCTCGACCGCGCCGCGCCCCATGCGGTGCCCGACCTGACCCTCACCGTCGCCGAGACCTCGCCCCTCGACCTGGCCCGCACCGCGCTGCGCGGCGACAAGCCCGCCGTGCGCATCGAAGGCGACGTGCAGTTCGCCGCCGACATCAACTGGCTGGTCGACCATGTGCGCTGGGACGTCGAGGAGGACCTCGCGCGGGTGATCGGCGATGCGCCGGCCCACACCGCGGCCCAGGCCGGCCGCAGGGTGGCCGAGGCGCTGCGCCGCTTCGTCGGCGACCGCATGGCGGCCCGGGCGGCGGCCGGCGGCGGCGGCGCGACCGATAGCGAGGCATGAGCCGCTTCCTGCGCGGTGCCGCGATCGTCTGGATCGCGTTGCGCTACGGCCTCGACGAACTGGTGCTCACCAGTTTCCGCAAGCCCTGGCTCGGCGCCCTGGCGCGCCTGCTGTCCGTGGGCCGCAAGCTCGACGCGCCCCGCGGCCAGCGCCTGCGACAGGCGCTGGAGCAGCTCGGCCCGATCTTCGTGAAGTTCGGCCAGGTGCTCTCCACCCGGCGCGACCTGCTGCCGCCCGACATCGCCGACGAGCTGGCGATGCTCCAGGACCGGGTGCCGCCCTTCGGTTCGGACGTGGCCATCGACACCATCGAGCGCGCCTTCCGCCGCCCGGTGGACAGCGTCTTCCTGTCCTTCGAGCGCACGCCGGTGGCCAGCGCCTCGATCGCGCAGGTGCATTTCGCGACCCTGCGCCACCGCGACGGCGGCATCCGCGACGTGGCGGTCAAGGTGCTGCGCCCGGGCATGCTGCGCATCATCGAAAAAGACCTGGCGCTGATGAACATGATGGCCGGCTGGGTCGAGAACCTCTCGGCCGACGGCAAGCGCCTGAAGCCGCGCGAGGTGGTGGCGGAGTTCAGCAAGTACCTGCACGACGAGCTGGACTTCGTGCGCGAGGCCTCCAACGCCACGCAGCTGCGGCGCAACATGTCCAACCTCGGCACGGTGCGGATCCCCGAGATGCATTGGGACTACTGCCATCCCGAGGTGATCGTGATGGAGCGCATGGAAGGCGTGCCCATCAGCCAGATCGACCGGCTGCGCGCCGCGGGCGTGGACATCAAGCAGCTCGCGCGCGACGGCGTCACCCTGTTCTTCACCCAGGTATTCCGCGACGGCTTCTTCCATGCCGACATGCACCCGGGCAACATCATGGTCAGCATCCAGCCCGAAACCTTCGGCCGCTACGTGCTGCTGGATTTCGGCATCGTCGGCACGCTGACCGAGTTCGACAAGGAATACCTGGCCCAGAACTTCACCGCCTTCTTCCGCCGCGACTACAAGCGCGTGGCCGAGCTGCACGTGGAGTCCGGCTGGGTTCCGGCGACCACCCGGGTCGACGAGCTGGAGGCCGCCATCCGCGCCGTCTGCGAGCCGTACTTCGACCGCCCGCTGCGCGAGCTGTCGCTGGGGCTGGTGCTGATGCGGCTGTTCCAGACCTCGCGCCGCTTCCAGGTCGAGATCCAGCCGCAGCTGGTGCTGCTGCAGAAGACGCTGCTGAACATCGAGGGCCTGGGCCGCGAGCTGGACCCGGACCTGGACCTGTGGAGCACCGCCAAGCCCTTCCTCGAAACCTGGATGCTCGACCAGATCGGCCCGAAGAAGTTCTGGCGCGAACTCAAGGCGCAGGCGCCGCGCTACGCCAAGCTGCTGCCCGATCTGCCCCACCTGCTGGCGGGCTACCTGCAGCACCGCCACCACGACCACCGCCGCCACCTGGAGGAGCTGCTGGCCGCCCAGCAGCGCACCAACCGGCTGCTGCAGGCCATCATCTACGGCGCCATCGGATTCCTGCTCGGGCTGGTGGCGATGCAGCTGGTGGCGCGGGTACGGTTCCTGCCTGGGTTTTTCTCCTGATAATCCGCCGCTTCGCGGAACCGCCCGGACGGGCGACATAGGGAGAAGGCGCCGTGCTGCTGTTTCTGGTTTTCGTCTACCTGCTGGTGACCATCGGCATCGGCCTGCTGGCCGCGCGCCGGGTGAAGAACACCGCCGACTTCGCCATCGCCGGACGGCACCTGCCGCTGGCGATGGTGGTCACCACCACCTTCGCCACCTGGTTCGGGTCGGAGACGGTGCTGGGCATCCCGGCGAAGTTCATCCAGGGCGGGCTGGGCAACGTGGTGGAGGACCCGTTCGGCGCCGGCACCTGCCTGATCCTGGTGGGCGTGTTCTTCGCGGCCAGGCTCTACCGGATGACGCTGCTGACCATCAGCGACTACTACCGCGAGCGCTACGGCCGGGCGGTGGAGGTGGTCTGCTCGCTGATCGTGATGCTGAGCTACCTGGGCTGGGTTTCGGCGCAGGTGACCGCGCTGGGCCTGGTGTTCAACGTGCTGTCGGCCGGCGCGATCCCGATCCCGGCGGGCATGGCGATCGGCGTGTTCTCCATCCTGGCCTACACGCTCTTCGGCGGCATGTGGTCGGTGGCGGTGACCGACTTCATCCAGATGATCATCCTGGTGGGCGGGCTGGCCGTCATCGCCTGGTTCGCCGGCGGCATGGCCGGCGGGGCGGGGCGGGTGATCGAATTCGCCGCCAGCCGCGACCTGTTCCGCTTCTGGCCGGAGCCGTCGCTGCACGACATCGTGTTCTTCCTCGCCGCGGCGATCACCATGATGCTGGGCTCGATCCCGCAGCAGGACGTCTTCCAGCGGGTGATGTCGGCCCGCAGCGAGAAGGCGGCCACCCGAGGCCCGGTGATCGGCGGGGTGTGCTACATCCTGTTCGCCTTCGTGCCGATGTTCCTCGTCGCCAGCGCGCTGCTGATCATGCCGGAGCAGGCGGCCGAACTGCTGCGCGACGACCCGCAGAAGGTGCTGCCCACGCTGGTGCTGCAGAAGATGCCCTTCGTGATGCAGGTGCTCTTCTTCGGTGCGCTGCTCTCGGCCATCAAGTCGACCGCCTCGGCCACGCTGCTCGCGCCGAGCGTGACCTTCACGGAGAACATCTGGCGCCAGTTCCGGCCCGCGGCCGACGACCGCGCCAACCTGCGCGCGATGCGGGTGACGGTGCTGGTCTTCAGCCTGTGCGTGCTGGCCTACGCGATCGCGGTGGAAGGCACGCCGATCTACGAGATGGTGTCCGGCGCCTACCAGGTGACCCTCGTGGGCGCCTTCGTGCCGCTGGTGTGCGGACTCTACTGGCGCCGCGCCAGCACCCAGGGCGCGCTGCTGTCCATCGCGCTGGGCATCGGCACCTGGGTGCTGTGCGCGGCGACGCCGGCGGGCGCGGTCTTCCCGGCGCAGCTCGCCGGGGTGCTGGCCTCGGCGGCGGGCATGGTCGCCGGCTCGCTCGCGCCCCAGTGGATGCGCCATGCCGGCCTGCCCGCGCAGGTGCCGGACGCGCCGGCGGCCGCCGCCCGATAAGCCGCCGCCGCGTCGCGGCCGCGGAGGGGCGGCCACCTATAATCGAGGGTTTTTCCACCCCGATCCCGACGCGAACCCCCATGCCCATCTACGCCTACAAGTGCGAATCCTGCGGATTCGGCAAGGACGTACTGCAGAAGATGTCCGACCCGCTGCTGACGCGGTGCCCGGCCTGCGGCGCGGAAACCTTCCGCAAGCAGGTCACCGCCGCGGGCTTCCAGCTCAAGGGCTCGGGCTGGTACGTGACCGATTTCCGCGGCGGCGACACCGCCAAGCCGGCCGCGGCGGGCGACCAGGCCGCGGCGCCGGCCGCCGATGCCGCCCCTTCCAAGGATGCGGCGGCACCGGCACCGGCGCCCGCACCCGCCGCCGCGCCGGCCGCGGCGTCCCCCGCCCCGTCGCCGGCGCCTGCCCCGGCCGCATCGGCGCCCAAGGCCGGCTGAGGCGGGACCCGTCCTCCATGGCTTCCTTGCGCAAGTGGATCTTCGCCGGCCTGCTGGTCATCGTGCCGCTGGCCATCACCATCTGGGTGCTGGACTGGATCGTCGGCACGCTCGACCAGACGCTGTTCATCCTGCCGGCCGCCTGGCATCCGGACCGGCTGCTGGGCTTCCACGTGCCCGGCTTCGGCGTGGTGCTGACGCTGGCCATCCTGCTGGTGGTCGGCGCGGTCACCAGCAATTTCATCGGCCGCAAGCTGGTGCAGTGGGGCGACGCGGTGCTGGTGCGCATCCCGGTGGTGCGCTCGATCTACGGCAGCGTCAAGCAAGTCTCGGACACGCTCTTCTCCGAGAGCGGCAACGCCTTCCGCACCGCGGTGCTGATCCAGTGGCCGCGCGAGGGCGTCTGGACCGTGGCCTTCGTCACCGGGACGCCCGGCGGCGACGTCGCGACCTACCTGCGCGACGACTACCAGAGCGTCTACGTCCCGACCACCCCCAATCCCACCGGCGGCTATTTCGTGATGCTGCGCAAGAGCGACTGCATCGAGCTGGAGATGAGCGTCGACGAGGCGCTCAAGTACATCGTCTCCATGGGCGTGGTGGTGCCGGCCAACCCGGTCCCGGCGCATCTGGCCGACTAGCCGGCCGGACGCGTCGGGCAGGCCTCCGAACCGTTCCCTCCGTCCCTCTTTTTCCCCGACCCAAGCAACGCGCCGCCCGGCGCTGGAAGTCTCAACCATGGCAATGCGTTCCCACTACTGCGGTCTCGTGACCGACGCCCTGCTGGGCCAAACCGTGACCCTGTGCGGCTGGGTCAACCGCCGGCGCGACCACGGCGGCGTGATCTTCATCGACCTGCGCGACCGCGAGGGCTATGTGCAGGTGGTCTGCGACCCCGACCGTGCCGAAACCTTCAAGGTGGCCGAGGAGGTGCGCAACGAATACTGCGTGCAGATCACCGGCCTGGTGCGCGCCCGCCCGGACGGCACCACCAACGACAACCTCAAGAGCGGCAAGATCGAGGTGCTGGCCCATGATTTCGTGGTGCTCAACCCGTCGGTCACCCCGCCGTTCCAGATCGACGAGGACAACCTCAGCGAGACCACCCGCCTGACGCACCGCGTGCTGGACCTGCGCCGCCCGTACATGCAGAACAACCTGATGCTGCGCTACCGGGTCGCGATGGAGGTGCGCAAGTTCCTCGACGCCCACGGCTTCGTCGACATCGAGACCCCGATGCTCACCAAGTCCACGCCCGAAGGCGCGCGCGACTACCTGGTGCCGAGCCGGGTGCACGACGGGCAGTTCTTCGCGCTGCCGCAGTCGCCGCAGCTGTTCAAGCAGCTGCTGATGGTCTCGGGCTTCGACCGCTACTACCAGATCACCAAGTGCTTCCGCGACGAGGACCTGCGCGCCGACCGCCAGCCGGAATTCACCCAGGTCGACATCGAGACCTCCTTCCTGACCGAGGAGGACATCCGCGAGCTGTTCCAGGGCATGATCAAGACGGTGTTCCAGAACACCCTCGGCGTGGACCTGGGCGAGTTCCCGGTCATGACCTACCAGGACGCCGCCTTCCGCTTCGGCTCCGACAAGCCCGACCTGCGCGTCAAGCTCGAATTCACCGAACTGACCGACGTCATGGCCACGGTGGACTTCAAGGTGTTCTCCACGCCCGCCACCACCAAGGGCGGCCGTGTGGTGGCGCTGCGCGTGCCGGGCGGCGCGAAGGAAGGCACCGGCCTGTCGCGCGGCGAGATCGACGCGTACACCGAGTTCGTCAAGATCTACGGCGCCAAGGGCCTGGCCTGGATCAAGGTCAACGAGGCCGCCAAGGGCCGCGAGGGCCTGCAGAGCCCGGTCGTGAAGAACCTGCACGACGCCGCCATCGCCGAGATCCTGCAGCGCACCGGCGCCCAGGACGGCGACCTGCTGTTCTTCGGCGCCGACAAGGAGAAGGTCGTCAACGACGCCATCGGCGCGCTGCGCATCAAGATCGGCCACAGCGAGTTCGGCAAGAAGAACGGCCTGTTCGAGGACAAGTGGGCGCCGCTGTGGGTGGTCGACTTCCCGATGTTCGAGTACGACGAGGACAACCAGCGCTGGAGCGCGGTGCACCACCCGTTCACCGCGCCGAAGGACGGTCACGAGGACTGGATGGTGACGGCGCCCGAGAAGTGCATCTCGAAGGGCTACGACATGGTGCTCAACGGCTGGGAGATGGGCGGCGGCTCGGTCCGTATCCACCGCGCCGACGTGCAGCAGAAGGTGTTCGACGCGCTCAAGATCTCGCCCGAGGAAGCGCAGCAGAAGTTCGGCTTCCTGCTCGATGCGCTGCAGTACGGCGCGCCGCCGCACGGCGGCATCGCCTTCGGCCTGGACCGCGTGGTCACCCTGATGACCGGCGCCGAGTCGATCCGCGACGTGATCGCCTTCCCCAAGACCCAGCGCGCCCAGTGCCTGCTGACCCAGGCGCCGAGCCCGGTGGACGAGAAGCAGCTGCGCGAATTGCACATCCGCCTGCGCAATCCGGACGCGGTCAAGGCGGCCTGATCGCCGCACGTCGCCGGAAACGAGCAAGCGCCCCGCGGGGCGCTTTTTTCATAGGGCGGGAGCCGTGGGGGCGGAGTACCGTTCGGTCGGCTCGGATGCCGGCTGCGCGGCTGCGGCGGGCATCGCGGGTGCCGCAGGCGCGGCGGACACGGTGCGCAGGCTCGGCGCCCCCGGCTGGCGCTGCTGCTCGAGCGCCGCCATCCGGCGCGCGCCGGAACCGCCGCAGACGATGCGCAGCGCATCGATGCGCTGCTGCAGCGCCTCGGCCGGGGCGATCCGCGCCCGGTGGCGGAGCAGCACCTGCTGGGCCACGTCGAGCAGCTTGATGTTGAGCGTATCGGCGCAGCGCGCCACCAGCTGTTCGACCGCGGCGCCCGGATCGCCGGCGACATTGAGGGCCATGGCGCCTTCCGCCATGCGGGTGATCTCCACGTGGCTCTGGCGCAGCATCTCGGCATAGGGCGGATGGGCTTCGCAGGCGCTGGCCAGCAGCTCGCTCCGGTTGTGGGAAACCGCGAAACGCAGGCCCAGGGCTTCGACGAGGGGGTCGCTGCCGTTGACCTTCGACGACATCGCCGCCAGCGCGGACAGCAGGCCGGCCAGATTGCAGCCCGCCTCGAAGTCGAAGTCCGGCTCGCGCAGGGCGGAGGCTAGCCGGCGCACCGCGCCGAAGGCCTCGGCGAGACGATGCTGCCGGATCTCCTGCAGCGCTTCCACGACCAGGGCCCCGCGCTTCGCGCGCAGGTCGTCGGGTCGCTGCTCCAGGATGCGTTTGAGGTCGTGGCCGCAGTGGTGGAGCGTCTTGCGATCATCGTCCTGGAAGGTCGCCAGGGAGAGCAGCACCAGCGTCTGCACGTCGAACAGCTTCGACATGACGCCCATCGAAACCGCGCGCTGCAGGGCGCCGACGGCATCGTCGCGCCGGCCGAGATAGTAGGCCAGCATGCCGAATTTCTGCTGGCGGGTGATCGAGCCGGGCGTGAGGCCGGCGGCGGTGCGGAAGGTGGCGAGCGCATCGTCGAACCTGCCGGCTTCGATCTGCGCGCAGCCCATGACGTCGTAGGCGTCGGCGAAGGTGGCGTCCTCGCCCACCAGCTGGCTCAGCGTGCCGAGCGCACGCTGGACCTGGCCGGCTTCGATCTGCGTGCGCGCCACCCCGAGCTTGGCCCAGGGCATCGCCTTGGCGGCGATCACGGCCTCGAAGAGCGTCCGGGCCTGTTCGTGCCGGTTGCCGTGCAGGAGCAGTTCGGCGCCGATGCGCGCGGCATAGAGCCAGTAGGGCGCGCGCGCATGGAAAATTTCCAGGCACAGGGCGGCGGCCTCGTCGAAGGCCCGGGATTCGATGGCGGTGAAAATCGGCCGCAGATGCGCCTTGCGCCGGCGTGCGGCATCGAGCCGTTCGAAGAGCGACCCCGGGGTGAAGGGCTTGAGCAGATAGCCGTCGAGCGCCGATTCGGCCGCGTCCGCCACCGCGTGGTACGAGGCGGCACCGGTGACCATGAAGAACACGGTGGAGAAGGGCAGCGACTGGGCGCGCCGCAGGTCGTCGAGAAGGTCCTGGCCCGACAGCTCCTCGCCGAAGTAGCGCTCGCAGAGCACGAAGTCGAACGTTTGGAGTTCGAGCTTCTGCCGGGCGTCGTGCAGGCGGTGGCACTGCACGACGCGGCCCACCCCGTAGTTGCGCAATTGCGATACCAGGATGCTGCGGGAGGTCGAGTTGCCGTCGATGACCAATGCTTGGCAATGGGAGACCGGCGGCAGCGGTTCGGAAGCAGGCGGCAGCTTTTCGAGCATCGGATGACCCGGAGAACGTCGTGGTCGACATTCTGTTGCGGGAAGCGTGCGGCATTCTGAACCGACGGTCCACGGGGCGCCGCTGCCGCGTCGCCCGGCCAGGGAAATTTCGCACTGTTACCATCATCGGATGACTTCCGATGACGCCGTCTCGTCCCTTCCTTCCCTCCTGGGCACTTCCGGTCCGTCCGACGACGCGGAGGGCACGCCGCTGTCCCTGCGCATCCGGCAGCGCGTGCGGGACGCCAACCGCCGCTACCACGCCAACGACAACATCTCCGAGTTCATCCGGCCGGGCGAGCTGGAAAAACTGCTCGACGAGGTGCAGGAGAAGATGCAGGGCGTGCTCGACAGCCTGGTCATCGACACCGAGAACGACCACAACACGGGCGACACCGCCCGCCGGGTCGCCAAGATGTACCTCAACGAGGTGTTCGCCGGCCGCTACCAGCCCCAGCCGCGGATCACCGACTTCCCCAACGCCGAGCACCTCAACGAGCTGATGATCGTCGGCCCGATCACCGTGCGCAGCGCCTGCAGCCACCATTTCTGCCCGGTCATCGGCCGCATCTGGATTGGCGTGCTGCCCAACCGCAGCACCAACGTGATCGGCCTGTCGAAGTACGCCCGGCTGGTCGACTGGATCATGAACCGGCCGCAGATCCAGGAGGAGGCGGTGGTGCAGCTGGCCGATCTGATCCAGGACAAGACCTCGCCCGACGGCCTCGCCATCGTGATGGAGGCCAGCCACTACTGCATGTCCTGGCGCGGGGTGAAGGAAATGAACAGCAAGATGGTGAATTCCGTCATGCGCGGCGCCTTCCTCGAGAACACAGCGCTGCGCCGCGAGTTCCTGTCGCTGATCCCGCGCTGAGCGCGGCAGCGGCTTCCATCCCCTGACGCCACGTCGCGTACCGGGCCTTTCCGCGTGTCGGCCGGCGCCTTCGCCATCGTCCTGCTGGCCGGGCTGATCCACGCCGGCTGGAACATCGCGGCCAAGCGCGCGGGCGGCGACGCGCGCTTCGCCTTCTTCACGAGCGTCGTCATGATGGTGGCGTGGGCGCCGCTCGGGCTCTGGCTGGCGCGGGACGCGCTGCCGGGATGGGACGCGGCGGCCTGGACGGCGGTCGGAGTCAGCGGCGTGCTGCACGTGGCGTATTTCGTGGTGCTGCTGCGGGGCTACCGGGCGTCGGACCTCACGGTGATGTACCCGGTGGCGCGGGGCTCGGGGCCGCTGCTGTCGTCGGCGGTGGCGGTCGTGCTGCTGGGGGAGCGGCTGTCCCTCGCCGGCGTGCTGGGCATCGCGGGCGTGGTCGGCGGCGTGTTCCTGATCGCCGGAGGGCCGGCGCTGCTGCGCGCCCGCCGGCAGGGCGCGGACCCGGCCGTCCGGCGCCGGCTGCAGCGCGGCATCGGCTACGGCCTGGCCACCGGGTGCCTGATCGCGGCCTACACGGTGGTCGATGGCTATGCGGTCAAGGTGCTGCTGCTGTCGCCGATCCTGGTCGACTACATGGGCAACTTCGTGCGGGTGGGCCTGCTGGCGCCGGTGGCCCTGCGCGACCGGGTGGCCACCGCCCGGCTCTGGCGCCTGCAGTGGCGCCATGCGCTGCTGGTGGGGGGCGTCGGCCCGGTGTCCTATGTGCTGGTGCTGTATGCGCTGCAGACGGCGCCGCTGTCGCATGTGGCGCCGGCGCGCGAGGTGTCGATGCTGTTCGCCGCGCTGCTCGGCGGCCACCTGCTGGGCGAGGGCGACCGGCGGGCGCGCGTCCTGGGGGCGCTGTGCATCGCCGGCGGCGTCGTGGCGCTGGGATTGGGCTGAGCCGATGGCTGCCGCTCCGTCCCTCGCGCCGCAGCCGCAGGCAGGAACCGTCGGCCTGCTGGGCTGCGATTTTTCCAGCAGCCCGAGCCGGCGCAAGCCCGGCGTGCTGGCCGTGGGACGGCTCGACGGCGGGACGGCGGTGCTGGACCGGCTGGAACGCTTCGACACGCTCGACGGCCTGCGGCGGCGCCTGGAGGCCCCCGGGCGCTGGGTGGGCGGATTCGACCTGCCGTTCGGCCTGCCGCGCGAACTGGTCGAGCACCTGGGCTGGCCCACCGACTGGCGCGGCTGCATGCGCCACTACGCGGCCCTGTCGCGGGCGGAGATCCGCGCCGCCTTCGCCGCCTTCTGCGATGCGCGGCCGGCCGGCGGCAAGTTCGCCCACCGGGCGACCGACCGGCTGGCGGGATCGAGTCCGTCGATGAAATGGGTCAATCCCCCGGTGGCGTACATGCTGCATGCCGGCGTGCCGCTGCTGCTGGCCGCGGGCGCGCATCTGGCGGGCGTGGAGCCCGACGATCCGGCGGCGGACCGGGTGGCGCTGGAGGCCTACCCCGGCCTGCCGGCGCGCGAGGTGCTGGGCCGCCGCAGCTACAAGAGCGACGACCGCGCGAAGCAGACGGCCGACCGCCGCGACGCGCGCGAGGCGCTGGTGGCGGCGCTGGAGCGGGGTGCCGGCCCGGCCGGCCCGCTGCGCCTGGGGCTGCGCCTGCGGCTGGAGAGGCCGCGGCGCGCGGTGCTGGTGGACGATGCCAGCGGCGACAGCCTGGATGCCGTGCTGTGCCTGCTGCAGGCGGCCTGGGGGCTGGCGCGGCACCGCGCGGGCGCGCCCCGCTACGGCCTGCCGCCGGATGTCGATCCGCTCGAAGGCTGGATCGTCAGCGCGTGAGGCCCGCCGCGTCCCAGTCCACCGCCGGCAGCGGCCCGACCGCCGGTTTGGCGAACAGGTAGCCCTGGAACAGCGAAACGCCCAGGTCGCGCAGCACCCGCACCTCGGCGGGGTGCTCGACGCCCTCGGCGATCACCCGGATGCCGAGCTCGCGGCAGATGCCGACGAAGCCCGCGACGATGGTGCGCCGCACCCGGTGGATGTGCAGGTCGCGGATGAGGTGCATGTCGATCTTGACCACGTCGGGCTGGAATTCGGCCAGCAGGTCGAAGCCCGCGTAGCCCGCGCCGAAGTCGTCCACCGCGGTGAGGAAGCCCCGCTGCTTGTAGTCCCGGAAAATGGACGTCAGGTGGGGCAGGTCGTTGGCCCGCTCGTCCTCGACGAGTTCGAACATGATCCGCTCGATCGGGAAGCCGCAGCGCTCCGCCGTGGCCAGCGTGACGCGGATGCACGCCTCGGCGCGGTAGACCGCGTTGGGCAGGAAATTGATCGACAGCAGGGTCCGCATGCCGAGCGCGCTGGCCTGCTCGATGGCCTTGATGCGGCAGGCCTGGTCGAAGGAGTAGCGGTTGTCGGCGTTCACGCGGGCGAGCACGCTGCCCGCGCCTTCGCCGGCCAGGCCGCGCACCAGGGCCTCGTGGGCGAAGACGGTTCGGGTCTCCAGGTCGACAATCGGCTGGAATGCCATGGTGAAGTCGAAACCGAGGTCCTGCGTCTTGCGGCAACCCTCGCAGCCGGCAGCGGAGGAAAAAGTCATGGAGAAAGGGAGCCCTGGGATGCGTGGAACGATTCGGCAGGATGCGCCCGTCGCGCCGACGCATCCCGAAAGGACCATGGTATGTCCAAAGGGATGCGGGCAGAGGTCGGATCAGCGAGGTGTTTTCCGGTTTTACGCCGATGCCGGCGGGGCACGCGCGGCATCGGGCGGATGGCGCCGGGTCCGCTGGCGCGCCTGGATGCTGGCGCTGTGCTGCGGCGCCACGGCCCTGGCGGCCGCGCCGGCCCCCTGGTACCAGTGGCGCAGCAAGCTCGATGGCGGCCTGGCCTGCGCCCAGGTCTCGCCGGGCGACGGCTGGGAGGCCGCCGGCGGTCCCTACCGCGACGCCGACTGCCGGCAGCCGCTGCGCGTCGTCCGCCGGTGAGCCTGGCGGTCCCGCCGGCGGTTCGCCCTGCCGGCATTGCTATCTTTTCAGGAGCTGCGAGCGCAGGCGGCATCCGGGCAGGAGCGCATTTCCCTTCCGGAAATACGTCCCTTATCCGGCCAGCCCCACGAACAGGTTCTGCACGTCGTCGTTCGCGTCGATCGCCGCCAGGAAGGCCTCGACCTCCTCCAGCTGCGCGGCGCTCAGGTTCGCCGGGTCGACCGGATTCTTCGGCTTGTAGCCCAGCTTGGCCGACAGGACGGTGAAGCCCTGCGCCGGCAGCGCGCGGCTGACGAGGTCCAGGTCGGCGGCGTCGGTCAGGAAGAGGACGGTGCCGTCGTCGCCGTGCGGCTCGAAGTCCTGCGCGCCGGCCTCGATGGCCGCCACTTCCGCGTCGGCGCCGGCGGCCGCGGGCTCGGCCTCGATCATGCCGACGTGGTCGAAGTCCCAGGCCACCGAGCCGGAGGTGCCGAGCTGGCCCTTGCGGAACAGCACCCGCATCTCGGGCGCGGTGCGGTTGAGGTTGTCGGTCAGGCACTCGACCATCACCGGCACCTGGTGCGGCGCGAAGCCCTCGTAGATCACATGCTCGAAATGCACCGACTCGCCGCTCAGGCCGGCGCCCTTCTTGATGGCGCGGTCGAGCGTGTCCTTGGGCATGGAGACCTTGCGCGCCTGCTCCACCACCAGCCGCAGGCGCGAGTTGGAGGCCGGGTCGGCGCCGGCGCGCGCGGCGACCATGATTTCCTTGGCCAGCTTGCCGAACAGCTTGCCCTTGGCGTTGGCCGCCAGTTCCTTGCCTTTTGCTTTCCACTGCGCGCCCATGGGGAGATTCCTCGAAAGTAGTGTCGTGTTGTCGGTGCCTGCGCGCCTTCCGGCGCGACTGCGGGAGCAGGGCGGGGGCGGGGGCGCGGGGCGGGAGGGGGATTCTGGCCGATTCAGGTCCAGTGCAGCGCCGCCAGTTCGTTCACGAAGACGGGCATGTCCTTCCAGAGCCCGGCCAGCCGCCGGTCGGCCACGGTGGGCCACTGCGGCTGGTAGAGCCAGGCGTTGGCCGCGTCGGCCGCCAGCAGGCGCTGGGCCTCGGCCAGCAGGGCGGCGCGCTCGGCGGGCCGCGGCTCGGCGAGGATGCGGGCGTAGAGGGCGTCGAAGCGCGCCGACTCGTAGCCCCAGTAGTAGCCGCGCTTGGCGTAGTTGCCCAGGTCGAAGGGCTCGACGTGGGAGATGATCGTCAGGTCGTAGTTGCGCCCGTTGTAGACGCCGCCGAGCCACTGCGCCCACTCCACGTTCTCGATCCTCGCCACGATGCCGACCTGGGCCAGCTGCGCCGCGACGATCTCGCCGCCGACGCGGGCGTAGGGCGGCGGCGGCAGCTTCAGGCTCAGCGCGAGCGGCGCGGTCACGCCGGCCTCCTGCAGCAGCGCGCGGGCGCGGGCCGGGTCGTAGGGGTTGACGCCGGTGGTGTCCACGTAGCCCGGCGCGCCCGGCACGTAGTGGCTGCCGATGGGCACGCCCAGGCCCTCGGCCGCGCCGGCGATCACCGCCTTGCGGTCGATGGCGGCGGCGATCGCGCGGCGCACCCGCACGTCGTCGAGCGGCTTCTTGCGCTGGTTGATCGCCAGCAGCGTCTTCGCCCGCGAGTTGCTCACCAGCACCTGGAAGCGCGGGTCCGCACGGAACTGCGCCAGGCTGCGCACCGCGCCCAGCCGGGGGAAGGCGTCCACGTCGCCGGCCAGCAGGGCCGCGACCTGCGCCGCGGCGTCGGGGATGAAGCGGAAGGTGGCGCGCCGCAGCCGGGCGGCGGCCGCGTCGCGGTGGCCGTCCCAGCGGACCAGCGTGACCGAGGCGCCGCGGTTCCAGCGCTCGAAGCGGTACGGGCCGGTGCCGACCGGCTGGGTGGCGTTGCCGGCGGCGCTGCCGGGCTCGACGACGGCGGCGGTGGCCTGCCCCAGCAGGAACAGCAGGTCCGGGTCGGCCTGGCGCAGCGACAGGACCAGGGTGCGCGCGTCCGGCGCCTCGATGCGCTCCATGCCGGCGAACAGCGCCTTGTCCTTGTTGGTGCTAGCCTCGGCGGCGGCGCGGGCGAAGGCGAATTTCACCGTCTCGGCGGTGCAGGCCGCGCCGTTGTGGAAGCGCACGCCGTCGCGCAGCCGGAAGGTGACGGTCCGGCCGTCGGCCGACAGGTCCCAGCGCTCGGCCAGGAGCGGCGCGACGCTGCCGTCGGGGCGGATGCGGGTCAGCGTCTCGAAGACGTTGTAGTGCACGATCTCGCCGATGGACGAGGCCGCGCCGGCGGTCGGGTCGAGCCCCGGCGGCTCCAGGATCATGCCCAGCACCAGCGTGTCCTTGGACGGCTGGGCCCGCGCGGCCTGCGGCAGGCCGGCGGCGAGGGTGCCGAGGGCGCCGAGCGCGGCGGAAGCGAGAAGGTGGCGGCGGTCGGGCATGGGCGGGTCTCCTGGATCGTGGGCGGCGCGGGCGAAGCGGCCCGTCCGGCGAGGCTTTTTAGCAGGTTTCGCCGGCTCCGGCCGGCTTCAATCCCCCGCGTCCGGCAGCGTCGGCATCGCCTCGACCAGCGCGCGGGTGGCGGGATGCGCCGGCGCGCGGAACAGGTCGGCCGGGCGTCCGCGCTCGACGATGCGGCCGGCGTCGAGCACCGCCACCTCGTCGCACAGCCGGCGCACCACCGCCAGGTCGTGGCTGATGAGCAGCAGCGCCAGCCCGTGCCGGGCCCGCAGGTCGGCCAGCAGCGCCAGGATCTGGGCCTGCACCGTCATGTCGAGCGCGCTGACCGGCTCGTCGGCCACCAGCAGCCTCGGGCCGGTGACGAGCGCCCGGGCGATGGCGATGCGCTGGCGCTGGCCGCCGGAGAACTCGTGCGGGTGGCGGTCCAGGTCGTCGGGCCGCAGGCCGACCGCTTCCAGCAGTTCGGCCGCCCGGGCGCGGCAGGCCCGCGCCGGGGCGCCCTGGGCGGCCAGCGGCTCGGCCACGGTGCGCGCCACCGTCATGCGCGGGTCGAGCGAGCCCTGCGGGTCCTGGAACACCATCTGGATATCGCGACGCGCGGCGCGCAGCGCGGCCGGCGGCAGGGCGTGCAGGTCGCGGCCGGCGAGCATCACGCGGCCGGCGGCCGGCCGGTCCAGCGCCATCACCAGCCGCGCCAGGGTGGACTTGCCCGAGCCCGACGCGCCGACGATGCCCAGGCTGGCGCCGGCCCGCAGCGTGAACCCGACCCCGTCGAGCGCGGTGGCGACCGGCGCCGGGCGCCACAGGCCGGGGCGCGGCAGGCGGTAGCGCCGGACCAGGCCCTGCACCTCCAGCAGCGGAGGCGCCTCGTCCTCGCAGTCCGCCACCGGAGCCGCCGACGGCCGGGGCGCGGCCCGCCTCCCCGCCGACGGTGCCGCGCCGGGCGCGGACGCCGGCAACGGGCCGGACGCCCCCGCCGGGGAGTCCGGCGACTCCGGTGCGGCGGGCGCATCGCCCCGCGGCCGGGCGGCGAGCAGGGCGCGGGTGTAGGCATGCGCCGGATGCCGCAGCACCGCGGCGGCCGGGCCGCGCTCCAGGATCTCGCCGCGGCGCATCACCAGCAGCTGCCGCACGCGGCGCGCCAGCACCGCCAGGTCGTGCGACACCAGCAGCAGCGCCAGGCCGCGCTCGGCCACCAGGCCGTCGAGCAGGTCCAGGATCTGGCGCTGGGTCACCGTGTCGAGCGCGGTGGTCGGCTCGTCGGCCACCAGCAGCCGCGGCCCGCCGGCCAGCGCCATCGCGATGCCGATGCGCTGGCGCTGGCCGCCGGAGAAGCGGTGCGGCAGATCGTCCAGCCGGCGCGCGGCATGGGCGATGCCGACGCGGTCGAGCAGTTCGGCGGCGGCCCGCCGGGCGGCGCGGCGGTCCGGGCTCCGGTGCAGCCGCAGCGGCTCGGCCACCTGGGCGCCGACCGGCTGCAGCGGGTTGAGCGCGGTCATCGGCTCCTGGAACACCATGGCGATGCGGCCGCCGCGCAGCCGGCACCAGTCCGGCTCGGGCAGGCCGGCGAGTTCCCGGCCGTCGAAGCGGAGGCTGCCGCTCCAGCGCGCGCCCGCCGGCAGCAGGCCCAGCAGCGCCAGCGCGGTCAGCGACTTGCCGCTGCCCGATTCGCCGGTCAGGCCGAGCGTGCCGCCGGCCTCCAGCGCGAAGTCGATGCCGCGCACCGCCTCCATCGGGCCGTCGGGCGTGTCGAAGGCGATGCGCAGGCCGCGCGCCTCCAGCAGCGGCCGGCCGGGGGACGGCGGAACGGGCGTCCCGGTCATCGCCGCCCCGCCAGCCGGGGATCGAGCAGGTCGCGCAGCCCGTCGCCCAGCAGGTTGGTGCCCAGCACCGCCAGCGCGATGGCCGCGCCGGGGAAGACGGCCAGCAGCGGCGCCTGGAACATCAGGGTCTGCGCCTCGGCCAGCATCCGGCCCCAGGACGGCGCCGGCGGCTGCGCGCCCAGGCCGAGGTAGGACAGCGCGGCCTCGGCCAGGATGGCGACCGCGAACTGCAGCGTCGCCTGCACCGCCAGCAGCGGCAGGATGTTGGGCAGCACATGGTCGCGGGTGATGCGCCAGCGGCCGAAGCCCGCGGCCCGCGCGGCCAGCACGAAATCGCGCGACCAGACCCCGCCGGCCGCCGCCCGCGACAGCCGCGCGAAGACCGGGATGCCCGCGACGCCGACCGCCGCCACCGCGTTGACCAGCCCCGCGCCGTAGAGCGCGGCCAGCACGATGGCGGTGAGCAGCGCCGGGAAGGCGAAGGTCAGGTCGGCCAGCCGCATCGCCAGCGCATCGGCCCAGCCGCCCCGCGCCGCGGCCCACAGGCCCAGCGCGGTGCCGCCGGCGAGTCCGATGGCGACCGCCACCGCGCCCGCCAGCAGCGAGCCGCGCGCGCCGGCCAGCAGCAGCGAGGCCACGTCGCGCCCCAGCGCGTCGGTGCCCAGCCAGTGCGCGGCGGACGGCGGCCGCAGCCGGGCGGCCAGGTCCACCGCATCGGTCGGCCACGGCGTCCAGGCCAGCGACAGCAGGGCGGCCGACACCACCGCCAGCACCAGCAGGCCGCCGGCGAACAGGCTGGCGGGCAGGCGGCGGCGGGCGCGGCGCGACGGGGGGCGCACGGCCGGAGCGGCCGGATCGCGTGCCGCCGTCATGCCGCCCGCGCCTCGCGCCGGCGCGGGTCGATGGCGGCGCAGGCCACATCCGCCAGCGTGTTGACCAGCATCGCCATCGCCGCCAGCAGCAGCACGCAGTTGCGCACCACCGTCAGGTCCCGGTTGGCGATGCCCTGGAACACCAGCCGGCCCAGGCCGGGCAGCGAGAAGACGTTCTCCACCACGATGGTGCCGGCCAGCAGGTTGGCGAACTGCAGCCCGCCCACCGTCGCCACCGGCACCATCGCGTTGCGCAGCGCATGGCGCCACAGCACCGCCCGGCGGCTCAGGCCCTTGGCGCGGGCGGTCCGCACGAAGTCCTCCTGGAGCACGTCGAGCAGCGCGCCGCGCACGATGCGCGACAGGATCGCGCCCTGCACCGCCGCCAGCGCCACCGCCGGCAGCAGCAGCGCCCGCAGCGCCGGCCCGGCGCCGCCGCCGTCGTCCGCATGCCAGCCGGGGAAGCCGCCCGAGGGCAGCCACCGCAGCCGGACCGCGAACAGCAGCACCAGCAGGATCGCCAGCCAGAAGTTCGGCACCGCGATGCCGATCTGCGCCAGCGCCATCGTGCCCAGGTCGCCGGCGCGCCCGTGGCGGGAGGCGGCGTACAGCCCGGCGCCCAGCGCCAGCACCACCGACAGCGCCATCGCCAGCAGGGCGAGCGGCACCGTCACCGCCAGCCGCTCGGCCACCAGGGCGGCCACCGGCGTGCCGTAGGCGTAGCTGGTGCCCATGTCGCCGCGCAGCAGGTCGCGCAGCCAGCCCAGGTAGCGCTGCCAGGCCGGCAGGTCCAGGCCGAGCTGGCGGGTCAGCGCCCGCACCGCCTCGGGCGCGGCGTCCGGCCCCATGAAGACCTGCGCGGCGTTGCCCGGCAGCACGTCGAGCGCCACGAACACCGCGGCCGACGCCGCGGCCAGCAGGGCCAGCAGCCAGAGGAGGCGACGCAGGAGGAAAGGGAGCATGGAGGTGGAGGAGGGCGGGGCCGGGCGGAGGGGGGATTATCGGCCGGCCCCGGGGACCGGGCGCCGGGCGCCGCGGGCGGGCAAGACCCTGCCGCGCATGCGCCGACCCGCCGGGCCGGGCGGGCTCCGCCCCCGGGGCCGGGGATAATCGCGGGATGAACCGTCCGGCCTTCCCCTCCCGTCCCGCCCGGGCCGCAGCGCATCCCGGAGGTGCCCCATGGCCCTGATGATCACCGACGAGTGCATCAACTGCGACGTCTGCGAGCCGGAGTGCCCGAACCAGGCCATCTCCATGGGCGAGGACTACTACGTGATCGAGGCCTCGCGCTGCACCGAATGCGTCGGCCATTTCGAGGAGCCGCAGTGCGTGCAGATCTGCCCGGTGGCCTGCATCCCGAAGGACCCGGCGCACGCCGAGGACCGGGAGACGCTGATGCAGAAGTACCGGCGCCTGCAGGGCCAGGCCGCCTGACGCCGGGCAGCTCTCCGGTCACCGGCGGAAAGCGGCCGCTGCCCGCGTTCCGCCTTCGTTGCCAGCTATTCTTTCGGTAGCGGATCGCCTGCCGGCCGCGGGGACCGCGCGGGGGCCGCCGGGCGCGGCGGCTTGGGCCGGGGCGGCTGGTGGGTGTGGGTCAGCATGGTGGCCTTCTCCATGTCGCCCTGCAGCATCGCCGGCACCGCCTTGAGGCTGCGGTCGATGGCCTGCTCGATGCCGATGCGGTGGTCGGGCGAGGGCTTCTTCAGCACCCAGTGGATCACCTCGCTCTTGACGCCCGGATGGCCCACGCCGAGCCGCAGCCGCCAGTAGTCGGACGAGCCCAGCTGCGCGTGGATGTCGCGCAGGCCGTTGTGGCCCGCGTGGCCGCCGCCGAACTTGAGCTTGGCCTGGCCGGGCACCACGTCGAGTTCGTCGTGGGCCACCAGGATTTCCTGCGGCGCGATCTTGAAGAAGCGCGCCAGCGCCGCGACCGACTTGCCCGAGGCGTTCATGAAGGTCATCGGCTCCAGCAGCCAGACGTTCTGCCCGCCGATGCCGGTGCGCGCCACCAGGCCGTGGTAGCCCTTGTCGAAGGCGGGCGACAGCTTCCATTCGCGGGCGAGCGCATCGATCCACCAGAAACCGGCGTTGTGGCGGGTGGCCTCGTATTCGGGACCGGGATTGCCGAGTCCGACGAAGAGTTTGATCATGGGGCGCGATTATCGGCATCCGGCCGCGAGGGCCCGTGCCGGAAAGGATGGGCGGAACCGCAGAGGCCCGCCGGGAGGGGGAGACGCAAAAAGGCCCACCGGAGTGGGCCTTCGCGGGGCGATCCTGCGGGTGAGGGCGGGATCGCGGCAGGAAGCGGGCGCAGCGGGCCGCTTATTTCTTCTTGCCCTTGCCCTTGGCTTCGGAAGCGGCGGCCACGACCGGCGCCACTTCCTCTTCCACGACCGGAGCGGTCACCGAGACCAGCACCGGGTTGTCCTGGTTGCGGCGGATGACCGGCGAGACGCGGCGCGGCAGCTTGATGTCCTTGAGGTGCAGGGACTCGTTCTTCTTCAGCTCGCTCAGGTCCACCTCGATGAACTCGGGCAGGTCCGACGGCATGCAGGAGACTTCCAGTTCGGTCACCACGTGGTTGACCAGGCACTGGTCGACCTTGACGGCGGGCGAGTTCTCTTCGCCGGCGAAGTGGAGCGGCACCTTCATGTGCAGGCGGGTGCGGGCATCGACGCGCTGGAAGTCGATGTGCAGGACCTGCTGGCGGTACGGGTGGTACTGCACGTCGCGCAGCAGCACCTTGGACGCCTGGCCGGCGACTTCGATGTCCAGCACGCTGGAGTGGAAGGCTTCCTTCTGCAGGGCGAACCACAGGGCGTTGTGGTCGAGTTCGACCAGCTGCGGCTGCTGGCCTTCGCCACCGTAGACGATGCCGGGGGTCCGGCCGGAATTGCGGAGACGGCGGCTCGCACCCGTGCCCTGCTTGGCGCGCTCAAAAGCGACGATGTTCATAAATTACTCCTGGAGGAGCCCACCGCGACCAGTGCGGCTCCGGTTTGACAAGGGGCGGGCGTCCCCGGAAGAGGACGCCCGCCCCGCACGATGTTCCCGAAGGTCAGAACAGGTTGTCCTGCTCCGAGAACAGACTCATCACCGACTGTCCGCTGGCGATGCGCTGGATCGTCTCGGCGATCAGCGGCGCCACGGACAGCTGGCGGATGTTGCTGCATTGCTGGCCGGCCTGGCTCAGCGGAATGGTGTTGGTGACCACGACCTCGTCGAGGACGGTGCCGCCGGAGATGCGCTCGACCGCCGGGCCCGAGAAGACCGGGTGGGTGCAGTAGGCGTAGACCTTCTTCGCGCCGCGCTCCTTGAGCACCTCGGCCGCCTTCACCAGCGTGCCGGCGGTGTCGATCATGTCGTCCATGATCACGCAGTTGCGGTTCTCGATCTCGCCGATGACGTTCATCACCTCGCTGACGTTGGCCTTGGGGCGGCGCTTGTCGATGATGGCCAGGTCGCAGTTGAGCTGCTTGGCCAGCGCACGGGCGCGGACCACGCCGCCGACGTCCGGCGAGACGACGATCAGGTCGTCGTAGCTCTTCTGGCGCAGGTCGCCCAGCAGCACCGGCGAGGCGTAGATGTTGTCCACCGGGATGTCGAAGAAGCCCTGGATCTGGTCGGCGTGCAGGTCCATGGTCAGCACATGGTCGGCGCCCACGGTCTGCAGCAGGTTGGCCACCACCTTGGCCGAGATCGGCACCCGCGACGAACGCGGACGGCGGTCCTGGCGGGCGTAGCCGAAGTAGGGGATGACGGCGCTGATGCGGCCGGCCGACGAGCGGCGCAGCGCGTCGATCATCACCAGCAGTTCCATCAGCGCGTCGTTGGTCGGGGCGCAGGTCGACTGGACCACGAAGACATCGCGGGCACGGACGTTTTGGCGGATCTCGACCGTCACCTCGCCGTCGGAGAACCGGCCGACATGCGCCTGGCCGATGCTGGTGCCCAGGTGGGCGGCGATCTCGTGCGCGAGCGTGGGATTCGCGTTGCCGGTGAAGACGAGGAATTCGGACGGATGGGCCTGCATGGCGGTCTCGGCGCGCTTGAAGAGCGTAGAAGGATTCACGGTGGGAAGGGCTATATGCCAGGATCATGCGCTGGCGGGCGCGGCATCAGCGACGGTGAATATTTGGCAGGGGAAGAAGGATTCGAACCTTCGCATGCCGGAATCAAAATCCGGTGCCTTAACCAGCTTGGCGACTCCCCTACACCGGTCGACTGCCACCGGGGCAACCAACCTTCAATCTCTGCCTTCCGCCCACCCCGCCAGAGGATGGATGTCCAGGCTGCTGCATCGACGCACCTGCCACGCCGGGTGCGTGTCGGGTGCCGAGAGCGGCATTCTATTCGCTGTTCCAGTATCTGCGCTCACTGCGAATACCGCACTGCCGGAACCTGTCATACGGGCCTGCAACCCCTGCGATGCGAGCCAATCCAGGGCTTGCGCGATCTCGGGGCAGAGCGTCTCTGCGACAGGTTGCAGGTCATTCCGGCCAAAGCCGTAGTGATCAGCAGCGAAGACCGCTATTCTAGCACCAGCCGAATCGCGTTTCAAAGCCGGCGATGAAAAAATCGTGCGGGTGTCGAGTCCGGCCTGTGGCTTGACCACCACGAAACGCGCCGGCGGCAGCGCGGAATCGCCGGTCAGCGGGGTGATGCGTTCGCCGATGCCCTCGACCCAGGCGTTGTGCCCGCGCAGGAAGAAGGGCACGTCCGCGCCCAGGCCCAGGCCGATGGCTTCGAGCGCGGGCCGGTCCAGGTCCAGGCCCCACAGGCGGTTGAGCGCCAGGAGGCAGCTGGCGGCATCCGACGATCCGCCGCCCATGCCGGCCTGCGCGGGGATGCGCTTCTCCACGCCGATATGGGCGCCGAGCGCGGTGCCGGCGTGCTGCTGCAGGGCGCGGGCGGCGCGCAGCACCAGATCGTCGGCCGGCAGCGGCACGGTCAGGTCCTCGCGGCTGAGCCGGCCGTCGGCGCGCAGCTCGAAATGCAGGGTGTCGCACCAGTCGATCAGTACGAAGGCCGACTGCAGCAGGTGGTAGCCATCCTCCCGGCGGCCGGTGATGTGCAGGAACAGATTGAGCTTGGCCGGTGCCGGCACGTCGAGAAGGGAGCGCATCGCGGGAGAGGAAAAAAGGAATCGGGTCCGAAGCCGCCACCGGGGCCGCGGCCACCGCGTCAGCGGTCGAGGACGATGCGCAGCGTCGCCGGCGGCCCGCCCGCCGTTCGACGCGCGACGATGCGGCCGTCGGCCAGCTGGCCCAGGTCGGCCTGCCAGTCCGGGATCGGCGTGGCGGTCCCGACCAGCCAGTCGAAGAGCGCGGCGACGGGGATCGGCGTGCCGGTCGCCTCGGCCGCCAGCGCGTCGAGCGACGGGAAGCTGCGGCGCTGGTCGCCCTGCAGCAGCGTCGCCTGGCCCGGCGCCCATTCCAGCACCGCGACGGTGCTGCCCAGCGGCGACAGCAGCGCCAGACGGCCCGCCGCCGCGCTGCCGCGCAGGTCGAAGGCGCCGGAGAAGGACTGCGACGGCGCATCCTCGACCTGCAGGCCCAGGCGGCCGGACCAGGCCTGCCGCGCGCCGGTGGCGGACAGCGCGCCGTCCCCGGCGGCAGGCGCCCGGGGACGGGCGCAGCCTGCCACCGACAGCAGCAGCGCCGCGGCGCATGCCGCCGCGGCACGCCGCCGGCCGGGCAGGGCGACGGACGGGACGGTCATGGCCGGACCCCGAGGCGCTTGAGCGTCTGCTCCAGCGTCTCGTTGTCGGGATTGAGGCTGCGGCCCTCGCGCCAGACGGCGCGCGCGCGGTCCTTGTCGCCGGCCGTCCACAGCACCTCGCCCAGGTGCGCCGCGATCTCCGCGTCGGGCTTGGCGGTGTAGGCCTTCTCCAGGATGCGGCGCGCCTCGGCGCGGTTGCCCAGGCGGAATTCGACCCAGCCCAGGCTGTCGTTGATGAACGGATCGTCCGGCACGAATTCGAGCGCCTTCTGGATCAGCTGCTTGGCCTCCGGCAGCCGCACGTTGCGGTCCGCGAGTGAGAAGCCCAGGGCGTTGTAGGCATGGTGGTAGTCGGGCCGCAGCCGGATGACCTCGCGCAGCAGGCGTTCCGCGTCCTCGATGCGGTCGAGGCGCTCGGCGGCCATGGCCTGGTCGTAGAGCAGGTCGGGGTCGGTCGGATTCTGGGCGCTGGCCTGGGCCAGCAGGTCGTAGACGTCCTGGCGGCGGTCGTTGTCGCGCAGCAGCTGGACCTCGGCCATCAATTTGAGGCGGGCGTCGGCGGGCGTGCGGGCGGGCACGGCGCGGATCAGCCTGCGGCCGTCCTCGAGCTTGCCCTGGCGCGCCAGGACCGAGGCGCGGCGCATCTGCACGTTGAGCAGGGCCTGCGGGCTCTCGACCTTGTCGAGCCAGCTTTCGACGGCGGGCAGGTCGCCGCGCTTCTCGGCGATCTGCGCCATCAGCAGGTAAGCCTGGTCGAGCACCCGGCGGCGGGCGGGGGCCTGCTGCGCGGACGCGCCGGCGGACGATGCGTCCGGGGCGGCCGTCGCGACCTCGGCATCGACCAGCGACAGGTAGCGGCGCACCGACGCCTCGGCGCGGTCGGGCTGGTCGTCCTGCAGCTGCAGGTTGCCCAGCAGCAGCCAGGCGTCGGCGAAATCGGGCGTCTGCTCGGTGATCGCCAGCACCTGCTGCATCGCCTCGGCGCCGCGCTGGTTTTCCAGCAGGGCGCTGGCGTAGGCCATGCGCAGGGGCGGCGTCGGCTTGCCTTCGAGGTACTTGCGGACGATGGGCTCGGCCAGCGGGTTCTTCGGGTCCAGCAGCTCCAGCGCCAGGATCGCCGGGCCTTCGGCGGTGGGCTCCAGCGCCTGGGCGCGCTGGGCGGCCTCCAGGGTGCCGGTGCTGTCGCCGGCGGCCAGGCGCATCCGGCCCACGGCCACCCAGGCGGCGGCGCCCTGGGCCGGGTTGGCGGGGGACTGCAGTTCGCCGGCCAGCGCCTGTTCCACCACCGCGCGGGCCTGGTTCTTGTCGGAGGCCCGCGCGTACAGCACCGGGATGGCGGCGTAGGTCAGGATCAGGCTGTCGGATCGGGCGAATTCGAGTTCCTTGCGCAGCGGCGCGGCGCTTTCCTCGATGCGGTTGAGCGCCACCAGGATCTGCAGCACGAAGCGGTTGGCCTCGCGCGATTCGGGCTGGGCGGTGACCCAGGCCCGGGCGGACAGCAGGGCCGAGTCGCCCGAGCGGGCCTGCAGCGCGATTTCCGTGGCCCGCTGGTAGAGCCGCGCATCGCCGGTCTGGCGCGCGGCGTCCAGCAGCAGCGCGTAGCCGTCGCCCGCGCTGCCGCGGCCGACGCTGAGTTCGCCCAGCAGCACGCCGTAGAACAGCTTGGCGCTCGATTCGGCCCGGGCGATCTCGCTCGATGCGCGCGGCGCGGGCTGCGCCTGCTGCGGCGATGCGGACGGGCTGGACTCGACGCCGCGCCGGGGCGCCTGGGTCGCGGCCTGCGCCCCGGCGAAAGGGGCGAGGCAGGCGGCGGACAGCAGGACCGCGGCGGCGGCATGGCGCGGGGTTTTTTTCATCGAATGATGATAGTGCAAGCCCTTCTCCCGAATGTATCCGTGGCCGCGCCCGGCTTGTAATCCCGGCGGCAGGCCCGATGTGGGACGCCATGCCCGAACTCCCCGAAGTCGAAGTCACCCGCCTGGGTTTTGCCGATCGCATCCAGGGCGCCCGCATCCGGTCGGCGCGCGTCGGCAAGCCGCTGCGCTGGGCGCTGGGCTGCGACCCGGCGCTGCTGGCCGGACGCCGGGTGCTGTCGGTGGGGCGGCGCGGCAAATACCTGCTGGTGGCGCTCGACGCCGGGCTGCTGCTGGTGCACCTGGGCATGTCGGGCCGCCTGCGCTTCGACCGCGACCTGCCCGCACCCGGCGCGCACGACCATTTCGACCTGGACACCGACCATGGCACGCTGCGGCTGCACGACCCGCGGCGCTTCGGGGCGGTGGTGTTCGCCGAGAGCGCCGACGACCCGGTGGCGCGCAAGCTGCTCGGCAGGCTCGGCGTGGAGCCGCTGGACGACAGTTTCGACGCCGCGGGCTTCTTCCTGGCGCTGCGCCGGCGCAAGTCGCCGGTCAAGCAGGTGCTGCTCGCGGGCGACGTGGTGGTGGGCGTCGGCAACATCTACGCGTCCGAGGCGCTGTTCGCCGCCGGCATCCGGCCGACGACGCCGGCCGCGCAGCTTTCGCGCCCGCGCGCGGACCGGCTGCACACCGCGGTGCGCACCGTGCTGGCGCGGGCGGTGGCCACCGGCGGCAGCACGCTGCGCGATTTCCGCGGCGCGGACGGCGCGCACGGCCTGTTCCAGCAGGAGGCGATGGTCTACGGCCGGGAGGGGCTGCCGTGCCGGATCTGCGGCACCCCGATCCGCATGCTGCGCCAGGGACAGCGTTCGACCTTCTACTGCCCGCACTGCCAGAAGGCCTAGGCGGTCCGGCGCCGCTGCCGGGCGGCCGGTGGGGCGGTGCCGGCTGCTATATCCTCTGCTCTTCCGAGTCCGGTGACATCGCGCAGGCCGCCTGCCGGCCCGTCGGCTCTTTCGGCCTTCCTTCTTCTTCCCGGATCCACCGTGCCTGCCCTTCTCGACCGCAGCCTCGATGCGTACGGCGCCTGGCGCCACGACACGGCGGAACGCCTGGACCGGCTGCAGCACTGGCTCGACGCGCACCGGCTGTCCGACACGGCCACGCAGTCCCCGTTGCGCCGGGTGGTGCAGTGGCTGCAGGACGACCGGCTGCTGGTGGCCTTCGTGGCCGAGTTCTCGCGCGGCAAGTCCGAGCTGATCAACGCGCTGCTGTTCGCCGGCAGCGGGCAGCGCATCGTGCCGGCGCGCGCCGGGCGCACCACCATGTGCCCGACCGAATTCGGCTACGACGCCGCGCTGCCGCCCTGCATCCGGCTGCTGCCGATCGACAGCCGGCTCGACCCCCGGCCGCTGTCCGCGTGGCGCGCCGAGCCGGAGGCCTGGACCCGGTTGCCGCTCGACCCGGCCGATCCGCCGCGCATGGCCGCCGTGATGGAGCGGGTGGCCCAGGTGCGCCGGATGCCGGTGGCCGCGGCCCGGGCGCTGGGCTTCTGGGACGACGAGGCGCCCGCGTCGCAGCCGGTGCCCGACGCCCGGGGCCAGGTCGAGGTGCCGATGTGGCGCCACGCGCTGGTCAACATCGACCATCCGCTGCTGCGGCGGGGCCTGGTGGTGCTGGACACGCCGGGCCTCAACGCGGTCGGCGTCGAGCCCGAACTGACGCTCGACCTGCGCGCCCATGCGCATGCGGTGGTGTTCGTGCTGGGTGCCGACATCGGCGTGTCGCGGTCGGACCTGGCGCTGTGGCGCGACCAGCTGGCGCCGTCCGCCGGCCGGGCCGACACCCGCCTCGCGGTGCTCAACAAGTCCGATCTGCTGCGCGACCCGCTGGGCACGCCGCAGCAGGCGCAGACGGCCATCGCCCGGCAGCTGGCCAGCGTGGCCGCGCTGCTGGGCGTGCCGCCCGCGCGGGTGCTGCCGGTGTCGGCGCGCGACGGGCTGGTCGCCCGCATCGCCGGCGACGAGGCGGCCCTGCAGGCCAGCGGTCTGACGGCGCTGGAGGCGCATCTGGCCGACGAACTGCTCGGCCGCCGACGCGCGCTGCTGCGCGAAGCGGTCGCCGCCCTGGTCGACGAACTGCGCGCCGGCGCGGCGCGGCAGGCCAACATCCAGCGCCGCGACCTCGACGAGCAGGCGCTGGAGCTGCGTGCGTTGCGCGGCAAGAACAGCGGCGTGATCGCCGGCATGCGCGAGCGGGTGCAGTCCGAGCAGCGGGCCTTCGACACCGGCCAGACGCGCATCCACAGCATCCGCACGGTGCATGCGCGGATGCTGCGCGACTGCCTCGCGCCGCTCGATCCCGAGGTCGCGCAGCCGGTGCTGGCCGAGCTGTCCGCCGTGCTGCAGCGCGGCGGTCTGAAGCTGGGCATCGGCCGCCGGTACGAGCAGGCCGTCGACCGGCTGGCGGCGCAGCTGCAGCAGGCCGCCACCGGCGCGGCCGAACTCCACACGATGCTCGACGCCAGCTTCCGCGGGCTCAATGCCGGCCTGGGCTTTTCGCTGCAGGCGGGCGCCGCGCCGTCGCTGGCGCGCCAGTCCGAGGAGCTGCGCCGGACGGCCGGCGAGCTGCTGCCCCACCTGGACCTGACCCAGCGCCTGCGGCTGGCGCAGCCCGCGTTCGCCGCGCGCATGGCGAAGACGCTGGACGACCGGGTGCAGGCCCTCTTCGCCGACGCGCGCGCCGACCTCGCCGCCTGGGGCCGTTCCGCGATCGAACCGCTGCGCGGCCAGCTCGACGCGCGGCGCGCCGTCTTCCTGCGCCGCATCGACGCGCTCGACCGCATCCGCGAGGCGGCGTCGGGCCTGGACGAACGGCTGCAGGACATCGACGGGCAGATCGCCGCGCTGGCCGCCGCCGAGCGGCAGCTGTACGGGCTGCTCGACGCGCTGGTCGGCCTGCCGCCCGCCGCTCCGGCGCAGGCCGCGCCCGCCACCGGCACCGCCCCATGACCCCCGCCCTGCACGACGCGCCCGCTCCGCAGGCGCCCGCCGCCCCGTCCGCCGTCCGCGCCGCCTTCGCGCCCGCCGTCGTCGACTGGCAGCGCCACCACGGCCGGCACACGCTGCCCTGGCAGAACACCCGCGACCCGTACCGCGTCTGGCTGTCGGAAATCATGCTGCAGCAGACCCAGGTGGCCACGGTGATCGGCTACTACGACCGTTTCCTGGCGCGCTTCCCCACCGTGGCCGACCTCGCCGCCGCGCCGGCCGATGCGGTGATGGGCCTGTGGGCCGGCCTGGGCTACTACAGCCGGGCGCGCAACCTGCACGCCTGCGCGCAGCAGGTGGTGGAGCGCTTCGGCGGCGCCTTCCCGCGCACCGCCGAGCAGCTGCAGACGCTGCCGGGCATCGGCCGGTCGACCGCGGCGGCGATCTCGTCCTTCTGCTTCGGCGAGCGGGTCGCGATCCTCGACGCCAACGTCAAGCGGGTGCTGACCCGGGTGCTGGGCTTCGGCGGCGACCTGGCGTCGGGCGCGAACGAGCGGGCGCTCTGGGCCGAGGCCACCGCGCTGCTGCCGGCCGCCGACCGCCTGGCCGACGACACCATGCCGCGCTACACCCAGGGCCTGATGGACCTGGGCGCCACCGTCTGCCTGCCGCGCCGGCCGATGTGCCTGCTCTGCCCGGCGCAGCCGCTGTGCGCGGCGGCGCACGACGGCAACCCGGAGGACTACCCGGTGCGCAGCCGCACCCTGCGCCGCACGTCCGAGTCCTGGTGGCTGCTGCTGGCGACCGACGGCCAGGGCCGGCGCTGGCTGCAGCGCCGGCCGCCGACCGGCATCTGGGCCGGCCTGCATTGCCCGCCGGCCTTCGCCAGCCGCGAGGCGCTGGACGCGGCGCTGCCGGCCGAGGCGCGGGCCGAGGCGCGCGAGTTGCCGTCCTTGCTGCATGTGCTGACGCACAAGGACCTGCATCTGCATGCGATCGAGGTGCGGCTGGCGGACGGCCGTCGACCGGAGGGCGAGGGCGGCTGGACCACGCCCGAGGCGGAGCGGGCGCTGGGCCTGCCGGCGCCGGTGCGCAAGCTGCTGGACGCCCGGCGCGCCTGAGGCCGACGTCCCACCCGCCGAAAGCCCGCTAGGCCCAGGTGTTACCTTGGCTGCCAGCTATGTTTTCAATAGCGCGATGCCGCAGGGTCAGGCCTGCCGCGCATCGAGCTCCCGGTGCCGGCACAGCGTCAGCTGCGACGCGGAGAAGGCCGCGGCCAGCCGCTCGACCAGGTAGACCGACCGGTGCTGCCCGCCGGTGCAACCCACGCCCACGGTGACGTAGCTGCGCCGGTTCTGCGCCAGCGCCGGCAGCCAGTGCTCCAGGAAGCCGTGGATGTCGCGGAACATGCGCTCGGCCTCCGGATCGCGCTGCAGGAAATCGACCACCGGCTGGTCGCGCCCGGTCAGGTCGCGCAGCGCGGGTTCGTAGTGCGGATTGGGCAGCATCCGCACGTCGAAGATGTAGTCCGCGTCCACCGGGATGCCGCGCTTGAAGGCGAAGGACTCGAAGACCAGCGTCAGCCGGCTGCCCGGCGCGGTGACGATGGTCTGCACGTAGTCGAGCAGCTGGGCGGGCCGCATCAGGCTCGAATCGATGACGTGCGACTGCTCGCGCAGGTCCACCAGCAGCTCGCGCTCCAGCCGGATCGCCTGCACCAGCGCCCGGCGCTGGTAGACCACCGCGTCGCCCGACAGCGGATGGCGGCGGCGCGTCTCGGAATAGCGACGCACCAGCGTGTCGGTGGTGGCGTCGAGGAACACCATGCGCACCTGCAGGCCGCGGGCGCGCAGGGTGTCGAGGTGGTGGGGCAGGGCGGGCAGCGAACTCGCGCTGCGCACGTCCACCGCGATGGCCACGCGGCCCGAGACCTTGTTGCCCGGCGGCAGCGCGCCGCTGGTCTCCAGTTGCTGCGCCAGCTCGGCGCTGTTGCGTTCCTGCAGCTCGATGAAGGGCAGCAGCAGTTCGGGCGGCAGGTTGTCCACGCAGTAGAAACCCGCGTCCTCCAGCGCATGCAGCGCAACCGATTTGCCCGATCCGGACATGCCGGTAATGAGCACGATGTCCATCGCGACCGATCCTTTCGTTGGGTGCCTGCGCGGCCCGCATGCGATTCGCAGGCCGCAGCGGGCGGAAATGGTGAATGGGTGGGCGGGCGGCCGGCCGGCCGGGACGGGCGGCGCGGATCCGTTCCGCGACGATCCTGCGTCAGCTCCGCACCGGCGCGGCGTCCTGCACCGCACGGTCGAGCATCTCACGGGCGTGTGCCAGACTCGTGTCCGAACGTCGCTCGCCCGCCAGCATGCGCGCGATCTCGGCGATGCGCGCGTCGCGGCCGACCGAGACCACGGTGCTGACGGTGGCGGCGCCGTCGCGCTGCTTGGCCACCACCAGGTGCGCGTCGGCGCAGGCCGCCACCTGCGGCAGGTGGGTCACGGCCAGCACCTGCCGGTCGCGGCCCAGGCGCTGCATCAGCCGGCCGACCGTCTCGGCCACCGCGCCGCCGACGCCCGAATCCACCTCGTCGAAGATCAGCGTCTGCGCGGTGCCGAGCTGGCTGGTGGTGACCGCGATGGCCAGCGCGATGCGCGAGAGCTCGCCGCCCGAGGCGACCTTGCCGACCGGCCGCGGCGTGCTGCCGGCGTGGCCCGCCACCAGGAAGGCCACGTCCTCCAGGCCGCTGGCGGTCGGCGGGTCGTGCGGCTGGAGCGCCACCTCGAAGCGGCCGCCCTCCATGCCCAGGCCCTGCATCGCGGTGGTGATTTCCTTCGACAGGCGCGGCGCGGCGCGCACGCGGGCGGCCGACACCTGGCGCGCCTGCGCGGCGAAGGCCTTGCGCGCGGCCGCCTCGGCGGCTTCGAGCGCGTCGAGGTCGGCGGCGGCGTCGAGCGCGGCGAGTTCCTGCCGCCAGCCGGCCAGCAGCGCCGGCAGCTCCGCCGGCGTGCGCTTGTAGCGCCGGGCCAGCGAGATCCAGGACGCCAGCCGCTCGTCGAGCACCGCCAGCGCCTGCGGGTCGGGGTCGGTGCGGCGCAGGTAGGCGCCGAGCGAATGCACCGCGTCCTCGGCCTGCGCCAGGCTGGAGGCCAGCACCTCGGCCGCCGCGCGGAAATCGGGCTCCAGGTGCTCCTGCGACTGCAGCGCCGCCAGCGCGCGCGACAGGCCCGCGGTGGCGCCGCCGGACCCGTCGTCGTCGCTGCCGCCCTCGAGCGCCCGGACCGCCTCCTGCGCCGCGTCGATCAGCGACTGGGCGTTGGACAGGCGGGTGTGGCGGGCGTTGAGGTCCTCCCATTCGTCGGCGCCGGGCGCGAGCTTGTCGACCTCGCCGATCTGCCAGGCCAGCCGCTCCTGCTCGCGCTGCAGCGAATCCTGCGCGGCGCGGGCCGCGTCGAGCGCGCGCTGCGCCTCGCGCCAGGCCTGCCAGGCGCGCGCCATCGGCTGGGTGTCGATGCCGCCGTAGGCGTCGAGCAGGCCGCGCACCGCCTCGGGCCGGGTCAGCGTCTGCCAGGCGTGCTGGCCGTGGATGTCGAGCATGCGGCCGCCCACCTCGCGCAGCTGCGCGGCGGTGGCCGGGCTGCCGTTGATCCAGGCGCGGCTCTTGCCCTGCGCGTCGATGGTTCGGCGCAGCAGCAGCGTGCCGTCGGGCGTGTCGAAGCCGGCGTCGTCGAGCCAGCCGCGCAGGTGCTCGGCGCCGTCGAACTCGGCGGCGATGTCGGCGCGCTGGGCGCCCTCGCGCACCACGCCGGCATCGGCCCGGCTGCCGAGGGCCATCTGCAGCGCGTCCACCAGGATCGACTTGCCGGCGCCGGTCTCGCCGGTCAGCGCGCTGAAGCCGGCGGCCAGGTCCAGCCCCAGTTCCTTGACGATCACGAAATCGCGCAGCGAGATGCGACGCAACGCCATGTCAGGCCTCCTCCTGCCCGGAAACGGGGGAACCCGCGACGACCGCGCGGCCGGTGCGGCGGCCCCTCACTGGCCGCCCTCGTTCCAGTGCAGCTTCTGGCGCAGCGTGTCGAAATAGCTCCAGCCCTGCGGATGCAGGAAGCAGGACCGGTGCTCCGAGCGGCGCACCACGATGCGGTCGCCGTGCTGCAGCGAGGCGAGCGACTGCATGTCGAAGTTGGCGGCGATGTCGCGCCCGGCCACGATCGTCACCTCGACCACCGCGCTGTCGGGCAGCACGATCGGCCGGTTCGACAGCATGTGCGGCGCGATCGGCACCATGATCCAGCCCGCCACCGACGGGTGCAGGATCGGGCCGCCGGCCGACATCGCGTAGGCGGTCGAGCCGGTCGGGGTGGCGATGATCAGGCCGTCGGCCCGCTGGTTGGCCATGAAGTGGCCGTCGATGGTGATCCGCAGCTCGACCATGCCCGAGGTGCCGCCCCGGTTGACCACCACGTCGTTGAGCGCCAGCGCCTCGAAGACGCATTCCTCGCCGCGCATCACGCAGGTCTGGATCAGGCTGCGGAACTCGCGGGTGTACTCGCCCGCGAGCATCGGCGCGAGCGTGGCCTGGTAGTTCTCCAGGCGGATGTCGGTCACGAAGCCGACGCGGCCCTGGTTGATGCCGATGAGCGGCAGGCCGGTGTGCGCCAGCTGCCGGCCGCTGCCGAGCATCGTGCCGTCGCCGCCCACCACCAGCGCCAGGTCGCAGTCGCGGCCGATGTCCTGCACCGTGCGCACCGGATAGGCATCCCGCAGCCCGGTGTAGTGCGCCGTGTCATGCTCCAGCGACACCTCGCATCCCCGGCGCTGCAGGAAGTCGGCGATGTCCGCCATCAGGCTGCGCGAGGCGGCCGTCGCCTCGCGGTTGCCGGGCGTCTGGTACTTGCCGATCAAGGCCACATGCCGGAAGGTGGAATTCATTCACAAATTACATCATTAAAATCATTCGATGATCGACGACCGGGCCAAGATGCTGCTCAAGGCGCTGGTGGAGCGCTACATTGCCGACGGCCATCCGGTGGGCTCGCGCACGCTCTCCCAGGCCTCGGGCCTGGAGCTGTCGCCGGCCACCATCCGCAACGTGATGTCCGACCTGGAGGCGCTGGGCCTGATCGCCAGCCCGCACACCTCCGCCGGCCGCATCCCGACCGCGCGCGGCTACCGCCTCTTCGTGGACACCATGCTCACCGCCAACGGCGAGCAGTTCGCGCCGCCGCCGCAGCTCGCGCCCGAGCAGCCGCGCCGCGTCATCGCCAACGCCGCCAGCCTGCTGTCGAGCCTGTCGCAGTTCGTCGGCGTGGTGAAGGCGCCCCGGCGCGCCTCGGTGTTCCGGCACATCGAGTTCCTGCGGCTGTCGGAGCGTCGCTTCCTGGTCATCATCGTCGCGCCCGACGGCGACGTGCAGAACCGGGTCATCTTCACCGACACCGACCACACCCAGTCCCAGCTCGCCGAGGCGGCCAACTTCCTCAACGCCAATTACGCCGGCATGGCCATCGAGCAGGTCCGCGAGCGGATCAAGGTCGAGGTCGAGCAGCTGCGCGGCGAGATCGCGGGCCTGATGCAGGCCGCCGTCCACGCCAGCAGCGAGGCGATGGCGCAGGAGGACGCGGAGGACGTCGTCATCTCCGGCGAGCGCAACCTGCTCTCGGTCAGCGACTTCTCCAGCGACATGGGCCAGCTGCGCCGCGCCTTCGACCTGTTCGAGCAGAAGACGCAGCTGATGCGGCTGCTCGACGTGTCGAGCCAGGCCGCCGGGGTGCGCATCTACATCGGCGGCGAGAGCCAGATCGTGCCGATCGAGGAGCTGTCGGTGGTCAGCGCGCCCTACGAGGTGGACGGCCAGATCGTCGGCACCCTGGGCGTGATCGGCCCGACCCGCATGCCGTACCACCGCATGATCCAGATCGTCGACATCACCGCCAAGCTGGTGAGCAACGCCCTGAGCCAGCCGCGCTGACGCCGCGCGTCCGGCCGTCGCGGCGACCGATGCGGATATTCCCCTGGAACGGACCCTGAATTGGCTTCCTAGTTGTACGATGACTGATAACTCGCTACAGTAGCGGCTACCCCCCGCCGAGGTGGGACCGCCGACATCCAGGAGACAACCATGCCCATTTCACGTCGCCATCTGCTGACCTCCGTCCTGCCCGGCCTGGGGGCCGTGGCCGCCGGTTCGCGGGCCGGCACCGCCTTCGCGGCCGATGCCTATCCCGCGCGCCCGATCAAGCTCGTCGTGCCGTACCCGCCCGGCGGGTCGTCGGACATCATCGCTCGCGCGATCAGCCAGTCGCTGTCGGAATCGCTCAAGCAGTCGGTGATCGTGGAGAACAAGCCCGGCGCCAACGGCAACCTCGGCGCGGATTTCGTCGCCAAGTCGGCGCCCGACGGCTACACCCTGCTGCTGTGCGACGTGGGCGCGCTGTCGATCAGCCCCTCGGTCTACACCAAGCTGCCGTTCGACCCGTCGAAGGACCTGCGCGGCGTGACCATGCTCGCGTACTCGCCCCACCTGCTGGTGGTGCATCCCTCGGTCAAGGCATCCAACCTGCAGGAGCTGGTGGCGCTGTCGAAGACCTCGGACCTCAACTTCGCCGTCACCGCCTCGGGCAGCGCGCCGCACCTGGCGGGCGTCGCCCTGCAGCGCGCGACCAACGCCAAGTGGGAGTACGTGCCCTACAAGGGGGGCGTGCAGTCCATCCAGGACACGGTGGCCGGCCAGACCCAGGTGCTGATGAACGGGATGCTCGCCACGCTGCCGCACGTGCGCAGCGGCAAGCTCAAGCTCCTGGCCGTCTCCAAGAGCACCCGCATGCCGCTGGTGGGCGACGTGCCCACCATCGCCGAGCAGGGCGTGCCGGGCTTCGAGTCCGGCACCTGGCAGGGCGTCATGGCCGCCAAGGGCACGCCCGACGCGATCGTCGCCCGCCTGAACCAGGAGCTGATCCGCGCCATCCGCACGCCCGACATCCGCTCGCGCCTGGCGGGGCAGGGCGCCGAGGTGACCACCATGGCGCCCCAGGAGCTGGAGCAGTTCTTCAACAAGGAACGCGCCCGCTGGGCCAAGGTCGTCGCCGACGCGCAGATCAAGCTCGACTGACCCGGCCGCGCCGCGATCCGTTTCCCCGCTTTCCCGCTTTCCCGCTTTCCCGCTCTTCCCGTCCCTTTCTCCACCAACCCCACCGGTCCCCTTCCATGAGCTACACCCCGCAAGACCTCAAGACCATCATGGGCTCCGGCCTGCTGTCCTTCCCGGTGACCGATTTCACCGCCGAAGGCGACTTCGACAAGGCCGGCTACGAGAAGCGCCTCGAATGGCTCGCGCCCTACGGCGCCACCGCGCTCTTCGCGGCCGGCGGCACGGGCGAGTTCTTCTCGCTCACCCCCGACGAGTACCCCACCATCATCAAGACCGCGGTCGACGTCTGCCGCGGCACGGTGCCCATCATCGCCGGCGCCGGCGGCCCCACCCGCCAGACCATCCAGTACGCCCAGGCCGCCGAGAAGGCCGGCGCCCACGGCATCCTGCTGATGCCCCACTACCTGACCGAAGCCGGCCAGGAAGGCCTCTTCCAGCACGTCAAGGCCATCTGCGACAGCGTGGACTTCGGCGTCATCATCTACAACCGCGCCCAGGCCCGCTACAGCCCCGACACCCTCGCGCGCCTGGCCGACGCCTGCCCGAACCTGGTCGGCTTCAAGGACGGCGTGGGCGACATCGAGGCGATGGTCTCGGTCTACCAGAAGATGGGCGACCGCTTCAGCTACCTCGGCGGCCTGCCCACGGCCGAGGTCTACGCCGCGGCCTACAAGGCCCTCGGCACGCCCGTGTACTCGTCGGCGGTCTTCAACTTCATCCCGAAGACGGCGATGGAGTTCTACGAGGCGGTGCGCACCGACGACCTGCCGACGCAGCACCGGCTGCTCAAGGACTTCTTCATGCCCTACCTCGACATCCGCAACAAGATGGCGGGCTACGCGGTGAGCATCGTCAAGGCGGGCGCGACGATCGTCGGCCACGGCGCCGGGCCGGTGCGCCCGCCGTTGACGGACCTGAAGCCCCAGGAGGTCGAGGAACTGCGCGCCCTCATCGAGAAGCTCGGGCCGCAATAAGCCGCCGAGCGCCGCTCACGCACGAGCGGCGCTTTTTTTTATCCAAAAACAAAATTCCCAGGAGACACGCCATGTTCCGTCGCGCAACGCTCGCCCTCGTCCTCGCCGCCGGCCTGGCGGGCTGCTCCCCCATGCCCCGGGGCGCCGCCCCGGGCGCGGCGTCCGGCGACGCGGCCGCCGCCGCCGAGAGGCTGCGCCTCGCCATGATCGACCCCAGCCGACCGGCGCTCGACGCGCTGGTGGCCGACGACCTGAGCTACGGCCACTCCGGCGGCCGGATCGACACCAAGGCCAGCTTCGTCGCCGACCTGCTCGACGGCAAGTCGGACTTCGTCACCATCGCCATCACCGACCAGACCGTGAAGCTGTCGCAGGACGTCGCGGTCATCCGCCACACCCTGACCGGCCAGACCCTCGACGGCGGCAAGCCCGGCAACGTGACGATCAAGGTGCTGCAGGTCTGGCAGCGGCAGGACGGCCAGTGGCGGCTGCTGGCGCGCCAGGCGGTGCGTCCGGGCTGAGCGCCCGATCCGCGGGCGGCGTCAGGCGATCCGTTCGATCTCCCGCGCGAAGCGCAGCACCCGCGCGTCCTCGTAGCGCGGCGCGACCACCTGCAGCCCCACCGGCAGGCCGCGGGTCCGCCCGGCGGGGACCGAGCAGGCCGGCACGCCGCAGTAATTGAACAGCGGCGTGAAGGCGGCATGGCCCCGGGGGCCGGCGGGCCGGTCGCCGATGACCGGCGGGCCGAGCTGGCCGCGCGGCCAGGCGGTGACCGGCGCCGTGGGGCACAGCAGCAGGTCGTGGTCCTCGAAGAAGCGGCCGAGCGCGTGGGCGATCCGTTCCCGCAGGCGCAGCGCCCGCGCGATGTCGCCGGGCGCGCAACGCGCGCCCGCCTCGATCTGCACCGCCAGGTCGGGGTCGATCCGGTCGCGCGCCTCCGCCAGTTGCCGGCCGTAGAGCGCATGCAGACCGCTCTGCTGCAAGGCGATCAGCGGGTATTCGCGCGCTTCGGGCGGCCAGGGCGGATCGGCGTCCGCGATGTCCCAGCCGGCCGCGCGCAGGGCGTCGACCCGGGCCTGCAGCGTCTCCAGCACGTCCCGGTCGATGGCGAAATCGCAGCCCAGCCGCGGGCTCCAGGCGATGCGCAGGCCGCGCGGCGGGGAGTCCAGCGGCAGGCCGGCCTCCAGCCCGCAGGCGATCGGCACCCCGGCCGGGTCGCCCGCGTCGTACCGGGCCAGCAGGTCGTACGCCAGGGCGGCATCGGTCGCGGTGCGGGCCAGGATGCCGATGACCGACAGGCCGTAGTTGGGCTCCGCGAAGCCCCAGGGATGCGGGACGAGGCCCGGGCTGGGCTTGAAGCCCACCAGGCCGCAGTGCGCGGCGGGCCGGCGGGTGGAGCCGCCCGCGTCGGTCGCCAGCGCCAGCAGGCCGAGCCCGCGGGCCAGGGCCGCGACGGCGCCGCCGGACGAGCCGCCGGGCGTGAGCGACGCGTCCTGCGGATGGCGCGTGCTGCCGTACACCAGGTTGTCCGTGACGCCCTTGCAGGCGAACTCCGAGCAGTTGGTGATGCCCAGCACCACCGCGCCGAGCGCGCGCAGCCGGGCGACCGCCCAGGCGTCGCGCGGCGCGACGAAGTCCTCGAACAGCAGCGATCCCTGGGTGATGCGGTAGCCCTCCACCCAGAGGTTGTCCTTCACGGTGATCGGCACGCCCGCCAGCGGCAGGGTTTCGCCCGCGGCGAGGCGGCGGTCCACCGCGGCGGCTTCCTCCCGCACCCGCGCCGGATCGAACCGGACGATGGCGAGCAGCGCCGGGTTGAGGGCCTGCACCCGGGCGATGAAGTGCTCCGCCACCGCGGCGGCGCGGAGCCGGCCGTCGCCCACGGCCCGCGCGAGCGCCCGGGCCGAGCAGTCGTGCAGCGCCTCGGGCACCGGCATGCCCGGCTGCGCTGCCGCGTGGAGCGCATTCGCGCCGGATCGGTCCGGCCCGGCGGTCATGCGGCGGACCCCCCCCGGAACAGGCCCGCGAGGGCCGGCGAGACGTCGCTGACGTCGCGGTCCTCCAGCGGCGCCAGGCTGCCCGCGCGGCTGGCCGGCAGTCCCAGGGCATGGCGGGCCTCGGCCAGCGCGACGGCGCAGGCCACGCCGTCGATCAGCGGCACGCAAGCGTGCGGCTGCAGGGCGCCGGCCATCGAGGCCATGGCCGCGCCGGCCAGCAGCACCGCCTCGGCGCCGTCGCGCCGCACCAGGCGCTCGATGCCGGCGAGCACGGCATGGCGCACGGCCGCCGGATCGTCGAAGGTCTGCTGCGGCGTGACGTCGAGCGCCTCCACGCCCGCCAGCCGCGCGCCCAGCCCGTGCTCCTCCACCAGCGCGCGGTACAGCGGCGCCATCCGCGCGCCGTAGGTCACGATGCCGATGCGGCCGGCCAGGGTGGCGCCCACCAGCAGCCCGGCCTCGGTCATGCCGATGACCGGGATGTCGAGCAGTTCGCGGCAGGCCCACAGCGCGCTGTCGAGCGAGACGGCCAGCACGATGGCGTCCGCCTCGCCCGCGTGCTGCGCGGCCAGCTCCAGCACTTCCTGCTGCGCGATCGCGTTCTCGGCGCGCGAGGCGATGACCCGCGGTCCGCGCCGGCCGGTGACGGCCCGCAGCGCGGTGCCCGGCCGCGCGGCCGCGCGCGCGGCGGCCAGCACCGCGTCGGTCACGGCCTGGGTGCGGTTGGGGTTGATCAGCAGCAGTCTCATGCGCGCGCTCCCGCCATGCCGGGCGGCGGCGGCACCGTGGCGCGCCAATGGCGCGCGATCTGCTCGCGCGTGGCGAGCCAGACGCCTTCGCGGCCCGCGATGCGCTCCACCAGCGCCCGCAGCCCGCCGATGCGTCCGGGCCGGCCGATGATGCGGGTGTGCAGGCCGATGGACAGCATGCGCGGGGCCTCGCGCGACTCGGCCAGCAGCCAGTCGAAGGCGTCGCCGCAGTAGTCCGCGAAATCCGCGCCGCGCACGAAGGCGTGGCTGTCGAAGAAGCGCATGTCGTTGGTGTCGAAGCCGTACGGCAGCACCAGGTGGGCCTGCCCGGCCACCTCGCGGTAGAAGGGCAGGTCGTCGTTGTAGGCGTCGCTGTCGTAGAGGAAGCCGCCGTGCTCCACCAGCAGGCGACGCGTGTTCACCGACGCCGACGACTTGGTGTGCCAGCCCGCCGGCGGGCGGCCGGTCAGCCGCGCGATGGCGGCCGCGCTGCGCGCGATGCGCTCGCGCTCCTCGTCCACCGGCAGGCCGGCGTGGGATTCCCAGCGCCAGCCGTGGCAGCAGACCTCGAAGCCCCGGCGCACCGCGTCCTCGGCGATCCAGGGCGTGGCTTCGAGCGCGCGGGCGCAGCAGTTGAGGGTGAGCGGCACGCCGGCCCGCGCCAGCAGGTCCGCGATGCGCCGGTAGCCCACCCGCGCGCCGTACTCGAAATGGCTCTCCATGCACAGGTCGGGCGCGCCGCGCACCTCGTGCGTGACCTCGTGGCAGGCCTCGTTGCGCTCGTCGCCGGCCGAGAGCGCGAACTCGGCGCCTTCCTCGATGTTGAGCACGAAGGACACGGCCAGGCCCGCGCCGCCCGGCCAGCGCATGGCGGGGGCGGCGTCGCCGTAGCCCGCGAAGTCGCGGGGCGGGGAGGAAGGGAATGCGGAAGCGTTCATGCGAGGCGCGCCGGGTAGGTGTCGGGGGCCACCGGCTGCGCCAGGCCCTCGTGGTGGATGCGGTCCATGGCCCGCAGCACCGGGGCCATCTCGGCCTCGGCGGCGGCGTAGCGGGGCAGGAGTTCGGCGAACTCGCGCTCGATCTCGGCCAGCAGCGCGGCCTCGTCGATGCGGGCCAGGCGGCCGTCGCGCAGCGCGATCTCGCCCCCGACCATCGAGAAGTCCAGGCCGGCGCCGCGCTCGGCGTAGACCAGCTGGCGCACCGGATCGTTGAGCGGCGCGAAGGTCACGGTGTCGGTGCGGTAGGCCGCCAGGTCGGCGAGGGCGCCGACGCGGAGGCTGCCCAGCGCGTCGCCGAAACCCAGCGCCCGGCCGCCGGCCAGGGTGCCGGCGTGCAGCGCCTCGTGCGCCGACAGCCAGCGCGCGGGATCGTCGCCGCGCAGCTTCGACACCGCCGCGGCGCTGCCCAGCACGTTGAGCATGTTGACGGTGACGGTCGAGCAGGAGCCGTCGGAGCCCAGGCTGACGTTCACGCCCGCGTCGAGCAGCGCGCGCACCGGCTGCACGCCGGAGCCCAGCAGCAGGTTGCTCCAGGGGTTGTGCTGCGCGGTGGCGCCGGCGCGGGCCAGGGCGTCGATCTCGCGCGGGTTGAGCCAGACCGCGTGGATCAGGCTGGTCGCGGGCTGCAGGAAGCCGATGCGGTCCAGGTACTCGACCATCGGGCAGCCGTAGAGCCACCGGCCGGTGACGACCTGCAGCCGCGTCTCCTGCACATGGGTGATCACCGGCAGCGCCAGGTCGTCGGCCAGGCCGCGCACCGCGCGCAGGAAGGGCTCGGTGCAGCGCTGCGGCGCCGAAGCCGACACCAGCACGCCGACGCGGTTCGCCCGCGGGTGGCGCGCGCGCGCCAGGTCGCGCACCAGCGCCAGCTGGTCCTCGGGCGCGGGGCGCGGCGCGGCGCGCAATTCGGCCGCCAGCGCGGGCGGCACGTGCTTCTCGACGAAGGGGAAGTTGTCGACGATGGGCTTGTCCATCATCGCGAAGCCGACCAGCGCGCGGATGCCCGCGTCGTCGTAAGCCTGCAGCGCCGCGTCGATGCGTTCGCGGTCGATGGCCGCGCCCAGGGCGGTGTCGTCCACCAGCGTGGTGCAGCCGGTGCGCAGCGACTCGATCGCGCCGATCATGGTGCGCAGGTAGACCTGCCGCGGCGTCAGCCGGACCGGCGTGCGGGTGCGCACCAGGTGCATCCACAGCTCCAGCGGCAGGTTCTCGGTGCGTCCGCGCTGGAAGTGCTCGTGCGAATGCTGGTGGCCGTTGACCAGGCCCGGCACCAGCAGGCGGTGGCCGAGGTCGACGATGCGGTCCGCCGCGCCCAGCGTGCCCGCGGGTTCGATGGCGGCGATGCGGTCGCCCGCGACCAGCACGTCGCGCGGCCGGCCGTCGTAGGCGAGCGCATCGCCAAGCAGCACGCGCGCGCCGCGCAGCAGGGTTCGTTTCGGGGTCATGGCAGGGTTCCGGCGGGAGGGGACCGTGGAGGGCGGTGGAAGGGCGGTCGGCGTCAGCGCATGTGGCGGGAGATGCCCGCCACCCGCTCCATCGCCACCATCAGCACCACGGTGGCCGCCACCAGCACGCCCGACACCGCGGCGGCGCGCACGTCCAGGTTCGATTCGATGATGTGCCACATGCGGATCGGCAGCACCTCGCTGCGCGCGTCCGACAGGAAGAGCGAGACCGCCACGTTGTCGAAGGAGTACATGAAGCCGATGAAGGCCCCGGCCGCGATGCCCGGCCCGATCAGCGGCAGCGTCACCGTGCGGAAGGCGTACGGCGACGAGGCGCCCAGGGAATGCGCGCTCTCCAGCAGCACGCCGTCCATCTGCGCCAGGCTGGCCGAGGTGGTGCGCAGGATGTAGGGCGTGGTGATCGCGATGTGGCCCAGCACCAGCGTGCCGAAGGACAGGCCGGTGCCCGCCAGGTTGAACAGCATCAGCAGCGACAGGCCGATGGCCAGCGCCGGCAGCATCAGCGGCGACAGGAACATCGCCTCCGCCGCGCGGGCCCAGGCCTCGCGCCGCCGGGCCAGCGCCAGCGCGGCCGCCACCGCCAGCACGACCGACACGGCGGTGGCGCACGCCGCCAGCTTCAGCGACAGCACGAAGGCGTCGACCAGCTCGGGCGAGTCGTTGAACAGCGCCTCGTACCAGCGCGTGGAATAGCCGGCGGGCGGGAACTTCAGCGAATAGCCGCTGGTGAAGGAGGTGATGACCACGATCACCGTGGGCGCCAGCAGCAGCACCGCCGCCACCAGGCCCAGCAGGCCGAAGACGCCGCCGAAGGACAGGCGTTCGAGCCGGCCGCCGAGGCGGGCGCGGGCGAGGGGCGGCGCGTCCGCGGCGAAGGCCGCCCGCGGAGCGCCGGAGACGAACTGGTCAGGCATGCACGAACCCCTTGCTGCGCCGGCCCAGCGCGTTGATGGCGGCCGCCACGGCCAGCACGCTCGCCAGCAGCAGCATGGCGATGGCGGCGGCGAACGGATAGTCGTTGGCCTGGATGGCCTGCTGGTACATGTAGAACGGCATGAACATCTGCTGGCCGCCGCCGACCAGCGTCTGGGTGACGAAGGCGCTGACGCTGGAGGCGAAGACCAGCAGGCTGCCGGCCAGCAGCCCCGGCATGGACAGCGGCAGGGTGACCTGCCGGAAGGTGCGCCAGTGGCCGGCGCCCAGCGCCAGCGAGGCCTGCCGCAGGTTGCCGTCCAGGTTGGAGAGCACGGTGATGAGCGGCAGCACCATCAGCGGCAGCTCGATCTGCGCCAGCGCGACCACCACCGCGCCCGGCGTGTAGAGCAGCTTGAGCGGATCGGCGATGACGCCCAGGTCCAGCAGCACCGTGTTGACGATGCCCTGGCGGCCCAGGATCACCACCCAGGCGAAGGTGCGCACCACCGAGCTGGTCAGCAGCGGCAGCAGCACCAGCAGCAGCAGCGGCCCCTGCCAGCGCGCCGGCGCCCGGGTGTAGAGGTAGGCCAGCGGGAAGCCGAGCGCCAGCGCCAGCAGCGTGACGCGTAGCCCCAGCCACAGCGTGTTGGCCAGGATGCCGAGGTTGAAGCCGTCGCCGAGGAACTTGGCGTACTGGGCCGGGCCCATGCGGGCCATGGCGGGGTCGTCGTGCAGGCTCACGTAGGCCAGCAGCAGCATCGGCGCCAGCACGAAGGCGAGGAAGAACAGCGCCAGCGGCAGGCCGAGGGCCAGCGGCGGCGAGAAGCGGGGGGCGGTGGTGGCGGCCATGGTCGGATCAGGCCGCGAAGACGGCCGCGGGCGAGCCCTGGCGCAGCCGCAGGCCCACCGCCTCGCCGGCGTCGAAGCGGGGATGCCCGGCGGTGCGGGGCTGGGTGACCTTGACCGTGCCGCCGCCGGGCAGCCGCAGTTCGTAGACCAGCGAGGGGCCGAGCGGCAGGACCATCTCCACCGTGGCCGGCAACGCGTCGGGGGCCGGCGCGCAGAGCGCCAGGTGCTCGGGCCGCGCCGCGAGCACCACCGCGCCGGCGCGCGAGCAGGGCGCCGCCCGCGCGATCGAGAGCCGGCCGCCGCCCTCGCAATCCACCGCGAAGCCGGCGTCCCCGGCGCGCGCGAGCCGGCCGCCGAGCAGGTTGGCGGTGCCGATGAAGGTGGCCACGAAGAGCGTCGCGGGGCGGTCGTAGATGGCCTCGGGCGTGTCGAACTGCTCGACCTCGCCCGCATGCATGACGGCGATGCGGTCGGCCATGGACATGGCCTCCTCCTGGTCGTGGGTGACCAGGATGGTGGTGATGCCCAGCTCGCGCTGGATGCGCCGGATCTCGATCTGCATGTCCAGCCGCAGGTTCTTGTCCAGCGCCGCGAAGGGCTCGTCGAGCAGCAGCACCTTGGGCCGCACGGCCAGGGTGCGCGCCAGCGCCACGCGCTGCTGCTGGCCGCCCGAGAGTTCGCGCGGGTAGCGCCTGCCGAAGGCCGACATCCGCACCATCGCCAGCATGTCGGCGGCGGTGGCGCGCGCCCGGGCGGCCGGTACGCCCCGCGCGCGCAGCCCGTAGGCCACGTTGTCCTCGACCGTCATGTGCGGGAACAGCGCGTAGCTCTGGAACACGATGCCCGCGCCGCGTTCGTTGGTGGGCAGGGCGTCCACCACCTCGCCGCCGATCCGCACCCGGCCGCCGCTCTGGCGCATGAGGCCGGCCACGATGCGCAGCAGCGTCGTCTTGCCGCAGCCGCTCGGGCCGAGCAGCGCCACCAGCTCGCCGGGCCGGATGTGCAGCGACACCGATTCCACGGCCACCGCGCCGGCGTACCGGTGGTGGATCTCGTCGAGTTCGACGGCGACGCCGGCGGCGGGGGAGGAAGGTGGCATGGGAGAGGTCCTTTTCGGCGTGGGCGGCCCGTCGCCGCAGTCAGGCGTCTCAAGATCCGTGCCACGCCCGGCACAGGACGGCGGCGGGAAAGCCGGAGCCGGGATTGGATACAAAACTAGAGGCAACTGTGTCCATCACGGTGCGCGCCGAACCAATCCGGGACATGGCATCCACCGAAACAGTGCGCCGCCCCGCGCTCCGCACCCGGCGGCGGCGGTCCGCGCGGCCCGCGCCCATTGGCATGGAGCTTGCGCTGAGGCTGCATCCGTCCCGCACCACCCCGGCATCGATGCCCGCACGAAAGGAATCCCCATGAGCCACCCCCTGTCCCGCCGCCGCCTGCTGCAGGGCGCCGGCGCCGCCTGCCTGACCGGCGCCTCCGGCCTGGTCCCGGCCCAGAACCGCTCCATCTCGGCCACGACCTACCCGGGCGCGTGGGAGTCCGCCCACCGCGGCATCCTGCTGCCGGCCTTCACCAAGGCCACCGGCGCCTCGGTGAGCCTGGTGCCCTCGCTCGCGGTGGACACCGTCTCGAAGATCGTCGCCTCCAAGGCCAACCCGCCCTACGACGTGATCATCCTGGACGAGGGCCCCTACCTGGCGGCGCTGCCGCAGGACATCTTCGAGAAGATCCCGACCGACAAGATGCCCTACCTCAAGGACGTGCCGGCCAAGCTGGTCGATCCGCGCGGCCTGGGCGTCTTCGTGTCCGGGCAGATCATCGGCATCGCTTACAACACCGAGAAGATCAAGAACCCGCCGCGCTCCTGGAACGACCTGCTCAAGCCCGAGTACAAGGGCCGCGTGGGCCTGGCCGGCATGGGCTCGACGCTGATGTCCGCCTGGATGGTGGAGATCGCGCGCCAGAACGGCGGCAGCGAGGAGAATCTGGAGCCGGCCTTCCAGTTCGTGAAGAAGCTGCTGCCCAACGTGAGCGCGGTCGCCAGCAACCCCGGCTCGCTCGCCACGCTGTTCCAGCAGGGCCAGATCGACATCTCGGTGCACTACAACAACAACATCGGCGACCTGCAGGCCAAGGGCGTGCCGGTGGCGCTGGCCCGGCCCGACACCGGCTGGATCCACATCAAGAGCGTGATGCACATCGTCAAGAACAGCAAGAACCCCGACCTGGCCGCCGCCTACATCAACGCGGCCCTGAGCCCCGAGGTGCAGACGAAGATGGCCGCCGCGCCCTACTACGTGGCGCCGGTCAGCGCCAAGGCGGCGTTCAGCCCGGGCCTGCAGGCCTACGCGAAGAGCATGGCCGAGATCGAGACCATGAACGGCGTCGACTGGGCCAAACTCAACCCGCGCCGCGGCGAGTACATCGACCGCTTCAACCGGGAGATCCGGGTGTGAGCGCGGCGACGACCCCGACCCCGACGGCAGTCCCGGACGCGGCCGCGCCCCGCCGCGTCCTGCTCGGGATGCTGACGCCGTCGTCCAACACCGCGCTGGAGCCGATCACCGCCGCCATGCTGGCCGGCCTGCCGGAGGCGTCCGCGCACTTCGCGCGCTTCCGCGTCACCGAGATCTCGCTGGGCGACCGGGCGCTCGGCCAGTTCGACGAGGCTCCGATCCTGGAGGCCGCGCGGCTGCTGGCCGACGCCCGGGTGGACGTGATCGCCTGGAACGGCACCTCCTCGGGCTGGCTCGGCTTCGAGCGCGACGAGGCGCTGTGCGCGCGCATCACCGCCGAGACGGGCATCCCGGCCTGCACCTCGGTGCTGGCGCTCAACGAGGCGATGCGCCTGGCCGGGCGCACCCGCTTCGGCCTGCTGTCCCCCTACCTGGAAGACGTGCAGCGGCGCATCGTGGACAACTACGCGCGCCGCGGCTTCGACTGCGCGGCCGAGCGGCACCTGGGCCTGCGGGTGAACTTCGAGTTCTCGGAGGTGACGCCGGAGCAGATCGGGGGCATGGCGCGCGCGGCGATGGCCGCCGGCGACCCGCAGTGCCTGACCACCTTCTGCACCAACCTGCGCGCCGCGCCGATGGTGCCGGCGCTGGAGGCCGCGCTCGGCGTTCCCGTCTACGATACGGTGGCCACCGCGGTGTGGAAATCGCTGCGCATCGCGGGCGTGGACACCCGCCGCGTGCGGGGCTGGGGCAGCCTGTTCGACCTGTAGTCGCCTCCCCCCGCGCCGATCCCCGCTCCCATCCGCTCCAGCCTTCCCACTCCACCATGGCGACCACGACCTCCCGCGCGCATCCGGCGCCTCCGGCCTCCGGCAAGACGGCCTCCCGGGCCGTTGCCGACAGCGCTCCCCAGGACGCCCGCAAGGCCGTCGCCAAGGTCGCGTCCAAGGCGGACATCTACCAGCGCATCTACGAGGCCATCGTCGAGCACCGGCTCGTGCCCGGCACCAAGCTCGCGGAGGAGCGGGTGGCCGAGCTGTTCGCCGTCAGCCGCACGCAGGTGCGCGGCGTGCTGCAGCGCCTGGCGGTGGAGCAGCTGGTCACGCTCATCCCCAACCGCGGCGCCTTCGTCACCACGCCCAGCGTGGACGAGGCGCACGACGTGCTGGAGGTGCGCCGGACGCTGGAGCCCGCCATCGTGCGGCGCCTGATGGACCGCATCGCGCAGGGCAAGGCGCCCGGCGCGGTGCGGCAGCTGCGCGCGCTGATCAAGCGCGAGCAGCAGGCGCACGCCAAGGGCGACCGGCGGGCGGCGGTGCGCCTGTCGGGCGAATTCCACGTGCTGCTGGCCGAGCTCTCGGGCAGCAGCATCCTCACCCGCATGATGCGCGAGCTGACGCCGCTGACCTGCCTGGCCATCCTGACCTACGACGCCCCCACCGGCGCCGCCTGCCCGAACGACGAGCATTCGCTGCTGGCCGACGCGATCGAGGCCGGCCGGCACGACGCGGCGATGGCGCTGATGGTGGAGCACCTGCACCACATCGAGGGCTCGCTCAACCTCCGGGAAGAGGAGGAGGCGGAGGTCGACCTGGCCGACGTGCTGCTCGGCTGAGCGGGCGCCGGGCAGGGCGGCGGAGGCGCCGCGCCCCGCCGAAGCTTTGTATCCAAAGGCATGGCAGCCTGGATACGCATGGCATACCGGTTGCTTCCTCCCGGGCTTCCCTTGTCCGGAGCGCCACCGCCATGTCCCCGTCCCCCGAAACCTTCGACCTGCTGATCCTGGGCGCCACCGCCCTCACCGCCGAGCCCGACCGGCCCGAGATCCGCGACGCCGCCATCGGCATCCGCGACGGCCGCATCGCCTGGCTCGACAAGCAGCCGCCGGCGCGGTACGAGGCGCGCCGCACGCTGCGGATGCCGGACCACTTCGTCACGCCGGGCTTCGTCAACGTCCACACCCACGCCATCCTGAGCATGGTGCGCGGCGTGGCGGCCGACCTGGGCTTCGCGCCGTCCTATACGCCCGGCATCCCCAAGGGCACGCAGGTCGATCCCGGCCAGGCGCGGGCGCTCGCGCGGCTCGGCGCGCTGGAGGCGCTGCTGTCGGGCTCGACCCTGGTCGGCGACAACTTCGTGCATGCCGACGTGAGCACCGAGGCCATGGCGGAACTCGGCCTGCGCCTCGCGCCCAGCTGGCGCATCCACGACGTGGACTTCGCGCGGGTGGCCCACGGCGACTGGCACCACACGGCCGCCATCGGCCACGCCACGCTGGAGGCGGCGCTGGCGCTGCACGCGCGCTGGAAGGACCATCCGCGGGTGCGGGTGAACCTCGCGGCGCACGCGGTCGACACCTGCTCCGACGGCTTCCTGCGCGAGGTGGCGGCGGCCTCGGAAGCGCACGGCCTGCGGGTCAGCACCCACCTGGGCCAGAGCCGGGTGGAGGTGGAGCGGGTCCGCGCCCGCACCGGCCGCAGTTCCACCGAGGCGCTGCAGGACGCCGGCCTGCTCAACGGGCGGCTGATGGGCGGCCACTGCATCCACGTGGACGAGGCGGACGCGCGCCGCATGGCCGAGGCCGGGGCGCACGCGGTGCACATCCCCAAGTGCAACGCGGCCTCGGGCCGCATGGCGCCCACGCCGATGCTCAAACGCCTGGGCGTGAACATCGCGCTGGCCACCGACACCCAGCACGCCGACATGGTCGAGCTGATGCGCTGGGCGCTCGCCACCGCGCGCATCCAGGAGGGGGGCGTCGCCGACGACTGGCAGCCGTCGCACGTCTTCCACATGGCCACGCTCGGCGGCGCGCGGGCGCTGGGCCAGGAGGACCGGATCGGCAGCCTCGCGGTCGGCAAGTCCGCGGACCTGGCGGTGATCGACGCGCGGCGCCCGCACCTGCGGCCCCATGTGAACCCGCTCGGCGCGCTGGTGCACACCGGGCAGGGCCGGGACGTGCGCATGGTGCTGGTCGAGGGCGAGGTGCTGGTCGAGGACGGCCTTCCCACGAAGGTGGACATGGAGACGGTGTGCGCCGAGGCGGAGGCCGCGTCGCGCGCGCTCTGGGGCGCCGAGGGCAAGGCCTACTGGCAGTGAGCGGCGGCCGCGGCGTCCCCGGAGGCCGATGCATGGAAGCCGTGCGCGATTGCATCGGCATGTAAGGTTGTATCCAAAACCGGTGCGTTTTTTCTATGGAACGCACCACGTTAGGCCGTCTCCTGTGCGATTCGGCCGGGAGGAATTGGATACAAACTTGGCACGCACATTGCATGAAAGGAGCACCCGGCGGCCTGTCCGCAGGCCGGTTCCTCCCCACCGTTCCAGGGAAAGCCATGCGCAAGCTCATCGCTCCTCTTCTCCTCGCCATCGCGGCCGTGCTGCCCCTCGCCAGCCAGGCGCAGGACGCCATCAGGCTCGGCTACGCCAAGTGCGCCCACTGCACGCCGCTGTCGCTGACGCCGCAGAACGCCGACCCGGCCAACGTCAAGCTGGAGGCCACCGCCTTCAACACCGGCAACGACGTGCTGACGGCCCTGCTGTCCAAGAGCATCGACGTCGCGCAGGTCACCTACCTGCACTACGCCACCGCGCTGGACAAGGGCTTCGACGTGGTCGCCATCTCGGGCCAGATCAACGGCGGCTCGCAGATCCTGGTGGGCAACGACGTGCCCGTCGCCGAGAACGACTGGGGCGGCCTCAAGAAGGTCATCGCCGACTACAAGGCCCAGGGCAAGCCCTTCCGCGTCGCCGCCTCGCGCGGCAACGCGCAGGACATCCACATGCGCGGCGCCTTCGCGAAGCAGGGCATCGACATCGCCAAGGACGTGCAGTTCATCAACATCCCCAACCCCTCGGACCACGTCCAGGCGCTGCGCAGGGGCGAGGTGGAGCTGATCTGCTCGGTGGACCCCTTCGCCACCCAGATCCGCGAGGTCAAGGCCGCCAAGTTCTTCGCCTTCCCCTACGACCAGGCGGCCGGCAAGCTCACCAACCTGATCGTCACCCGCTCGGACGTCATCGCCGCCAAGCCCAAGGCGGTCGAGGAGACGGTGCGCTCCATCGTCAAGGTCAACGACCGGATGGAGCAGGACAAGTCGCTCTTCGTCGACACCATCCAGAAGGTCACCGGGCTGGACAGGGCCGTGGCCGCCGGCGCCGCCGGGAACCTCTACCCCGACTACCGCATGCACCGCGCCTCGGCCGTGGCGATCGCCAGGATGATGAAGGACCTGCGCTACATCAACACCGACGTGTCGGCGGCGGTGGAGAAGCACCTGGACTACCGCTTCCTGGAGGCGGCGACCGGCAAGCCCAAGTCCGCGCTGGGTTATTGACAGGACGGGACCGACGATGGCACACGGCACCACCGACACGCTGACCGCCGCGCCGCCGGCGGCAGGCCCCGCGACCGCCTCCGCGCAGGCCGGCGCCCCGCTGTGGAAGCGGATCTACCGCCGCATCGAGCGCGCGATCGTGCCGGTGCTGCTGCTCGCGGGCTGGGAGGTCTTCTCCCGCTCCGGCGTGCTGCCGGCGGCCCTGCTGCCCGCGCCCTCGCAGGTGATGGTGGCCTGGGCCGACTGGGTCTTCGCCACCGACGGCAACACCCAGGACTACAGCGGCCACTGGATCTTCGACGTCGCGGCCAGCGCGGCCCGGGTCTTCGCCGGCTTCGCGCTGGCGGCGCTGGCGGGCATCGGCCTGGGCATGGCGATCGGCTGGTCGCGCACCGTCGAGAAGCTCATCGAGCCCGCGCTGCAGGTGCTGCGCCCGGTGCCGCCGGTGTCCTGGATCCCGCTGGCGATCATCTGGTTCGGCATCGCCAACAAGCCGGCCATCTTCCTGGTGTTCCTGGGCTCCTTCTTCCCGGTGCTGCTGTCCACCATCCACGGCGTCAAGACCTGCGACCGCAACCTGCTGCGCGCGGGCGCCATGGCCGGCGGCACGCCGGGCCGGCTGCTGCGCCACATCGTGTTCCCGGCGGCGCTGCCGAGCATCTTCTCGGGCCTGCGCATCGCGATCGGCTCGGCCTGGATGCTGACCGTGACGGCCGAGATGGTGGCCGTCAAGAGCGGCGTGGGCTACGTGCTCTGGGATTCCTACTACTTCCTGCGCTACGACATCGTGATCGCGGCCATGGCCAGCATCGGCCTGCTGGGCTTCTGCAGCGATTTCGCGATCAAGCTGCTGTCGATGCGCCTGCTGCGCTGGCAGCGCGGCTCCACCCTGCAATCGAAGGAGGGCTGACGCCATGAGCAGCCTCATCGCCATCCAGAACGTCTCGCGCCTGTTCCAGGATCCGCGCCGCGGCACGCCGGTGCGCGCGCTGGACGACGTGTCCCTGAGCGTGCGGCGCAACGAGTTCCTGTGCCTGCTGGGGCCGAGCGGCTGCGGCAAGTCCACGCTGCTCAACATGATCGCCGGCTTCGACCATCCGAGCAGCGGCACGGTCAGCGTCGGCGGCCGGCCGGTGCGCGCGCCCGGCGTGGACCGCGGCGTGGTCTTCCAGCAGCCCACGCTGATGCCCTGGCTCACGGTCTGGGAGAACGTGGCCTTCCACCTCACGATGACCGGCGCGCCCCGGGCCACGCGGCGCAAGAAGGCGCAGCACTACATCGACATGGTGGGCCTGCGCGGCTTCGAGACGCACTTCCCCAGCGAGCTGTCGGGCGGCATGAACCAGCGCGTGGGCATCGCCCGGGCGCTGCTGATGAATCCCGAGGTGATCCTGATGGACGAGCCCTTCGGCGCGCTCGACGAGCAGACCAAGATGGACATGCACGCCGAGCTGGTGCGCATCTGGCGCGAGAGCCAGAGCACCATCGTGTTCGTCACCCACGGCATCGAGGAGTCGCTGGCGCTGGGCACGCACATCGCCGTGATGTCGGCGCGGCCCGGCCGCATCCGCGAGCTGATCGAGGTGGACCTGCCGCGCCCGCGCGACTCCACCGGCGCCCGCTTCAACGACTACAAGCGCCACATCCTGTCGCTGCTGCGGCCCGATCCGGCCCGCGCGTCCCCGGCCGCCCATGCCTGAGGCGGACGGCACCACCTTCGTCACCGGCGCCTGCGGCTTCGTGGGCATGGCGCTGGCGGAACACCTGCTCGCCCGCGGCGCGACGGTGGTGGGCTGGGACCGGGCCGCGCCGTCCGCGGCGGCGCTGCGCCGGCTGGCCGCGCTGCCGGGCCGCTTCGTGGCGCTGCGGGGCGACGTCCGCGACACGGACGCGCTGGATGCCGCGCTGGCGGCGCACCGGCCCGCGCGCCTGGCGCTGCTGGCGGCCGTCACCGCCGGGCCGGCGCGCGAGCGGGCCGAGCCCGAGCGCATCTTCGCGGTCAACCTCGTCGCGGTGACCGGCGCGCTGCGGCTGGCCGCGCGGCACGGCGCGGCGCGGGTGCTGCTGGCCAGCTCCGGCGCGGTCTACGGCCACAGCGGACGCGGCACGGAGCCGCTGCACGAGACGCGCACGCCCCTGCGGCCCGAGGGGCTGTACGGCATCTCCAAGCTCGCCGCCGAATCCGCGGCGCAGCGCCTGGCCGCGCTGCTCGGGCTGGACCTGCGCATCGGCCGGCTCGGCACCTGCTTCGGTCCGTGGGAGCGCGACACCGGCGTGCGGGACACGCTCAGCGCGCCGCTGCAGGCACTGCGGGGGCTGCGCGACGGCCGGCCGGTCCGGCTGCCGCGCCCGCTGCGGCGCGACTGGCTCTACGTGCGCGACGCGGCGGCGGCCCTGGCCGCGCTGCTGGACGCCGAACGGCCCGCGCAGCCCGTCTACAACCTCGCGGCCGGTTTCGCGTGGTCGGTGGCCGACTGGTGCGCCTGGCTCGCCGCGCAGCCCGACTTCGAGGGCGCCGACTGGGCGCTGGCGGCCGACGCGGGCGCGGCCACCGTGGACGCCCACGCGGACTACGACCGCGCGCCGATGGACATCGGCGCGTTGCTGCGCGACACCGGCTTCGCGCCGGCCTACGACCTGCCGCGCGCCGGCGCCGACTACCTGGCCTGGCTGCGGGACCGCCACGCACCGGAGACCGCCCATGCCTGACACCCCCGACCGCCGCATGGCCGGAAAGGTCTGCATCGTCACCGGCGCGGCCTCGGGCATCGGCCGGGCCATCGCGCGGCGACTGGCCGCGTCCGGCGCCATCGTGGCGCTGGCCGACATCGCCGAGCGGCCGATCGAGGGCGGCGAGCCCACCCGGGCGCTGATCGAGGCCGAGGGCGGGCGGGCCTTCTTCCATCCGACCGACGTGGCCGACCCGGCCCAGGTCGATGCGCTGGTGGCGGAGGCCGTGCGCCGCCACGGCCGGCTCGACGTCCTCGTCAACAACGCCTGCATCCGCCACGCCCGGCCGCTGCTGGAGCTGGAGGAGGCCGACTGGCGGCGCCTGCTGGACGTCAACCTCGGCGGCGTCTACCGCTGCAGCCGCGCGGCGGTGCGCCAGATGCTGCGCCAGGAGCCGGTGGACGAGGCGCGCGGGCGCATCGTGAACCTCTCGTCCCAGCACGGGATCGTCGCCGCGCCCGGCGACCTGGGCTACGGCGTGAGCAAGGCCGGCATCGCCTACCTCACGCGCCAGGTGGCGGCCGACTACGCGGCGCGGCGCATCGTCTGCAACGCGGTGGCGCCCGGCAAGATCCAGACCGGGCAGGGCGGCCGCGCCCTCGATCCGGAGGTCATGGACCGCGCCGTCCGCCGCACGCCCTGGCCCCGCCTGGGCCGGCCCGAGGACGTGGCCGGTGCGGTGCTCTTCCTGGCCAGCAGCGAGGCGCGCTACATCACCGGCGCCGAGCTGATGGTCGACGGCGGCTGGATGGCCGCCTGAATCCGAACCCTTTTCCCCTTCCCTGCGATCCCCCCCATGCCCGACTTCGACCTCGTCATCCGCAACGCGCGCGCCGTCACGGCCAGCGACCTCTTCGACTGCGACATCGGCGTGAAGGACGGCCGCATCGTCCAGCTCGGCCAGGGCCTGGCGGCGGGCGCGCGCGAGATCGACGCCGCCGGCCGCCACGTCACGCCGGGCGGCGTGGACGCGCATTGCCACCTCGACCAGCCCGAGCCGCCGCCGATCCGCATGGCCGACGGCTTCGACTCCGGCACCCGCTCGGCCGCCTGCGGCGGCACCACCACCGTGATCCCCTTCGCGCTGCAGCAGAAGGGCCAGTCGCTGCGCGACGCGGTGGCCGACTACCACCGGCGCGCCGACGGCCAGGCGCACGTGGACTACGCCTTCCACCTGATCGTGAGCGACCCGACGCCCACGGTGCTCGGCGAGGAACTGCCGGCCCTGATCCGCGAGGGCTACACCTCGTTCAAGATCTACATGACCTACGACAGCCTCAAGCTCGACGACGGCCAGATCCTCGACGTGCTGGCGGTCGCGCGGGAGCACGGCGCGATGGCGATGGTCCACGCCGAGAACGCGGAATGCATCGAATGGCTGAGCCGCCGCCTGGAGGCCGCCGGCCGCACCGCGCCGCGCTACCACGCGCACGCGCGGCCGATGCTGGTGGAGCGCGAGGCCACGCACCGCGCGATCGCGCTGTCGGAGCTGGTGGACGTGCCGATCCTCATCGTGCACGTCTCGGGCCAGGAGGCGGTGGAGCAGATCCGCTGGGCCCGCGCCCACGGGCTGCACGTCTTCGCCGAAACCTGCCCGCAGTACCTGTTCCTGACGGCCGAGGACCTGGGCATCGACGACAGCTACGAGGGCGCGCGCTGCGTCTGCAGCCCGCCGCCGCGCGGCCGGGAGAACCAGCAGGTCATCTGGCGCGGCCTGGCCGACGGGCTGTTCACCATCTTCTCGTCCGACCACGCGCCCTACCGCTTCGAGGGCGGGGAGGGCAAGCACCCGGGCGGCGAGGAGCGGCCCTTCCGCCACATCCCCAACGGCATCCCGGGTCTGGAGACGCGCATGGCCCTGCTGTGGTCCGAGGGCGTGATGGCCGGCCGCATCACGCCGAACAAGTTCGTCGAGCTGACCGCCACCAACCCGGCCAAGGCCTACGGCCTGCATCCGCGCAAGGGCAGCCTGTCGGTGGGCGCGGACGCCGACCTGGTCGTCTGGGACGAGCGCGAATTCGTGCTGCGCAACACGATGCTGCACCACGACGTGGACTACACCCCCTACGAGGGCATGCACCTGAGCGCCTGGCCGGCGGTGACCCTGTCGCGCGGCGAGGTGGTCTGGGACGGCGCGGCGTTCCGCGGCACCCGCGGAGCCGGCCGGTTCCTGCGCTGCGGCCAGCCCACGCTGCTGCCCCGGAGGCGCGGATGAGCGGGGCGGCCGGCGAAACGGGCGGAGCGGGCGGCCTGCGCCTGCTGGTCCTGAACCCGAACATCTCGGAGAGCGTCACCGCGCTGATCGAGGCCCAGGCGCGCCGCAGCATGCGGCCGGACACGCGGCTGACGATGCGCACCGCCGCCGCGGGCGTGGCCTATATCGAGACCCGCTTCGAGGCGATGCTCGGCGCGCACGCGGCGGCCGGGATGGCGGCCGAATCCTGCGCAGGCCACGACGCGGTGATCGTGGCCGCCTTCGGCGACCCGGGCGTCGCGGCGCTGCGCGAGGCCCTGCCGGTGCCGGTGGTCGGGCTGACCGATGCGGCGTTGTCCACCGCCTGCCTGCTCGGGCAGCGCTTCTCGATCATCGCGATCTCGCAACGCATCCAGGCCTGGTACCGCGAGGTGGTGCGGGGCTGCGGCCTCGAAGGCCGGCTGGCCGGCATCCGCGCGCTGAACCGGCCGCTGTCGGCGATCGACGGCATCCAGGAGGAGCATGCGGATGCGCTCGTCGCGCTGGCCGAGGCGGCGGTCCGGGAGGACGGCGCCGATGTGCTGGTGCTGGCCGGCGCGCCGCTGGCGGGCCTGGCGCGCAGCGTGGCCCACCGGCTGCCGGTACCGGCGGTGGACGGCGTCGACTGCGCGGTGCGGCAGGCCGAGCTGCTGGCTTCGCTGGGAGCGCGGCGCGCCCGGGCGGGCAGTTTCGCCCCGCCGCCCGTCAAGCCGAACCGCGGGCTGTCGCCCGCCTGCGCCGCGCTGCTGGCGGGGGCCGCCGGCGCGCCCGGTGCGGCGGCACCACGGTGAACCGCGCGCGTCCCGCCGGGCCGCGGAGGAGGATGGCCGGAAAACCCCCGGCCCCGAAGCAAAAGACCGCCCGGAAGGCGGTCCAAGTGTTCGATGTGAAAGAAGTGGTAGGGCGTATAGGACTTGAACCTATGACCAAAGGATTATGAGTCCTCTGCTCTAACCAACTGAGCTAACGCCCCCCATGCCGGCGAGGCCGGCAGCCAACCCGGCATTGTAGGTGCGTCCGGTCGCATGCCGGAGCCGGGTACGGAATCCCGCGGCATGGATGCCGGTGCGGAATCGTTCCGGCCTACATCAGGGAGGTGATCGCCCCGTCGCTCTTGCGTGGCTCGACCGGCAGCGTATTCAGCCCGAACAGCTGGTGCAGCGCCTGCCGGTACTTGACCTCGCCGACCGCGTTGGTGCTGTAGTGCGATCCGCCTTCCACCAGCACGAACTGCTTGGGCACCCGGGCCGCGTCGTACAGCCGGCGGCCCAGCGTCGCGGGAATCAGGCTGTCCTCGGAACCGTGCACCACCAGCAGGGGCGCGTTCAGCCGGCGCACCTTGTCGATGGACTCGAAACGCTGGGTGATCAGCATCGACAGCGGCAGCCATCCCCATTTGAAGTTGCTGACCACATCGGGGATGTTGGTGAAGGTGCCCTCGACGATCACGCCGCTGGCATCCTGCAGGCCGGTGGCCAGGTCGATGGCGATGGCGCCGCCCAGCGAATGGCCGAACACGTAGCGGGCGCGGTCGGGGAAGCGCTTGGCGAGCCAGTCCCAGGCGGCGCGGGCGTCCTCGGCGGCGGTCTGCTCGGACGGCAGGCCGGCGCTGCTCTTGCCGAATCCGCGGTAGTCGATGGCCAGGACCGAGAAACCCATTTCCTGCATGCGGCGGATGCGCGATGCCGACCCCATGACGTTCCAGCGGGCGCCGTGCAGGTACAGCAGCACCGGCGGGCCGCCGCCCTGCGCGGCCCGGCCATCGACCGGGATGCCCATCGGCGTGGGGGTCGGCGTGGTGGCGGGCAGCCACAGGGCGTGCAGCCGCGCGGGGCCGCCGGCGGTGCCGGAGGCGAAGTCGATCCACACGTCCTGCAGGTCCGGTGCCGCCTGCGCTCCGCCCCAGCTGCGGTCGCTGGGCTGGAAGATCCATTCGCGCTGCTTGTAGTCCAGCGTGGAGCAGCCCGCCATGATGGCGAGCGAAACGCACACGGGAGCAACGAGGGGCCGGTATTTCATGCAATCAATCGAGTCGTCGATACGGAGAAAGTTTCTTCGATAACGGTCGGGATGCCCGTTATTACATTCGAGCAAACCCTATGCCCGGTTGCAGGCGTGCAGCCGAGACGGCGATGCGGCCTGTCTCCGGAGCATCGCGGGGCGGGGACGCCTTGGGAGCGGGCTCGCGTGCGAGGCGCTCGTGCATTCCCGTTCCGGGCGCGCCACCGATAGGGGCATGCCCGCCCCGCCGCCGTCGAAAAGGCACCGATAGGGAGCGTCGCACCCGTGCACGAAAGCGGCGTGGTCGCACCACCGCGGCAGCCCGCGCGCCCGCCAGTTGTTTTTTCACCGCGGATGCCCCGTGCGAAACCGGGCTGCTCGACAGTAATGCATCGGATGCCGAATAACTGCTGCTTTTCAGCCACTACGCCAATTCGCGTATCGAATTATCTTTAATCGGTAAGGGTATTCGAGATAATGTGCGCAAATGCATCAACGGCGAAACCATTCCTTGCCATGACTCCAGATCACTCGACGATTCCGCTCATTGTCGATCTCGACGGTACGCTGACGCCCACGGACACGCTGTTCGAATCGATTATCCAGCTCATCAAGACAAAGCCCTGGAGTCTGCTGCTGCTGCCCCTTTGGTTTCTCGCCGGGCGCGCGACTTTCAAGGGCCGGATCGCACGCCATATCCACTTTTCGGCGGAAAGCCTTCCCTATCGCGAGTCCTTGCTGAATTACCTCCAGGCGGAGAAGGCACGCGGTCGCACCATCGTGCTCGCCACGGCCGCCCACCGCAGCATCGCCGATTCGGTTGCCCGCAAACTGGGACTGTTCGACGCGGTTCTGGCGACGGAGGACGACCGGAACCTGAAAGGGCGCCGCAAGCTGGAGGCGATCGAAGCGCGCTACGGCAACGACTTCTGCTATGCCGGCGACAGCGCCGCCGATCTGCCGATCTGGAAGGCTTCCAGGGCCGCCATTCTGGTCGGACGCACATCGCGGCGCATGTTCGCCACGGTGCGTGCCGAGACACCGGTCGAAAAGGAGTTTCCCCAGACCCGCGCGGGCCTCAAGGTATGGCTCAAGGCGCTGAGGCTGCACCAGTGGCTGAAGAACATCCTGATCTTCGTGCCTTTGATCACCAGCTTTTCCTTCACGCACGGGAACCGCGTGGTGGATTCCGTGCTGGCCTTCATCGCCTTCTCGGTCGCGGCATCGGCGACCTACCTGGTCAACGATCTCTGGGACCTGGCGGCCGACCGCGCCCATCCCCGCAAATGCAAGCGTCCCCTGGCCAGTGCCGCCATCTCCATTCCGCAGGCGGTGGCGCTGGCAGGGGGCATGCTGGTGCTGTCGTTGGGCCTGGGCTATGCGGTCTCGCCGAATTTCATGGCGATGGTGCTGCTCTACATCGGCCTGACCAGCGTCTACAGCTGGTCATTGAAGTTCTATGCGCTGATCGACGTGATGATGCTGGCGCTGCTGTTCACGCTGCGCATCCTGGCCGGCTCTGTCGCGATCGGTGTGGTCACCAGCTCCTGGCTGCTGGCGTTCTCGGTATTCATCTTCCTCTCGCTGGCGCTGGTCAAGCGCTGCTCCGAGCTGGTCTCCCTGCAGCAGATGGGCCGCGACCATACGCACGGGCGGGACTACCGGGTGACCGATCTCGCCGTCCTGTGGCCGATGGGCGCCGCCTCGGCCATGAGCGCGGTGGTGGTGCTGGGCCTGTTCATCGCCACGTCCGGCGTGCAGGACCGCTTCGCCACCGGAGAACTCCTCTGGCTGGCGGCCATGGGAATGATCTACTGGCTGATGCGGCTATGGATGAAGACCGCACGCGGAGAGATGCACGACGATCCGCTGGTGTTCGCGATCCGGGACCGGGGAAGCCGCATCGTCATCGTGACGATGATATGCATCACTGTGATTGCGCATTCATTCCAGTTGCGTCTGTTGAATTGATTGGACGGATCGCATTGGGTCTGCGCAGCACGGGAGCGCCCTGATCCGGGGCCTGCTGAAAAATAAAACCGGAAAATGATGATTCTGTCCAAAGCAAGATTTTTTATCTCGGGGCACGGCCTCGGCCTTGTGATGTCGATCGCTTTCGCCCTTCGGTTGGGGGCCGTGGTTTTCTACGGCCACGCGCCGGAAAGCGACGAATTGTCGTACCGGGCGATGGCTGTCAATCTTTTGAACGGCTCCGGAATGACGGATCAATACGGCAATCGCGCGATGTTCAACGCGGGCTATCCGCTCATGGTGCTGGCGCCTGTCTTTGCGGTTTTCGGGGAAAATATTTTCATCGCCCGCCTTTGCAATGCTTTGCTGGGCGTGCTGGCCGTTGCGTTGGTGTGGGTCGTTGCGCGGAAGGCTGGGCTGGGCAGGAAAGGTGTTTTCATCGCCGCATTGATGGCGGCCCTGTATTTGCCTTCGAGTGTCTACAGCGTGTATTTGCTCAAGGAGAATCTCATGATTCCTCTCATGCTGGGCGTCGCATGGTGCGCACTCGACATCCATGCCGGGGGGCGTACCGCCTCGGTGGTTCTATGCGCTGCGCTTCTCGGAATTCTGGCCATCGTAGGCAATGCCGCGTTGGTCCTGTTCCTGATGGTCGGGTTCGCGTTGATGCTGTCGGCCAGACCGCTTGCCCGGAAGTTTCTGGACCTGTCGTTGATCGTCGTCATCGCCGCTGCCATCGCGAGCCCCTGGATTCTCAGGAATCTGAATGTTCTCGGTGCTCCCGTGCTGAATACGAACGGGGGGTTCAATTTCTACATCGGCAACAATCCTGCCGCAACCGGTCTTTTCGTCTCGATTGCCGAAACCCCGATGGGCGACCGCTGGGAAGCACTTCGCTCGACCGGGGAGGTGAGGGCTTCGGAGGTTCTCAAGGACCATGCCATGCAATGGATACGGAGCAATCCGATGAGATTCGTCGAACTGACCGTGAAGAAAGCGCTTTATTTTTGGCTGCCGCCGTTTCACCAAGGTAAAGGGGCCGGTTCGATAATAGAGACGATCGTTCGATTCGTCTGGTTGTTGCAGTATGTGGTGATCATCTGCCTCGCTCTTTTCGTCATCGCCAAGGAGAGGAAGAATCGCAGCCTCCAGATTCTGGCCGTCGGCATTCTTTCCTATTTTGCTGCGCACACGATTTTCTACATCATATTCAGATACCGCGAGCCGATCATGCCCTTCGTGATTCTGCTGGCGGCGGCGGGAGCCGGCTGTTTTTGGGGCGAGCACGAAAAACCGTTGTATCCTGAACTGCGGGCTTGATATGGAGGATGCGCGATATATGAAAACCGATCGCTTGCCGATCCTGCATGTGCTGGTCGGCGCAGCATTGCTGTCGGTGGTGATTTTCCAGTTTTCGAGAATATTCGGGCACGTCGGTTCGGATTTCAAGATATTTCACAATGCTGCCTCCAGATTCGGCCTGGATCCCTTGATGCTCTATTCCAGGGACTCGGTCGATACCTTGCAAGGATTCCTGTATCCGCCGCCGGCGATCGTGCTTTTCAGAGGATTTTCCTTCCTGGATGTATCCACGGCTTACGCCTTGTTCCTGGTGGTCGCGTATGGATCGGCCATCGCAAGCGCCTTGACGTGGATGCGGGCCATCGACAAAGACTCGCGTTTCGTGGGGTTCGATGGAGCCGACAAGGCAATCGGAATATTGCTGGCAGTTGCCGCCGGACCGGTTTTCTCCGCTGCCGGTGCGGGCCAGGTGGACACGGTCGTTCTTTTCATCTGCGGCTTGTACGCCCTGATGCTGACGAAGGAACGGTTCTTCTTGGCCGGATTCGTCTTGTCCTTGGGGTTCTGGATAAAGATCTATCCCGCTCTCCTGCTGATCTATGTCTTTTCCGGAAAGAGCAGGATCACCCTGGTGCCGGGTTTCCTGTTCGGATTGATCGCAGTACCGGTCCTGCTGGTCGCATGGGTTCCCATGGAGCTGTATACGGACTACTTCTCCAATTACCTGCCGCATCTGTCCAAAAGGACGATCATCAACATCTACAACCAGTCGTTTTCCGCATTCCTGGTGCGCATGGATTTTCCGATGGAAAACAGCCTGAATTCCTACGATGCGGTTCAGGTGGCTTCCGCCATACGGATGCTGGTGCTTTCCGCCGGCGCGGCCTTTGTCCTGTATGCCATCGTGTTGATGCGGCGGAAGAACATGCAGATGATCGCGCTCGCGATGGCGATTTCGGCAGTCTCGTGGCTCGCTCCGCTGGGTTGGGGCCATGCGTACGTCTACAGCCTTCCCCTCATGATGTTTTTGTGGGGTCGCTGCAAAAACGCTCCTGGCGGCGTGGTGCCGATCCTGTTCGGAACCGCGTATGTCGCGATGCTCTTGCCTGCGTACCACCGTTTTTCCTGGTTGTCCGGCGTTCCGCACCTCGTTGCCAATGCCGTTTATTCGCGGTATCTCTTTTTCGTCGTGGTCTTCGTTCTGGCGGCGGCTCTTGCCATCAGGCAGCATGCGCATTTTGACGGTGACGCAACCGATATGGCCGGAAAGGCGAAAGGCGCTATTTGAACGGGCCGAACCGTCCGGGGCCGTATTCGCGGGACGGGTATTCCGGAGGCCGGCTCGTATCCTGCGGTCAGGCGGAATCTACCGTCCTCGCAGGAACAACGCGTCCAGCTCCCGCAGACTGAGCTGACGCCAGGTCGGCCGTCCGTGGTTGCACTGGTCGGACCGGTCGGTTTGCTCCATCTGGCGCAGCAGGGCGTTCATTTCTTCCAGCGTCAACCGGCGGTTGGCGCGGACGGCGCCGTGGCAGGCCATGGTGGCCAGCAGGTCGTCGCGGGATCGCTGGAGCACGGTGGCGGCGTCGTGCTGCGCCAGTTCGCCCAGCACGCTGCGGGCGAGTTCGGCCGCGTCGCCCTGGGCGAGTGCGGCGGGGACCGCGCGCACCGCCAGGGTGCGTTGCGAGAAGGCGGCCACGTCCAGGCCCAGCGCCAGCAGGGCTTCGGCGGCCGATTCGGCGGTGGCGATCTCCAGCGGCGTCGCGGCGAAGGTGGCGGGTATCAGCAGCGGCTGGCTGGCGAGCGCCTGGCGGTTCCCGTCGAACTGGCGCTTGAGCCGCTCGTAGACGATGCGCTCGTGCGCCGCATGCATGTCGACGATGACCAGGCCGCGGGCGTTCTCGGCCAGGATGTAGATGCCCTGCAACTGCGCCAGCGCCCGGCCCAGCGGCCAGGCGTCGTCGGCGGGCAGGGGCGATGGAGGGGACGGCTGCGCGCGCGGCGCGGCGGCAGGGTCGGCATCGCCGGTCGGGGAGCGCTCCGCGGCACCGGTCCGCCAGCCGCCGGTCCGGTCGGGGGCCGTGCCCGCAGCGGGGTCGGCATCCGGCGCGCCGATGGCCGGCTGGCCGACGGCGGACGCGGTCGTCCACAGCGCGCCCAGGTCGCTGACCCGGTGGCCGACCTGCGGCACGCCGAAATCCATGCGCGGCTGGCTCCAGGAACGTGCCGGATGGGCCGGGGCCGAGGACGGCCCGGCGACGGCGACGGCGGAGGGCATGCCCGCGCGGCCGTCGGCACCCGGCGCGGGGCCGGCCGCCGGCCCCGCGACCGCGTCGGTGCCGGCACGCGGCGCGGCCAGGGCGTCGGCGACCGCATGGCGCACCGCCTGGTGCACCTCGCGGCCGTCGCGGAAGCGGACCTCGATCTTGGTCGGATGCACGTTGACGTCCACCCGGGCCGGGTCGATCGCCAAGTGCAGCGCGTACACCGGCTGGCGCTGGCCGTGCAGCACGTCCTCGTAGGCGCTGCGCACCGCGTGCGACAGCACCCGGTCGCGCACGAAGCGGCCGTTGACATAGAAGAACTGCTGGTCGGCGCGGGACCGGGCCACGTCGGGCACGCCGGCATGGCCGTGCACCGCGACCACGCCGCTGTCGCGGCGCACCGCGACCGACTGGCGCACGAACTCGGTGCCCAGCACGTCGGCCAGGCGCTGGCCGTGCGGATCGGCGGAGATCGACGCATGCAGCGCCGCCGCGCCGGCGCAGGCGCGCCACTGGGCGGCCAGGCGGCCCTCGCTCCAGACCGCGAAACCGACATCGGGCCGGGCCAGGGCATGGCGGCGCACCGACTCGATGCAGTGGGCCAGTTCGGTGGCGTCGGTCTTGAGGAACTTGCGGCGCGCCGGCGTGGAGAAGAACAGTTCGCGCACTTCCACGGTGGTGCCGCGGGTGCGGGCGGCGGGCGAGAGTTCGCCGCTGCGGCCGTCGAGGCGGTGGCCGTGCGCTTCGCTTTCGGTGCGCGAGAGCAGGCTCAGGTCCGCCACCGCGTTGATGGCCGCCAGGGCCTCGCCCCGGAAGCCCATGGTGGCGACCGCTTCGAGTTCGCCCAGGCTGGCGATCTTGCTGGTGGCGTGGCGCTTCAGGGCGGTGGCGAGCTCGTCGCGCGGGATGCCGTGGCCGTCGTCCTCGACCGCGATCAGCCGCACGCCGCCGGCCAGCAGCCGCACGGTGACCTGGCGGGCCCCGGCGTCGAGCGCGTTGTCGACCAGCTCGCGCACCACGGCGGCGGGCCGCTCGATGACTTCGCCGGCGGCGATCTGGCTGATGAGTTCGTCGGGCAGCTCGCGGATGCTGCGGCGCACGGCGGGGCCGGCACGGAGGAGGGCGTCGTCGTTCACCGGCGGAATTCTAGGCCGCGGGGGGTGTCCGGCATCCCGTGCGGATAATGCGCACCGCATCCCGCCCACGCCACTGGAACTGGAACCCCATGGACATCATCGCGCTCGCCATCGACTTCATCCTGCACATCGACCGCTACCTGGAAGCCTTCGTGGCGAGCTACGGGGTCTGGGTGTACGCGCTGCTCTTCCTGATCGTCTTCGTCGAGACCGGCGTGGTGGTGATGCCCTTCCTGCCGGGCGATTCGCTGCTGTTCATCGTCGGGGCGCTGTGCGGCGCGGGGCTGATGAGCCTGCCGATCGCCTGCGCGGTGCTGCTGGCGGCGGCCATCCTGGGCGACCAGTGCAACTACGCCATCGGGCGCGCCCTGGGGCCGAAGGTGTTCCAGTGGCCGAACTCGCGCTTCTTCAACCGCCGCGCCTTCGACCAGGCGCATGCCTTCTACGAGCGCTACGGCGGCGTGACGATCATCCTGGCGCGCTTCATGCCGTTCATCCGCACCTTCGCCCCGTTCGTGGCGGGCGTGGCGGCGATGGGGCGGGCGAAGTTCACCGCGTTCAACGTGGTCGGCGCGGTGGTGTGGGTGATCGGCCTGTGCTCGGCCGGGTACTTCTTCGGCAATTTCCCGTGGGTGAAGGACAACCTGGAGAAGATCATCTGGGCGCTGATCCTGGTGCCGGGGCTGATCGCGGTCTTCGGCGCCTGGCGCGCGGGTCGCAAGGGACGCGTCGCCGCCTGAACGGAGTCGGGGTTTTGAACGCAGAGAGGGCCGCCGGCGGGTGCCGGCGGCCCTCTTTGTTTCCGACTCGCGCGAGCGCCGACCGGAGGCGGGAGCGGGCGGTATCAGTAGCGGCGGCCCACTTCGTTGCCGATCAGCGCACCGGCGGCCGCGCCGCCCACGGTGCCGAGCGTGCCGCCGCCCAGCGCGCTGCCTGCCGCGCCGCCCAGGACCGCGCCGGCGCCGGTGCCGATCTGCGCGTTGGTCGGACGGGTCGAGCAGCCGCTGAGTGCGATCAGGGAAGCAGCAACTGCGGAGAGGATGAGCGTCGTCTTCATGGTGTCACCTTTCAGGATGTTTGGATATTCAGCCCAGGCCGAAGGGAAATTCCAATTCGTGCTGCCTGTGGAGGGATGATGCGCAGCGGCCCGCGCGGGTGCTGTAGGAAAAGCCCGCCAGCTAGTGTCGGGCATGCCGCGGAGTCTTTCGCGGGAAACGCGTCGCCCCGCATCCGCCCGCGGAAGGGGCCGCGGGCGCACCGACTACAGGGTCCGGCTGCGGGCCAGCGGCGGGTTCTGCGAGAAGTAGCCCCGGATGCCGCGCATCAGCGCATCGGCCATCTTCTCCTGGTAGCGCGGGTCGCGCAGCAGGGATTCTTCCTCGGGATTGCTGATGAAGGCGGTCTCCACCAGCACGCTCGGGATGTCCGGCGCCTTCAGCACCGCGAAGCCGGCCTGCTCGACGCTGGCCTTGTGCAGCCTGGCCATGCCGCCGATCTGGCCGAGCAGGGCGCTGCCGAGCTGCAGGCTGTCGCGGATCTGGGCGGTGGTGCTCATGTCGAGCAGCGCGCGCTGGATGTGCACGTCCTGCGAGCGGACGTTGACGCCGCCGATCAGGTCGGCGTTGTTCTCCTTGTTCGCCAGCCAGCGCGCGGCCGAGCTGGAGGCGCCGCCCTGGCTCAGCGCGAAGACGCTGGCGCCGCGGGCGGCCGGCGTGGTGAAGGCGTCGGCGTGGATGCTCATGAACAGGTCGGCCTGCACCCGTTGCGCCTTCTGCACCCGCACGTGCAGCGGCACGAAGAAGTCGGCGTCGCGCGTCATGAAGGCGCGCATCGGGTTGCCGTTGATGGTGGTGGCGTTGATGCGTTCGCGCAGCAGGTGGGCGATGCGCAGCACGATGTCCTTCTCGCGGGTGCCGCTCGGGCCGCTGGCGCCCGGGTCCTCGCCGCCGTGGCCCGGGTCGAGCGCGACCACGATCAGCCGGTCGGTGCGGGTGGAGGTGGGCAGCGGCGAGCTGGCCGCCGGGCGCGCGGTGACGGTGGGCCGCGCCGGGGGGGCCGGCGGCAGGGGCAGCGGGGGCGGAGCGGCGGCAATGGCGACCCGGGTGTCGGCGGGCGGATGGCTGCCGCGGATCTCCACATGCACCGGCGGCGGATCGCCCGGGGTGGGCACGATGCCCTGGCCGGCGGTGATGCCCGAGGCGGCGGCCGCGACGGTGGGGGCGACGGCGGGCGCGCGCGACTTCTGCGCGATCAGGTCCGACAGCGGATCGGGCGCCTGGATGCCCACCGAGGGCGCGGCCTTGGCGACCTGCGTGGGCGTGCCCTGGCCCGCCACGGCGCGGCCCACTTCCGGCGCGCCGGTCATGGTGGAGGGCGTGCCGCTGTCGCGCAGCCGCTCGCTGATCAGCGTCTCCAGCGGATCGCGCGCCTGGGTCGGGTAGAGGTCGAACACCAGCCGGTTGCGGTAGGCCGCCACCGGCGGCAGCGAGAACACCTGCGGCCGCACGCTCTGCTTGAGGTCGAGCACCATGCGCACCACGCCGGGCGCGTTCTGGCCGATGCGCACGCCGTCGATGTACGGGTCGTCCGACTTGACCTTGGCGACCAGCTCGCGCAGCGAGGGGTTCAGGTCCAGGCCCGAGATGTCGATGGCCAGGCGCGGCGGGCTCTCGACCAGGAACTGCCGGGCCGACAGGGGCTCGTCCGACTCGATGGTGATGCGGGTGTAGTCGGGCGCGGGCCAGACCCGGACGGCGACGATGTTGGCGCCGCGCGCGATCTGCGCGGACCCCAGCAGCAGGAGCAGGCTGCCGGCCTGCAGCAGGCCGCGCCGGGCGGGCTGCGCGGGGCGGGCGCGGTCGGGCGGCGGAGGGAAGGGCGTCTGCGTCATGCGGCGGGTCCTCGCGGGTCGGTCTCGGGGGCGGGCTCGGGAGCCGTTTCGGGAAGCGGGGCGTCGGCGAAGGCCCGCAGCGCATCGGCCAGGACCCGGCCGCGCGGGGTGCCGGCGGCCAGCAGCACCCGGCGGGCAGGCGCGGGGCCCGCATCGTCCGGGTCGCAGGAGGCGCCGGCGTCGGCGCCGTTGCCGGATTCGGCGTCCGCCGCCTCGGGCGCGATGCGGATGGCCAGGTCCGCCGGCGGCAGTACCGCGGCCGCCTTGTCGGGCCACTCGGCGATCTTCAGGCCCGGCGCGGCGAAGAGGTCGCGGAAGCCCGCGTCCTCCCATTCGCGCGGGTCGTCGAAGCGGTAGAAGTCGAAGTGCCAGATCGCCAGCGGGCCGCCGGGCGCGTCGGGGGATTCGTGCGGCTCGACCACCGCGTAGGTCGGGCTCTTGATGCGGCCCTGCACGCCGAGGGCGCGCAGCAGGTGGCGCACCAGCGTGGTCTTGCCCGCGCCGAGCGGGCCGTCGAGGGTGAGGAAGGCGTCGCGCAGCGCCGGCTGGGCGGCCAGGCGGGCGGCGAAGGCGGCGGTGGCGCGCTCGTCCGGCCAGCGCAATGCCAGCGGCGCGCGCAGGGCGGCGGGCGGCGCGGACGCGGGGGGCGGGGGGGGCGTTCCTACAATCGCCGGGTCATGGTCGTCGGCAGTCAACTGGTATCTCGGATTCGTGGATGGGCGCGCGAGCTGGGATTCTCCCAAATCGGCGTGGCCGGCATCGACCTGCGCACGGCCGAGCAGGGCTTGGTGTCGTGGCTGGCGCAGGGGTTCCACGGCCAGATGCATTACATGGAGTCCCACGGCCTCAAGCGCGCCCGTCCGGCCGAGCTGGTGCCGGGCACCGTCAGCGTGCTGACCGCGCGCATGGACTACCTGCCGCGCGGCACGGAGCCGGGCTGGCAGGCGGTGGAATTCGACCGGCTGCGGCGGCCCGGCGAGGCGATCGTCTCCGCCTACGCCCGGGGCCGCGACTACCACAAGGTGCTGCGCGGCCGGCTGCAGAAGCTGGCCGACCGCATCGCCGCCGAGGTGGGGCCCTTCGGCCACCGCGTCTTCACCGACTCGGCGCCGGTGATGGAGGCCGAACTCGCCGCGCGCAGCGGCCAGGGCTGGCGCGGCAAGCACACGCTGGTGCTCAACCGCGAGGGCGGGTCGATGTTCTTCCTGGGCGAGCTGTTCCTGGACTTCGCGCTGCCCGAGACCGAGCCGGTCGGCGCGCACTGCGGCCAGTGCAGCGCCTGCATCGCCGTCTGCCCGACGCAGGCCATCGTCGCGCCGCAGCGCATCGACGCGCGGCGCTGCATCTCGTACCTGACCATCGAGCATCCCGGCCCGATCCCGGTGGAATTCCGGGCGCCGATCGGCAACCGCATCTACGGCTGCGACGACTGCCAGCTGGCCTGCCCGTGGAACAAGTTCGCCCGCCCGTCCGCGCTGGCGGACTTCGATGCGCGGCCGGCGCTGGTCGGCCAGCCGATGGCCGCGCTGATCGATTGGAGCGAGGACGAGTTCCTGCGCCGCACGGAAGGCGGCCCGATCCGGCGCATCGGCCACGAGCGATGGCTGCGCAACCTGGCGGTGGGCCTGGGCAACGCGCTGCGCAGCGGCGCGGCCGGCGAGGCCGAACGGGCGGCGCTGGCCCGGCGGCAGGCGCATCCGAGCCTGCTGGTGCGCGAGCACGTGGACTGGGCGCTGGCGCAGGACGATGCTACATAAAAGATAGCTGTCAGCGAAGGCGGAATGCGGGCGGTGCCGGAAAAAATGCCAGGATTTCGACGCCGGCGATCCGCGGTTCCCGCATCAGGCGAACCGCAGCAGCCACAGCCCGAACGGCAGGCTCGCCACCCCCAGCACCGTGGACAGCGTCACCAGCCCCGCCACGTACGGCCCGTTGTAGCCCATGCGCGCGGCCAGCACGTAGCAGGTGGAGGCGGTCGGCAGGGCGGCGAAGGTCAGCAGGACGGTGGCCTGCGGCAGGTCCAGCCGCAGCAGCCGCGCCAGGCCCAGCGCGACCAGCGGCGAGACCAGGTGGCGGATGCCCAGCACCAGCGCGGCCAGCAGCTTGCCGCGCGCCATCGCGCCGAACTGCATGCCCGCGCCGGCCGACATCAGCCCCAGCGCCAGCGAGGCGCCGCCGATGCGGCCGAAGCTCGGCGCCAGCCAGTCGGGGATCGACAGCCCCGCCAGGTTGCCCGCCAGCCCGGCGACGGTGCCGACGATCAGCGGGTTGCGCACCAGCGCGCGCAGGAAGCCGGTGTCGCCGCCGCGCGCCATCGGCCAGACCGCCGCGATGTTGAACACCGGCACGCCGACGCCGATCAGCACCGCGACCATCAGCAGGCCCTGCGCGCCGCCGAGCCGCTCGGCCAGCGCCAGCGCGATGAAGGAATTGAAGCGGAAGGCCACCTGCGCGCTGGCCGCCGCGTCGCGCGGGTCGATGCGCCGCCCGATCCAGGGCAGCCGGGGCAGGGCGTAGGCGAGCGCGATGGCCGCCGCGCCGGTCGCCAGGCCCCCGGCGATCAGCCCCGAGGCGGCGCCCAGGTCGATCGGGCTGCGCATGATCGACTGGAACAGCAGCACCGGGAACAGGAAGTAGTACACCAGCGCCTCGACCTGCTGCCAGACCGGCCGCCCGAGCGCGGTGTAGCGGCAGATCAGGTAGCCGCAGGCGATGAGCGAGAAATCGGGAAAGAGCAGCTGGGCGTAGTTCACCGCGCGCAGCATAGCGCGGCGGATCGGCGCCTTCTCAGGGTAAGCACCGAGCCCGGGGCGCGCGCCGAATCCGAAACCGCCGGGGCCGCACCTTAGCATCGGGCCTCTTCCCGCAACACGGAAACAAGGAGTCCCCGCATGCAACGTCGTTCCTGGATCGCGCTGGCAGCCGCCGTGGCCACGAGCTCGGCCTTCGCCCAGTCCTATCCCGCCAAGCCCATCCGACTGGTCGTTCCCTTCGCGCCCGGCGGCACCACGGACATCATCGCGCGGGTCATCGCCGAACCGCTGGGACGCCAGCTCGGCCAGACGGTGGTGGTGGAGAACAAGGCCGGCGGCGGCGGCCAGATCGGCGCGCTCGAAACCGCCCGCTCGGCGCCCGACGGCTACTCGCTGGGCCTGGCCACCGTCTCGTCCACCGCGGCCAACCCGGCCATCAACCCCAAGACGCCGTACAACCCGCTGACCGACTTCACGCCGATCATCAACATCGCGGCCACGCCCAACGTCATCGCGGTCAACCCGAGCTTCCCGGCGAAGAACTACAAGGAGTTCGCCGAGGTGATGAAGAAGTCGCAGGGCAAGTACTCCTACGCCACCTCCGGCACCGGCGGCATCGGCCACCTGCAGATGGAGCTGTACAAGAGCCTGACCAACACCTTCGTCACCCACATCCCGTACCGCGGCGCGGGCCCGGCGCTCAACGACGTGGTGGCCGGCCAGGTGCCGATCATCTTCGACAACCTGCCCTCGGCGCTGCCCTTCATCCAGCAGAAGCGCCTGGTGGCGATCGCGGTCGCCGCGCCGCAGCGGGTGGCGTCGCTGCCCGACGTGCCGACCTTCAAGGAACTGGGCCTGGAGCCGGTCAACCGCGTCGCCTACTACGGCATCCTGGGGCCGAAGGGCATGCCGCGCGACATCGTCGACAAGATCAACGCCGGCGTGCGCAAGTCGCTGGAGGATCCGGCGGTCAGGAAGCGCATCGAGGACACCGGCTCGCTGGTCGTGGCCAACAGCCCCGAGGAGTTCGCCAACCAGATCAAGCAGGAGTACGAGGTCTACAAGGGCGTCGTCGCCAAGCAGAAGCTGACGCTCGACTGATCCGGCGCGGCTCCTTCGCGACGGGCGCCTTCGGGCGCTCCCCGGGTTTGCTATCGTCGCCCGCATGCATCCCGACAGCCAGCACCGAATCGACGCCTTCACCGACGCCCTCTGGCTGGAGGACGGCCTGTCGCGCAACACCCTCGCGGCCTACCGGCGCGACCTGGAGGTCTACTGCCGCTGGCTCGGCGCGCAAGGCCTGCGGCTCGACGATACCGGCGAGGCGCAGCTCCAGGCCTACTTCGCCGACCAGCACGCCACCACCCGCGCCACCACCGCCAACCGGCGGCTGACCGTCTTCAAGCGCTATTTCCACTGGGCGATGCGCGAAGGCGCGATGCAGGTCGACCCGACGCTGCGGATGCGGCCGGCGCGCCAGGCGCTGCGGGTGCCGGATTCGGTGTCCGAGGCGCAGGTCGAGGCGCTGCTAGCGGCGCCCGACGTGTCCGCCCCGCTCGGGCTGCGGGACCGGGCGATGCTGGAAGTGCTCTACGCCAGCGGCCTGCGGGTCAGCGAGCTGGTGGAGCTCAAGACCTTCCAGCTGGCGTTGGCCGATGGCGTGGTGCGGGTGCTGGGCAAGGGCGCGCGCGAGCGGCTGGTGCCTTTCGGCGCGGAGGCCGACGACTGGCTGCGCCGCTACCTGGCCGAGGGCCGCCCGGCCATCCTGGGCGGCCGGCAGACGGACGACCTGTTCGTCGCCACGCACGGCGCGGCGATGACGCGGCAGATGTTCTGGCAGATCGTGCGCAAGTACGCGGTGGCCGCGGGCATCCGCATCCGGCTGTCGCCGCACACCCTGCGCCACGCCTTCGCCACCCACCTGCTCAACCACGGCGCCGACCTGCGCGCGGTGCAGCTGCTGCTGGGGCACGCCGACATCTCCACCACCACCATCTACACCCATGTGGCGCGGGAGCGCCTGCGCACGCTGCACGCGCAGCACCACCCGCGCGGCTAGGCGCGGCCGGCGCGCGCCGCCTCAGAGGTCGCCGAGCGACTCCGCCCAGTCCAGCGCCTGCAGGTGGGCCATGTTGATCTGCCGGCTCGACAGGTGCAGCGCCTCGGCGGTCTCGGCGAAGACCGCGTCGTCGCTGTTCTCGCAGGCTTCCACCAGCCGCAGGAAAGGCGCGTAGATGCCGGTGCGGTGCAGCAGCGCGTCGGCCACCGGCAGCGGCAGGGCGACCGACGACAGCGCATGCTCCAGCGGCACGCCGAGCATCACGTCCAGGTAGGAGAACACGCCCACCACGAAGGCGTTGTCGCACTCCTCGGGCGACAGCAGCTCGGCCGCGAGCAGCTCCATCAGCCGGCCGCGCACCACGGCGGTGGTGCCCACCGCCGGCGCCGCGCCGCCGACCTGGCTGGTGGTCAGCAGCAGCGCCGCCCAGCGGAACAGCTTCTTCATGCCCAGGATCATCACCGCGTGGCGGAACGAGGTGATCTCGCATGCCAGGCCGAAACCCGAGGAGTTGATGAAACGCATCAGGTTGAAGGACAGCGTCGGATCGCGCTTGAGCAGTTCCTCGATCTCGGCGCTGTCGGCCTCGCGGCGCACCAGGTTGATGAGCTGGAGGATGTTGGCCTGCGCCGGCCGCAGCGCCTTGGCCTGCACCACGGTCGGCTTGGCGAACCAGTAGCCCTGGAACAGCTCGATGCCGTGGCCGCGCATGTATTCGTACTGCTCGGCGGTCTCGACCCGCTCGGCGATCAGCCGGGCCCGGGTATGGACGCGGCAGAACTTCACCAGCGGCTCGATCCGCTCCGGCTCCAGCGTGAGGGTGTCGAGCTTGACGAAATTGGCCAGCGGCAGCCAGGACATGTAGCTATGCCGCAGCACGCCCTGGTCGAAGGCCAGCTGGAAGCCGCGCTTGCGCAGGTCGGTCAGCACCTCCACCTGGGCCGCGATGGCCTCCAGGGACGCCGCCGGATCGACCGGCACTTCCAGCACCACCTTCTCGGGATGCACCAGTTCCAGGTGCGCGCCCCGCAGGCTGTCGTAGGTGCAGTTCACGAAGACCAGCTTGCGGCCCACCAGCGTCTCGGTGCCGGCATAGGACAGCGCGTTGAACAGCAGGGCGGCGTCGCTGTCCTGGCTGAAGCCTTCGGTCTGGCGCTGCGCGCTGCGGTCGAACAGCTCGTAGCCGATGACCGTCCGCTTCAGGTCCACGATGGGCTGGCGCGCGATCGGGGCATCGTGCTCCGCGGTCGCGGCTTCTGACGCAGGCGCTGGCACAGGCGCTGCGGGGTCGGCAGCGGCTTGCAGGTCGGAAAGGAGGGCGAGGGGCATGGCGTTGGGTGGTCGCGCAGAGAGGGTGAAACGGATTGTAAATAAGGATGAGCATTCCAGGGCCTTCCGCGAGGGATTCCCCCTTCCCCCGTCAGCGCCTTCCGTAGTTTGGCAGGCCGCGCCCGGAGAAGCGGTTTCCCTACGTTTTCGAGAGCGCCGGCAGCACGTGCCTGCCGATCTCCTCGACGACGTCCGCAGGAGCCCGGCCATTGTCCGCAAGGCTGAGGATCGCGTGGCCGACCCCGATGCGCCGCAGGCGTTCGAGGTAGGCGATCAACCGGTCCCGGCCGGTCCTCAGTCCCAGCTCGATGGCCTGCGCCTGCGCCCCGGGATCGGTCTGCAGGTCCAGGTGCACCGACTGGATGAACGGCTTGATGACCCCGCCGGCCCGTTGCCGCAGGGCCTGGTGCCACAGCCCGATCCGGCCCTCCTGGCGCGACGCTTCCCGGTGGTAGCTGGCCCACGCGTCCGCATGCGATGCCGTCCACTGGAGCGATTGCCGCGCCGATCCCACCACCACCATCGGGATGCGCGCGGCGGGCGGCTCCATCAGGTCATGGCCTCCGGTCGCTTCCCGGAGCGCACGGCGGTCCGCATCGTCCGGCGACAGGGCCGCGCGCACCAGCGACCACCGCGCCCGGAAGCTCTCGCCCCGCGCATCGAGCGGTTCCCCGAAAGCCTCGAACTCCGCCGGCCTGTCGCCCGATCCCATGCCGAGGACGAAGCGGCCCCGGCTCAGCCGGTCGAGGGACCGGGCGGCCTTGGCGACGTGCAGCGGATGCCGCAACGGCAGCACCACGGCGGCGGTCCCGATGGCGATCCGTCGCGTCGCCCCCGCCAGACCCGCCAGCCACAGGAAAGGATCGTCCAGGGCGGTGGCGGTGTTGCCGCTGCCCTGCGGCACCATCAGGGGCACGTCGCGCGCCCAGAGCGCCGCGAAGCCGAGCCGGTCCGCCAAGGCCGCCAGCCGGAACGCCCCGTCCGGATCGGCCATGGTCGCACCGGACGGCCCGAGCGGGGTCATCAGCCCCAGCGTGATGCCCTGGGGGCGGAACACTTCCGCATGCGCGGCGTTGAAGGGTGGCATCGTGCGGATGAGGTCGGCCGTCGCGCCATGGCAAGGTTTTCCCGGGTGCCGTCATGTGGCGATCCAAAGTGTACCTGTGCGCGTTCCGTTCGAGCTGTCCGACCTCTTGGCGAGGATCGCATCCTGGTGACGGGCCCGCCCCGCAGGGACGCCAAGCGCCAGGCGTTCATGCAGCAGTGCCTGGACTCGCGACCGAGGAAGACCGCGATCGCCGACTGACGGCATCCTTTACAGATGGAAGGTGCGCCTTGGCGAATCGATCCCCGTTTCATTGGGGAGTCCACTCATCACAGGACCAAGGCGCATGCACGACATGCAAAAAGCCCGCCAGGCGATGAGGCCAGGCGGGCGACTTCGCGGACCGCCCGCGTCCTCAGGCGGGTGCGACTTCCTCTCGCAAGGCGTTCCGGATGTACTGCCCGGCCTCCATCAACCGTGCCAGGTCGATGCCGGTGGTGAAGCCCCGGTCGTGCAGCAGGGCCGCCACCGCCTCGGTCGCCACATTGCCGGTGGCGCCCGGGGCGTAGGGGCAGCCGCCCAGGCCGGCTACCGAAGTGTCGAACTGCCGGATGCCCATGTCCAGGCTGGCGACCGTGTTGGCGAGCGCGCGGCCCTGCGTGTCGTGGAAGTGGCCGGAGACGTCTTCCGTGTCGTAGTGGGCGAGGGCGGCATCCAGCGCGCGGCGCACCCTGTCCGGCGTGCCGACGCCGATGGTGTCGGCCACCGCCACTTCCTGCGCGCCGATGTCCCGCAGCATGCGGGCGAGCCGGCCCACCGCCTCGGGCGCGACCTCGCCCTCGAAGGGGCAGCCCACGGCGCACGACATGGCGGCGCGGACCCGCAGGCCCTGCGCGCGCGCCGCGGCCACCACCGGCGCGAAACGCTCGATGCTCTCGGCGATGGAGCAGTTGATGTTCTTGCGGCTGAACGACTCGCTGGCCGATCCGAACACCACGATGTCGTCGGGCCAGGCCGCGCGCGGCGCGTCGAGGGCCGTGTCGAGGCCGCGCAGATTGGGTACCAGCGCCGCGAAACGCACGCCGGGCCGGCGGCGGACGCCCTGCATCACCGCCGCGCCGTCGGCCATCTGCGGCACCCAGCGCGGGCTCACGAAGCTGGCGGCCTCGATATGCCTCAGGCCGGCGTCCTGGAGCCGCCGGACCAGCCCGATTCTGACCTCGGTGGACACCGGGCGCTTCTCGTTCTGCAGCCCGTCGCGCGGCGACACGTCGACGAGCCGGACATGCGCTGGCGCGTTCATGCGTCGTTTCCCGCGGCGATCCCGGCGCGCCAGGCCGGCGTCGATTTCCCAAGGAAGGCGCGCAGGCCCTCGCGGCCCTCGTCGCTGGTGCGCAGCCGTGCGATGTCGCGGGCCGTTTCGTCCACCAGGCCGTCGTCGAGCACCCGATGCGCCACCTGCCGCACGAACACCTTGGCGGCGCGCGCGGCCCGGGGACCGGCGCGGTCGAGCGCATCGGCGATGCGGCCGACGGTCGCATCGAGCGCCTGCGCCGGCACCGACTCGTGCACCAGGCCGAGGCGATGCGCCTCGGCCGCGTCGAAACGCTCGCCGGTCAGGAAGTAGCGGTGCGAGGCGCGCGGGCCCAGGGCCCGCAGCACGTACGGTCCGATGGTGGCCGGGATCAGGCCGATATGGACCTCGCTGAGGCAGAAGCGCGCGGTGTCCACGCTGACCGCCACGTCGCACGCGGCCACGAGCCCGACGCCGCCCGCGAAGACGTCGCCCTGGATGCGGGCGATGGTCGGCACCGGGCATTCGTGCACCGTGCGGAGCATGGCGGCCAGCGCCCGGGCGTCGGCCACGTTCTCCTCGTAGGAATAACCGGCCATGCGCTGCATCCAACGGAGATCGGCGCCGGCGCAGAACGCCGGTCCGGTGGCGGCGAGCACGATGCTGCGCAGCGTCCCGTCCCGGCCCAGGCGGTCGAAAGCGTCGCGCAGGGCGGCGATGGCGGTGTCGTCGAAGGCGTTGCGCACCGTGGGCCGGTCGAGGGTGACGGTGGCGCGGCGGTCGTGGATGTCGATGCGGATCGGGGCGTCGTGGGGCATGGCGGGAAGCGGAGGATGGGCGCGGGGGACGGAGGGCGGGCGTCGTCGCGTGTCGGCAGTGGTCAATAGGACCGGGGCAGCCCGAGGGCCTTCTCGGCGATGAAGTTCAGGATCATCTGGGGGCTCACCGGCGCGATGCGCGGGATGTAGCTCTCGCGCAGCAGGCGCTCCACGTGGTATTCCTTCGCGTAGCCCATGCCGCCGAGGGTGAGCACCGCGTTCTGGCAGGCGTCGTGCGCCGCCTCGGCGGCCAGGTACTTGGCGGCGTTCGCCTCCTGGGCGCAGGGCCGGCCGGCGTCGTAGAGCGTCGCGGCCTTGAACACCATCAGGTCGGCGGCTTCCAGGTTCATCCAGGCGCGCGCCAGCGGATGCGCCACGCCCTGGTTCTGCCCGATCGGGCGGCCGAAGACCACCCGCTCGTTCGCGTAGGCGGCGGCGATCCGCAGCGCCGCGCGGCCGATGCCGATGGCTTCCGCCGCGATCAGGATGCGTTCCGGGTTGAGGCCGTGCAGGATGTACTAGAAGCCCCGGCCCTCCTCGCCGATGCGGTCGGCCTCGGGCACCGCCAGGCCGTCGATGAACAGCATGTTCGAGTCGACCGCGGCGCGGCCGAGCTTGTGGATCTCGCGGACCTCGACGGCCCGGCGGTCGAGCGCCGTGTAGAAGAGCGTCAGGCCCTCGGTCGGCTTGCGGACCCGGTCCAGCGGCGTGGTGCGCGCCAGGATCAGCATCCGGTCCGCGACCCGGGCGGTCGAGATCCAGATCTTGCGGCCCGAGAGCAGATACCCGCCGTCCGGCTGCCGCACCGCCCGGGTGCTGAGCCGGGTGGTGTCGAGTCCGGCATCGGGCTCGGTCACCGCGAAGCAGGCCTTCTCGGTGCCGGCGATCAGCGGCGGCAGGAACCGCTGGCGCTGCGCCTCGGTGCCGAAGACCACCACCGGGTTGAGCCCGAAGATGTTCATGTGGATCGCGGAGGCGCCCGACATCGCCGCGCCCGAGGCGCTGATCGCGCGCATCATCAGCGCCGCCTCGGTGATGCCCAGCCCCGCGCCGCCCTGCGCCTCGGGCATGGCGATGCCCAGCCAGCCGCTCCGCGCCACGGCGCGGTGGAACTCGTGCGGGAACGACGCGCTGTCGTCGTGCTCCCGCCAGTAGTCGAGCGGAAAGTCGTCGCAGAGCCGCTCGATGGCGGTCTGCAGCGCGCGTTGGTCGTCGGTCGGCGAGAAGTTCATGCAGTGGTCTCCGATGTGGCCGCGGGCTGCGCGGTGACGCCCCGCGCGACCAGGGCGCCGAGCGCCGCGTCGTCGTAGCCAGCTTCGCGCAGCACCTCGGCGCTGTGCTCGCCCAGACGCGGCGCGTGGCGATGGATGCCGGCCGGCGTCGCGCCGTAACGTCCGACAGCGGCCGGGGTGCGGATCGGGCCTTCCGAGGGATGGTCCATCTCCGGGAAGAAATCCACCGCCCGCAGGTGCGGGTCGTGCAGCAGCGATTCGACCGTGTGCAGCCGCGCCACCGGGATGTCGGCCCGTTCCAGCAGCGCGTACCAGGCCTCGGAGGTGCGCGTTTCCATCACCTCCGCGACGAAGGCGTAGACCTCGCCGATGCGGGCCGCCCGGGCGGTGTGGTCGCGGAACATCGGCGAATCCTTCAGGTCGGGCCGGCCGATGGCGTCGAAGAAGGCTCGCCAATGCTTGTCGTTGTAGATGAGCACGCTGAGGTGGCCGTCCGCGGTGCGGTAGGGCTTGCGGTGCGGCGCCAGCAGCCGGGCGTAGCCCATCGGGCCTTCGGCGGGCGCGAAGCTCTCGCCGCCCAGGTGGTCGCCCATGACGAGCTGGGCGAGCGCTTCGAACATCGGCACCTCGACTGCCTGGCCCCGGCCGGTGCGCTGCGCGTGCAGCACCGCGGCCAGCAGCGCGATGGCCGCCTGCAGCCCGACCGCGCGGTCGGCCAGCGTGACGGGCGCGTAGCGCGGCGCGTCGCCGCCCTGGCGGGCGTAGAGCATCGGCAGGCCGACCGCGCCCTGGATCAGGTCGTCGTAGGCGGGCTTGCCGGCGTAGGGACCGGCCTCGCCGTAGCCGAGGCAGCCCAGGTAGACGATGCGCGGGTTGCGCGCGGCGACCGCGGCGTAGTCCAGGCCCAGCCGTTCCATCGCCCTGGGACGCGTGTTGTAGATCAGGGCATCGCAGGTCTCCGCCAGCTTCAGGCAGGCGTCGCGGCCCTCGGGTTGCTTCAGGTCCAGCACCACCGAACGCTTGTTGCGGTTGAGGTGCAGGGACATGGCGCCCATGCCGGGATTGCGCATCGGTCCGACGGCGCGCAGGTTGTCGCCCCCGGGCGGCTCGACCTTGATCACGTCGGCGCCCAGGTCGCCCAGGGTCTGCGTGGCGTACGGCCCCATCACCACCGCGGTCAGGTCCAGGATGCGGAGCCCCCGCAGCGGGCCGGTCGGTTGCATGGTCGTCATGGCGTTGCCCGGATGGCGCTCATTCGGGGCGGATGCCGGCCGCCTGGATCAGCTGCCGCCATTTGGCGAGTTCGCTGCCGGTGAAGGCGGTGAACTCCTCGGGCGTGCTGCCGAAGGCGTCGAAGCCGAGTTTGGCGGTGCGCTCCCGGAAGGCGGCGCTGTTGGCGATGGCGGCAAGCGCCTGGTTGAGCTTCTCGACGATCGGACGCGGCGTGCCGGCCGGCGCGTAGATGCCGTTCCAGGAGGTGATGTCGAAGCTTCTCAGCTCCGGCGTGTCCGCCAGCGGCGGCAGCTGGGGGAAGAGCTTGGTGCGCTCCTTCGTGGTGACCGCCAGCGCGCGCATCTTGCCGGCCTCCACCGTGGCGAGGCCGGCGGCGGTGTCCACGAACATCATCGCGACCTGGCCGCCGATGACGTCGGCGATGGCCGGCGGCGTGCTTTTGTAGGGCACGTGCAGCATGTCGATGCCCGCCAGGCGGGCGAAGGTCGCGCCCGAGACGATGCCGGTGCTGTTGCCGCTGGCGTAGGTCAGCTTGCCGGGGTTGGCTTTGCCGTAGGCGATCAGTTCGGCCACGTTCTTGACCGGCAGCGCCGGGTTGACCACCAGCATGAACGGCAGGTTTCCCATTCGGCTGACCGGCGCGAAGTCCTTCACCGGGTCGTAGGGCAGGCTCTTCATCAGGCTCGGGTTGGCCGAATGGGTGGTGTTGGTGGTGACGAACAGGGTGTATCCGTCGGGCGGGGCCTTGGCGACCGCCTCGGCGGCGATGATGCCGTTGGCTCCGGCCTTGTTGTCCACCACGGTCGGCGTCTTGAGCGCGTCGCCCAGCGCCTGGGCGATCAGGCGGGCCACCGCGTCGGTGCCGCTGCCGGCGGCGAAAGGCACCACCAGCCGGATCGGCTGCCGGGGGTAGCCATCGGCCGGAGCCGGCGTCTGCGCCCGGGCCGGCGATCCTGCGGCGGCTGCGAGGCCGAGCGCCAGCGCAAGGAGGCGGCGCCGCGGCGCCGACGGGGCGAAGAGGGAGCGGGGGGTCATGCGTGTCTCCTGCGTCGGGTTCGGGGTGCGGCGGCGTCCTAGGGTGCGGCCACGTCCGTCGGACGGATCACCCGATCCGCCCGTTCCTCGTACGGCGGGCTGTAGATCACCAGCACCCGCACCGGCTCCTCGCTCACCACGGTGAAGGTGTGCATCCGGTCCGCGGGGAAGAAGCAGCAATCCCCGGGGCCCATCTCCTGGCGGTGGCCCGCGACCTCGGCCACGGCGCGGCCCTCGAGCAGGTAGCAGACCTGCTCGATGCCCGGATGGGCGTGGGGCAGGGCGCCCTTGCCTTTCTGGATGTGCCCGACCAGCACCTCGAGCTGGCGCGCGCCCACCGTCTCGGGGCCGATCAGCCGCTTGTTGAGCGTGCCGACGTGGTTGGCGGGGTGGTAGCCGGGGATGTCGGATTCGCGCACGAAATAGCGTGCCGCGGGTTCGGGCGTCGTCATGCTGATGTCTCCTGTCGTGTTGTGGCGCGGACGTGTGTCCGTCCGTGCGGCCACTGTGCCCCGGGGGCTTCATACGCGTCCAATACCGATTGCGTCTCTGGTGAGACAAAATCCGTCTCACCATGGTTTCCAGCCGCCTGCTTCGCCAGTTCATCGCCGTCGCGGAAGAACTCCACTACGGGCGCGCCGCTGCGCGGCTGCATATGGCGCAGCCGCCGCTGAGCCAGGGCATCAAGCGCCTGGAGGACATCGTGGGCGTGCGGCTGCTGGACCGGTCGCGCCATGCGGTCGAGTTGACCGCCGCCGGGCAGGTCTTCCTGGCCGAGGCGCGAAGCCTGGTGGTCCGGGAGGCCAAGGCGGTCGAAGCGGCACGGCGCGCGGCCGAAGGCGTCGTCGGCCGGGTGACCGTCGGCTTCGTGGGGTCGATCAGCTACGAGCTGCTGCCCCGCATCCTGCAGGGCTTCCGGGCGCGCTTTCCCGCTTTCGACCTCGACCTGCGGGAGCACACGTCCACCGAGCAGATCGACGGCCTGCTCGCCGACAAGCTCGATGTGGGCGTGCTCCGGCTCCCGGTGAAAAACGCCTCGGACCTCTGCATGCGGGTGATCCATCGGGAACGCTTCGTGGCCGTCCTGCCGCGCGCTCACCGCCTGGCCCGCGCGCGATCGGTGCGGTTGGCGCAGCTGGCGGACGAGTCGTTCATGAGCTTCCCGGCGGACCGGATCCCCGGCCTGCACGGGAAGTTCCTGCTCGCCTGCGCCGAAGCGGGCTTCAGTCCACGCACCGTGCTGGAGGCCTGGCAGATGCCCAGCATGGTGTGCCTGGTGGCGGCGGGCTTCGGCGTCGTGCTGCTGCCCGCGCAGGTCCGCAGCCTGCCGCATCCCGGGGTGGTCTACAAGCCGATCAGCGATGCCTCCGACCACCTCAATCTGGAGATAGCGGCCTGCTGGCATCCGGAGAACCGCGCGGCTGGCACGCGCAACCTGCTATCCGTCCTGCCCGATGTGAACCCGCCGATACCGCCGGTGCGCGAATCGCAAGCGGGCAACGCGGTGGCATCTTCAGGATCGCCGTAGACCCCGGACGGGATCGTCCACCCCGTCGGCCGCGCGCCATCGCAGGCGCTCGAAGCATCCCGCGGAAGGGCGCGGCCTGTGGAAAGTCGCTCAAGCGCCGGTTTGGCGCTCTGCCGCTTGGCGCGCAGCCGCTTGGCGCACGAAGATGGGCGAAGCCATGCTCGCCATCGCGAGTTCGCTGGTGGCCGTCATCAGCGCCTGTCCCAATTCCAGCATCCGTTGCAAATTGAGCCGGACCGCCGGGCCCGCTATGGTGATGACCCCGACGGTGTCTTCCCCGGTCCGCCGCACGGGAGCCCCCATGGCATTCATGCCGGGCGCATAGACCTCCTCGATCACCGAGAAGCCGCGCGCGCGGTCCTCCACCAGGACCTGCTCGAGCGCTTTCCAGGTCGTAGGCGCGCGCGGACCGTATTCCTGCGGCTCGCCGAAGCCTTGCTTGATGACAAGCTCGAGCGCGCGCTCCTCGCTCAGCGTCATCAGCCAGGCATGCCCGCCGGCGCTGCACGACAGCCTCAAGTCGATTCCCATATCGGCGTCGTATCGCAAGCCAAAGCGCGCCCCTTGCGCTTTGGCCACGAAAGTCAAGCGATCTCCATCGACGATGGCGAGCCGCACCAGCTCGCCCGACACATCCGCCAGGCGATCGATGATCGGCTGGGCGATATCCACGATGCCCGACCCGCCCAGGTAGCAGAGGCCCAGCGCCGACAGCTTGGTGGTCAGCGCGTAGTCCCCATGGTCGCGCATTTGGCGCACGTAGCCGCAGCGCACCAATTCGGTCAGCACCCGGTGGCAGGCCGAAAGCGGTAGTTCCAGCTCCTGGGCGATGGCGGACATCGCCTTGCCTTCGGGCCGGGCGGCAAGGTACTCGAGGACGGAAAGGGAACGTTCCAGGGAGCTGCTCATGGAGGGATTGTCACCCCAAGTAGGGCCTGTTCTCCCCCCGCGCACCACCCGTCGGAAGGGGGGATCCCATGCAGGTTTACCCCGAGGACCAAGCGGTAGCGACGGCGTAATATGGAAAGTCATTCCATGTGGAAAACATTTCTATAAATTGATGCCCTTCTGTGGGGCAGGACCTGCATGACCATCTTCGCGAGATCGGCGGGTCGGAGTCGTTTCACCAACCACCGGAGACATAGCATGCGCCTGGCGCTCGTTCCTTCCCTGCTCATGACGCTCGGCGTCCTAACGGCCGCCTCGGCCGCCCAACCAGCGTTCGCGCAGTCCCAGTCCCCGGGCTGTTGCACGGCAACCACCCGGGACGTCGAGAAAGTCGGCGGGAATCTGGGCAACCAGAATTACTCCTCGCTGAAGCAGATCAACAAGTCCAATGTCAAACAGCTGGGCGCGATCTGGCTCAACGAGATCGAAGGCGGCATCACCACCGGCACCAACCAGAGCACCACCATCGTCAAGGACGGTGTGATCTACATCGAGTCCGCGCTCGGCAAACTGCATGCGGTCGATGGCGTGACCGGACAGACCAAGTGGGTCTATCCCGGCAAGGGCGCCATCACACGGCGCGGACCGGCCATCGGGCAAGGGCTCGTTTTCACGATCGCCTCCGGCAACACCGTCGTCGCGCTCAACAAGGATACCGGCCAGGTGGTTTGGGAAAAGGCCATCAACGGCTACGGCAACGTCGCGAAAGTCGGCGTGGTCTACCACGACGGCCTCCTGTACCTGGGCACCAACGACGGTGCCCGGGGCGCGGCGCTGGCGGTCGACGCCAGCAACGGCAATCTCAAGTGGTACTTCTTCGGCATCCCGGGCCCCGGCGAATTCGGCTACGACACCTGGGGCGGCGGCCCCCAGAGCGGCGCGACTCCCTGGATCCATCCGGCGGTCGATCCCGAATTGAACCTGGTCTATTGGACGTTCGGCAATTCCCGGGGCGGATCCTCGCAGGACGGCTCGCAGCGCCCGGGCCAGAACCTCTTCGCCAATTCCATCGTCGCGACCGACGCCAAGACCGGTGCCTACAAATGGCACTTCCAGTCCGTGCACCACGATATCTGGGACATGGACAACGTCAACGCGCCCGTGCTCGCCGACGTGACCGTCAAGGGCCAGCCGCGCAAGGCGGTCATCTACGGCAGCAAGACCGCCATGTGGTACATCCTGGACCGCACCGACGGAACACCGCTGATCGGCATCGACGAGAAGCCCGTGCCGCAGGACGCGCGCCAGAACACCTGGCCCACGCAGCCGTATCCGCGCGGGGATGCGTGGATGCCGCTGTGCGTGACCGACAGCGGCCCGACCCGCGCGGTCCCCAACTTCAAGCGCGGCTGCCTGTATTCGGCCCACTGGGACCAGCCGGTGCTGACCACGCCGGGCCAGGGCGGCGGCGGCGACTGGAGCCACGTGTCCTTCAGCCACAGCACCAAGCTCGTCTACACCGGCTTCGGATACGTCAATACGGCGCACTCGCTGACCGAAGCCAGCAACGGCCTGCGTCCCCTGGGCACGGAGATGACCGGCGGCATCGTCGCCATCGATCCCGCGACCAACAAGATCCGTTGGAAGAAGGACATGCCGTACTCCCTCGCGCATGGCAACGGCATCCTGACCACGGCAGCCGATCTGATGTTCATCGGACAGCCCGACGGCAATCTCCTGGGCATGGATGCGGTCAACGGACGGGAGCTGTGGCGCTTCCAGACCGGCGCGGCGATCAGCGCGAGCCCGATCACCTACGAAGTCAACGGCGAGCAGTACATGGCGATCTATGCCGGCGGCACCGGCATCCCCTACGGCGACTCGGCGCAACGCGGCGACCATTTGTGGGCCTTCAAGATCGGCGGCACCGTCGCGCAAGCGGCCGAGCCCACCAAGCCGATCATCCGCCGGCCCATCACCGCCGCGGCCGTGGAGGGAAGCGCCGTGAACAACACCGTCACCCTCGCACGGCTGTGGACCGGCGGCCAGGTCGGCGCGGCCGAGTCCGATGCCGTCAATGCGATGGCGCCGCAGCACCTGCGTGTGCCCGCGGGCACCACGGTGACCTTCACCAACCCTGCCAGCAACGCCAAGCCCCATTGCGCCACGCAGTTCTTCGAAGGCCTGTTCAACGCCGGTCCGCTCCAGCCGGGCCAGTCGTTCCAGTACACCTTCTCCGAGCGCGGCGAGTACTTCTACAACGACTGCACCGGCCCGCGCTCGACCGGCAAAGTGGTCGTCTACTGATCCGAGTCCGAGTCGATGTTGCGTCGCCGGCAGGTGACGCAACGCATTTTCATCCATCCTCAGGAGATATCACTTGACCCATCGCATCACCTCGATCGGCCTGGCCCTGGCGTTGTGCTTCGGCACGGTCGCCAGCCAGGCGGCCGTCGCCCGTTTCGACACGACATCCTTCGGCTACACCGTCTCCAACGGCGCGCTGAACTGGTCGACGGGCGACCAGTACCAGACCCTCAATGCCGAAGCCCGTTCCGGTGGCGGACTGTTGGGCTACGACACCGCCACCAACGACTGGAGCAACTGGACCAACCAGTCCCTCGGCGCAACGACTCCGTACGCCAGCGCCTCGGCCTCCGCGGGCGCCCAGTCGCTGCAAGGCAGCGCCCTGGCGAGCCGCACCGATCTGCAGCCCGCGGATCTTGCCGGGCATGCCGGCCGGAGCTACGCCAACCAGTCCGGCGTATTCAGCTTGAACCAGGACGGCGTCGTCACCTTCAGCGTGGGATGGCGCCTGGAGGTCCAAGGCGATGCGTCCGACCCCCTGGCCGATTTCGGTCAAAGCCTGATGTCGATCGCGTTCGGCGCCTACGATGGCAGCTTCAACGATTACCTGAGCGAGGAGCTGTTCTCCTTCGATGCGCTCAGCGGTGCCGCGGTGGCCTCGGGCACCTGGATCTTCAATGTCGCCCTGGCGGCGGGCCAGCAGGGCTACTACAACCTCACGGGATCGGCCAGCGCGGAAGCCAGCGCGCAGAACCCCAATGACGTTCCGGAGCCGGGCAGCCTCGCGCTGCTCGGAGCCGGTCTAGCCGCGCTCGCAGGCGCGCGGCGCCGCAGGAAGGCCCGAGCGCACGCCTGACAACGGAAAAGCCCCTGTGCCGACCAGCACAGGGGCTTTTCCGCTTTTGCGCGGCCCGGCGGTGCCGGGCCCCGATCGTCAAGACCGCGGACGACGTGCCCGGCGAGACCAGCCCAGGCCCGCGAGGCCCGCCAACAGGAGCGCGGCGCTCGCGGGTTCCGGGACATCGTTGACCAGCGTCAGGGACAGGCTCCCGAGGTTCACGTAGCCGGCGAACTCCTTGCTGACGGACAGGTCGAGCGCCCCGTCCCGCAGCAGCGCCAGTTCGGCTCCCGCGAACGTGTAGCTCCAGGCAGTGGGCGGCGCCGTCTCGCCGTTCGTCGAGCAATCGTCGTAAAGGGAGCAGTAGGCCACTTCCAAGCCGTCGCCGTAGACGAAAACCTCGGTCGTGGTATTCGAGAAGCCATTACCGAAGGTCCCGTTGAGCGTGGCCGAAAGAATATTGCCGGCGTTCGAGAAACTAAATCGGCCCACATCCAGCCGCAGGGGCCACTGCGCCCATACGTCGTCGCCTGTGCTGAAGTCGGACAAGGTCGTGGTGACCACGCCGGCATGGGCAGCCGCGGTGCAAAGGGCCAGCAATCCGGCGGCGGCCAAATTTTTCATTCTGGAAAAACGCATAAATGCTCCAAGTCGTTGAGTTTCTAGGGGCCCCTGCTGTTCTCGCCGGTTGTCCTGACAGGAAAAACTGGTGGCGACCGAGTCTAGCCCTGTTTTTTGGAAAGATTTTCCATAGTTTCCCTCTTGACGGTTCAAGCCTTTTGCCAAAGCATTGGAAATGTATTCCAGTCACATCGAAAGCCGAATCGGGCACATAAGACAAGAGGGGGGAGATCCATTTATTCACGCCCAAAATTCAACGCCCGGTGAAGCGTCATCGCGCCGAAAGTTCGACTTTTAAAATCGCTCCGCTTCTCCTTTCAATCTCCGAAGGATTATTTCCATGCATCGACAAAATAATGGCGATGGCAGCCGCCGCATACTCGCCTGCGCCCTGGCGCTAATGGGAGCCAGCCTGGCGCCTGCGGTCTCCGCCCAGCAAGGCGCTCCGGCGCCGGGGAGCATCGACACCGAATACAACGCCTGCCGGGGGACCAACCCCAACTGCTACAACGATTGGGGCGCGTTCGCCAACACCCCGAACAAGGTGCTGATCTTCTCGCGCACGGCGGGTCCTCGGCATGCCAACCTGGGGCCGGCGCTCGCTGCCGGCCTGAACCCGCCGCTCGTGGCCGCCAACGCGGTGCAGCAGGGCCTGGTCCGCATGCTGGCCGCCGAAGGCATCCAGGCGGACTGGACCGAAGACGTCACCCGCATGACCAGTCTGAACGGCTACAAGGCGATCATTTTCGCGAGCCCCACGCGCGATGCGCTCTGGGACCATGCGAAAAGCGCGGCGGGCGGCACCCAGCTCGACGCTGCGCGGCATGCGCTGCGCCAGTACATGCGGCGCGGGGGCGGCTTCGTGGGCATCCACAACGCCTTCGGCACCGAGTACACGTGGCCCTACTACGAAGGCCTGCTCGGCAACGCCAACTTCTACGACCACGGGGCCAACCAGAACGGCACCGTGCGCATCGTGAACAAGAACGACAGCTCGACCTCCATGCTGCCGTCGAGCTTCGCGTTCAAGGACGAGTGGTACACGCTGATGCCCTTCCCGACCAACGTGAAGTTCCTGGCCGTCGTCGACACCAACTCGCTGGCGACCAAGCGCAGCACCCATCCGGGCCACGGCAAGTTCCACCCGGTGTCCTGGTGCCAGTACTACGACGGCGGTCGCTCGTGGGTCACGACGCTGGGCCACGACGCGGGCGCGTTCGCGCAGGACACCTCGACCTTCCCGGGCGCCGCCGAGTTCCAGAAGCACGTGGTCGCCGGCGTCAAGTCGGCCATGGGCCTGGTGCCCTTCTGCAAATGACCGCCGCCCGTCCGGCTTCCCCTTTTTCGATCCAAGGAAACACCATGCCCCGTACCGCCCGTCCTCTCGCCGCCCTGCGCCGTGCCGTCCCGCTCGCGTCCGCCTTGCTCCTGGGCGGCGCCGCCAGCGCCCAAACGGGCGCCCCCGCGCCTGGCAGCCTGGATCCCTATTACAAGGTGTGCCGCGGCACCAATCCCTCGTGCTACAACGACTGGGGCGCTTTCGCCAGCACGCCGAACAAGGTGTTGATCTTCTCGCGCACCGCGGGTCCTCGCCACGCCAACCTGGGGCCGGCACTGGCCGCGGGATTGAATCCGCCGCTGGCGCCCGCCAACGCCGTCCAGGCGGGACTGGTCCGCATGCTGGCCGCCGAAGGCATCCAGGCCGACTGGACGGAGGACGTCACCCGGATGACCAGCCTCAACGGCTACAAGGCGATCATCTTCGCGAGCCCCACGCGCGACGCGCTCTGGGACCATGCCAAGACCGCCGCCGGCGGGACCCAGCTCGACGCCGCCCGCCACGCGTTGCGTCAATACATGCGCCGCGGCGGCGGCTTCGTCGGCATCCACAACGCCTTCGGCACCGAATACAACTGGCCGTACTACGAAGGCCTGCTGGGCAACGCGAACTTCTACGACCACGGCGCCAACCAGAACGGCGTGGTCAAGGTCATCAACAAGAACGACGCCTCCACCGAAATGCTGCCCGAGAGCTTCGCATTCAAGGACGAGTGGTACACCCTGGTGCCGTTCCCGACCAACGTGAAGTTCCTGATGACCGTCGATACCACGACCCTGGCCACCCAGCGCGGCACCCATCCGGGACATGGCAGCTTCCACCCGGTGTCCTGGTGCCAGTACTACGACGGCGGCCGCTCCTGGGTCACGACGCTGGGTCACGACGCGGGCGCGTTCGCGCAGGACACCGCCGCGTTTCCCGGCGCCGCCGAGTTTCAGAAGCATGTCGTCGCCGGTGTGAAATCGGCGATGGGCCTGGTTCCTTTCTGCCGCTGAACGCCATGGTTCGGACGCGAGTCTTCCGTCGCAGCCTGACCGCCCTGGCGGTCGGCTGCGCCATGCTGCACGCAGCGGCGCAGGCCGGGCCCGGGCCCCTCCGCCAGCCGGGCAGCCTGGTGGCGTTGCCCGGCCCGCAACTGCTGCTGTCGGCCGCTGCGGACGACGGTGCGCACGGCGCGGAGCTCTGGGCGGTCGATCCCCGCGACGGCAGCCGGCGCCTGGTGCGCGACATCCATCCCGGGCCCTTGGGTTCGTTCCCGAGCGGGCTGACGGCGTGGCGGGGCCACGTCTACTTCGCGGCCGACGACGGCGTCCACGGACTGGAAGTCTGGCGCAGCGACGGGACCGAAAGCGGCACCCGCCGCGTGGCCGACCTGCGGCCCGGCCCGGACGGCTCGCTGCCCAACGGGTTCGTCGCGTTCGGGGATGCCTTGTACTTCTCGGCCGACGACGGCAGGCACGGTTTCGAACTCTGGCGCACGCAGGGCACGCCCGAGACCACGGAGCTGGTGGCCGACATCCAGTCCGGCGCGCAGGGCTCGATGCCCCGCCACCTGACGGTGCGCGGCGATGCGCTGCTGTTCAGCGCGACCGATGCCGAAGGCGGCACCGAGTTGTGGCGCAGCGACGGTTCCGCGCAAGGCACCCGGCGCGTGCTGGATATCCGCGCCGATGGCGATGGCGCGCCGGAGGCGCTGACCGTGGTGGACGGCACGCTGTTCTTCACCGCGGACGACGGCCGCCACGGGCGGGAACTGTGGCGCAGCGACGGGACCGCGGCGGGCACGCGGATGGTGCGCGACATCCGCGACGGGCACGACAGCGCGCTGCCGCGCTACCTCACGAAAGCCGGCGCCTGGCTGTACTTCTCCGCGCACGACGGGCGCCACGGCATCGAACTGTGGCGCAGCGACGGCAGTGCCGAGGGCACGACCATGGTGGCCGACATCCGGCCCGGTCCCCTCAATGCGCTTCCCAGCCACCTCACGGCGCTGGGCGACCGGGTCGTGTTCGCCGCCTATGACGAACGGTCCGGCGTGGAGCCGTGGATCAGCGACGGCACGGCGGCCGGTACCCGGCTGCTGGGCGATATCCATGCGGGTCCGAACCATTCCAATGCCTGGGCGTTCGCGCGGGTGGGCGATCGGTTGGTGTTCGCGGCCGACGACGGCCGGCGCGGCATGGAGCTGTGGCAGACCCGGGGCGTGCCGCAGGACGTCGCCCTGTTGCGCGACGAGCGCGCGGGCGCCGAGGGAGCGTTCCCGCGCGGTGTCGTCGCGCTGGGCGAGGGCGTCGCATTCGTCGCCGAGGCGGCGGGCGGCGGGACCTACCTCGCGCTGGACCCGGCCCCCGGGCTGAACTGCGGCAGCGCCGACAGCGGTATCGCGGGAGAGGCGCCGGGCGCGGCTGCCTGCGGGGCCGCGGTCGCATCCTCTTCGGCCGCGCGGTAGACGAAGCGCCAGTCGGCCAGGGTGGCGGCGTCCTCGAACGCCTCGTCCAGCCGACCGAAGCCCTGGCGCTTGAGGGGGATCGCGGTCGAGCGGCTGTGCACGCCGAGGATGCCGCCGCCCGGCGCCGGGACCAGCACCCAGTCGGCGCCGGTCACGGGATCCAGGTAGATGCGACGCAGGTGACGGCGCACCGTCGGCCAGCGCCGGTCCAGCAGGAGATCGTCCAGGCGTTGCGGGAAGCGGTGGCGCTGGCCCAGCGGCACGTCTTCGTAGTAGCGCTTGACCGCCTGCCGGATCTGGTCGCCGGCGAACAGCAGCTCGGCCTCGCGTTCGCGCTGCGCGTGCACGCTCCAGAGGCTCCCGGTCGCCGCCAATCCCGAACCCAGCAGCGCGACGGCCAGCAGCAGGCCGAGGTAGGTGAAACCGCGCTGTGCACGCATGCCTACAGCTCCGAGAAGCTGGTGCCGCCGCGTGTCTTGCCCGGCGCTCCGCTGCGCACGTCGTACACCCGGCCGGGAGCCGCGCGGCCGTCGGCCGCGGCGGGCGGGGGCACGAAGATCCAGCTCTCGGCGCTGTCGGTGTACGGATCGGTCGGCAGGGCGCGCAGATAGCGCCTGCGCACCAGTTCGGCCAGGTCCTCGGGGTACCGGCCGGTGTCGGCGTAGAACTTGTCGATGTTGTCGCGCATGACCGCGAGCGACTGGCGCAACGCGTTCTCGCGGGCATGCTCGATCGCGCCGACATAGCGCGGCGCCGCGATCGACAGCAGCGTGGCGAGGATGGCCATGACCACCAGCAGTTCGACCAGGGTGAAACCGCGCGATCGGCGACTGCTCATGGGGATCACCATTGCCGGTAGGGCCGGCCGTTCAGGCCGGTGCGGTCCGAGAGGGAATGCACGTCGTACACGTCCTTGCCGGGCTGCGGCTGGTCGGCCGGCGAGGCGTAGCTGCGCAGGCCCCAGGTCTGCGCGGCCGGAACCGCGCCGTCGCCGCTGAAGAACGGGTCGGGCGGCACCCGCCGCAGGAAGCGCACCGGACGGCCGAGGGGATCGCGCGCGTTGGTCGCGCCCGCCACCAGCGCCTCCAGCGTCGGAGGGTAGCCGGTGGCGTCGGCGGCGCGCGGCACGCTGCCCGCCTCGGTGGCGCGCTTGTAATCGTCGATCGCCTGCCGGATCTGGCGCAGGGCGTGGCGCAGTTCCTGTTCCTTGCCGCGCTGGACCGCGAGTTCGGCCAGAGGCAGCGCCATCGCCGCCAGCACGCCGACGATGGCCACCGTGACCATCAGCTCGACCAGGGTGAAGCCGCGCTGTCTCATCGCGGCACGATACCGATGGCGACCGGCGGGGGCGCCTGCACCGGAAGGTTGGCCGAGACGATGTCGAAACCGATCTCGGCGGTCCCGGGGGTCCTGGCCAGCACGCGCATGCGCAGCGACGCCGGCGGCGAGGCCACGCCCGCCACGCCGGACGACGACAGTTCCACTTCCGCCTGCCCGCTGCCCCCGGAAGCCCCCACCGGCGCGAGCAGGGCGGGGTCGTAGCGCAGGTGCACGCGCGCGCTGAGGGCCTGGTTGCCGCCGGGCAGCGACAGCTGCACGCTGAATTCCTCGCCGATCCCGACCTGGGACGGCGCCTGGACGCTGAGCGCCGCGGGCGCATCGGCCGCCGGCGCGGTCGCGGCAGCCGCGGAAGCGCCGGCCGGCAGGAGCGCCGAACCGGCCGCGGCCCCCGCCGGCGACGCCAGGGCCATCGACGCGCCGTCCCGGAAGCGCAGCGGGACACGGCCCGGCACCGCCTCGGTGCCCGACGCGAACTGGCTCTCCACCGTGTCGGGCCGCCGCACGTTGCGCAGCACGCGCGGCGTGACCAGCAGCACGATCTCGGTCTTGGCGACGGTCTGGTCGTTGTTGCGGAACAGACGTCCCACCAGCGGCAGCTCCGCCGCGCCCGGCAGCTTGGCCATGGTCTGGCGGTCCTCGTTGTTGATCAGGCCCGCGAGCACCTGGGTCTCCCCGTCGCGCAGGCGCAGCGTCGTGGTGGCGTTGCGCGTGCCGAGGCGGTAGGCCACGGTGCCGGAGACATTGAGCTGCGAGAGGATGTTGGACACCTCCAGCTGGACCTTGATCGCGACCTCGTCCTCCAGGTAGACATTGGGTTCGACGTCCAGCTTGAGGCCGGTCTCCAGGTAGCTCACGGACGAGGAAACCCCCACGTTGGCGGTCGAGGTGGTGGTGATGACCGGCACTTTCTCGCCGATGTGGATCTTGGCTTTCTCGCGGTTGCGCACCCGGATGCGCGGATTGGCCAGCAGGTTGGCGCCCCCGTTGGTCTGCCGGAGATTCAGGATCAGGAGCGGATTGGCCGTGAAGGCGCGCAATCCCCCGCTGCCCAGCTGCACCAGGCCGTCGGCGGTGCCGGGGACCCGGCCGACGATCTGCTCGGGGTAGCGCAAGCCGATTTCCTGCGCCACGCTGGAAGCGATCTCCAGCACTTCCAGCTCCAGCATCACCTCGGGCTCGCCCAGGTCCTGCGTGGCGACCAGCTGCTCCGCCAGCCGGATGGCCTCCGGCGTGTCGCGCATGATCACCAGGTTCAGCCGTTCGTCGACGAACAGGTCGCGTGTCTTGACCAACGCGCGGATCATCGCGGCGGTCTGCTTGGCGTCGGCGTTGGCCAGATAGAAGCTGCGCATCACCAGTTCCTGGTACTCGCGCTGCTTGGCCTGGGTGTTCGGGTAGAGGATCAGCGTGTTGTCGTTGAGCAGCTTGCGTTCGAGCTGGTTGGTCTGGAGCAGCACGCCCAGGACGTCGTACAGGGTCGTGTCGCGCACGAAGATCGTGGTGCGCTGGTCGCCCTTGATGTCCTTGTCGAGCACGAAATTCAGCCCGCCGTGGGTCGACAGGATCTCGAAGATGGTGGAGAGCGGCACATCGCGCAGTTCCAGCGTCAGGCGCCGTGCCATGGCCTGGCGCAGCTGCGGCTCCTTCTGCTCGCGCGCATGCCGGCGCTCGGTCACCGCGCGCACCACGGCTTCGGCGCCGCGCTGGCGCGAGTCGCGTGCGAGCACGCTGCGCGCGAGGCGGTCGGCGCCGTCCGGGTCGCCCGCAGCCAGCAGGCGCTCGGCCTCGGCGACGGATATCCGGGAGGCGCGGTCCGCTTGCACGGCCTGGAGGCCGCCCTGCGCCGCCACCGAGGCCGGATCGAGGCGCAGCGCGGCGCGGTAGCGCTCCTCGGCGACGTCCAGGACCCCCGCCGCGCGCGCCGCATCGCCGTCGCGCATGTAGACGCCGACGATCGAGTCGCGCTGCAGGACATAGGCGTTGTAGGCGCCGGGGTCCAGCGGCGGCGTGCGGGCCGCGCGTTCGAGCTGCGCCAGGCCCGCTTCGACCTGGCCGCTGGCGATCAGGCCCTGCGCCGCCTGGACGTACGCGTCGCGCGGGGTGGCGCAGGCGGCGAGCAGCGGCAGGAGCAGCAGCGCGGGCCAGCGCTTCGCGGCCGCCAGGAAGGGAGGCTCTCGCCGTCCGGGATCGGGAAACATCACTAATTCAACTCCTCGGTGTCGGTCGCCCTGGGCGCGGCTCCGGGCCCTGCCGGGGCGGAGGGCCGTCCGGCCACGAGCGCCAGCGGATAGCGTTTGCCGGTCGGCAGGTGGATGAGGCGCAATTCGCGCTCGCCGACGTGTTCGACGCGGTAGTCGGGCGTCAGCAACGTGCCGGCCACGGCCGCGAACTGCCGGCCGTCGCGGGCCAGAAGCACGGTGGTCCGTCCGTTCTCGATCCAGCGGCCGAGGAAGGCGAAAGGCAGTTCGGGCTCGCTGCGCGGCGGGGGCGGTCCGGCCTCGATCCCCGCGGGGGGCAGCGCCGTCGCGGCGGCCTGTGCCGCCGCTGCGGCGCCCGCGCCGGCCGAATCGCCGAACGGGCTGCGGCCCGCCGCGGCGTAGGGGCGCAGAGGCACCTGCAGCGGATGCGCGGCGACGGGCGCGGTCCGGGCGGTCCGGACGGCCGGCGCCACGACCGGGATGTCGGCGTCGTCGCGCGCCGGTTGCACCGCCACGATCGCACCGGCGGTCAGGAGGGCGGCCGCGCCGTAGAGCATCCAGCGGTATCGGGTCGGCAGGGCCATGGTCGTCAGCGCCGGCGGAGGTAGAGGGACAGCCGTATGTCGGCTTCGAGCGAGGCATCCGCCGTCCTGCGGAACTGCACGTCGTCGAGGGCGACGGAGGCCTGCCGTTCGAGCAACTGGCCCAGGAAGGCGCGGATCCGCGCGTAATCGCCGGCCGTGCGCAACGCGATGCGGTAGCGTGCGAGCCGCCCCGCTTCCGCGCCGGCGCGTTGCTCCAGCCGGTACTCGGCCGAGCGCAAGGGCACGCCGGCCTCGCGTGCCGCGGCATCCATCCCGGCGAGCACGTCGGCCAGCCGGTCGAGGGGTGGGAAGGCGGCGTGGAATTGCGCCAATTGCGCGGCCATCGCCCGGGGCGCCTCCGGGGCACCGCGCGGCATGGGCGGCGCGGCCATCCGCAGCGCCGCCTGCTCGGCCCGCAGCGGCGCCACCCATGCGAGCTCCGCCACGGCGGCCGCCACCAGGAGCAGCGCGCCCGCGATGGCCAGGACGGGCTGGCGCATCATGGCGCGTCCCACTCGGCGGTCAGCGTGAAGCGCAGGTGCGGCGGTGTCGCGTCCTCCTGCACCGCGTGGTCCACCAGCAGCACCTGGCGGAAGCCGGGCGCATGTTCGAGCCGTTCCATGTAGACCAGCACCTGGGACAGTTCGGCGGCCTGTCCGCTCACCCGCGCGCGGCGGCTGTTGCCTTCGGGCTGCAGCGCCGTGAGGAACACGCCGGGCACGCTGACCGATTCGAGCGCGCGGAACCAGGCGTCCCACGGCACCGCCAGGGCGGCCGCGACCTCCTGCGCCGCGCCGACTTCCGCGGCGAGCTCGCGCGGCACGGCCTCCGGAGCGCGCGCGCCAGGCTGCGGCTGGAGTCGCACGAGCGCCGCGGCCTGGTCCTCGGCGGCACGGTGGTGCCGTACGCCCACCAGCGCGCAGGCCGCCAGGCCGAGCGCCAGCACGCCCGGGCCCCACCAGCGGGCCCAGGGCGATGGCGGGAGGAATTCGAGTCGGGGAGCGTGCCTGGCCATATCAGAAATGCGAGGCATCCAACGCGAGGGTCTGCATGTCCCAGCCTTCCAATGCCAGCGGGGGGCCTTGCGGCGCCTGCCCCGCGCCGCTCCAGGCGACATGCACCAGGGGCAGTTCGGCGGGCTCCAGCCCATCGAGCAGGGCGCATCGCGTCACCCAGCGCGCCAGCGCCGCCCGGTCTTGCAATCCATCGAGCGGCTTGGTGTGCAGGCTCTGCCAGCCCCGGGCCGCGTCGATGCGGGCCAGTAAGGCCCCGTCGGGCTCCGTCACCAGCAGCCAGGCAGGGCGGCCGGCCAGGAGGGACCAGGCGCGGGCGGCCGCCGGCGCCAGCAGCGGACGCACCGACACGGCCTGCAGGCCGAGCATCCGCGCCTGCTGCCGCAGCCGCCCCAGCCAGCCGGCATCGAGCGCGGCCGACGGCATGCCGAGCGCAGCCTCGTCGTCCACCGCGACGTGCCATCCATCGACCATGTCGCCGTGGACGCCGCGCAGCACCTCGCGCGCGGCCACACGCCGTTCGGCTGCGTCGCGCAAGGTGCGCCCGTCCGGCAGCAGGGCGGTGCGCACGAACCGGTTCGACACCACGATGCGCGCATGCGCCCGGTTCGGCCGGGCCGCGGCGGCCAGGGGCCCGAGCGCCTCCAGGGCCGCGTCGGCGCTGTGCGGCACCGCCGCGGGGTGCGCGTGCCGTTCGAGCGCATTGCGCCAGCCTCGGCGGCGGAGCGCCAATCCCACCTGGGACGGCGCCAGCCAGACGGCGGCGTCCTCACGCCACGGCAGTCGTGACACGGTCCACCTCCTCCAGGCTGGTCGCGCCGTCGCGCAGCAGATCGAGCGCGACGTCGCGCAGCAACCGCGTGCCGTTGCGGCGCGCGGCGGCCTTGAGCACGCGAACGGGCTGGCGGGTGATGATGAGCTCGGCCAGCTCGTCGGTCATCACCAGGATCTCGGCGATGGCGATGCGGCCGAGGTAGCCGGTGGCGCGGCATTGGCCGCAACCGCGTCCCGACACGAATCGCCAGGCCGCGTATTCCGGCCCGTCCAGTCCCGCATCGGCCAGCCGGTCGGCGTCGGGCCGCACCGGCGCGCTGCAGTGCGGGCAATTGCGGCGCACCAGCCGCTGGGCCACGATGCCGTTCAGCGCGGCCGTGAAGCTGTAGCCGTCGATGCCCATGTGGGCGAAGCGGCCCAGGACGTCGAAGACGTTGTTGGCATGGATGGTGGTGAACACCAGATGGCCCGTCAGGGAGGCCTGGATCGCGATCTGCGCGGTCTCGGCATCCCGGATCTCGCCCACCATCACGCGGTCGGGATCGTGCCGCAGGATGGAGCGCAGGCCCCGGGCGAAGGTCAGGCCCTTGCGCTCGTTGACGGGAATCTGCAGCACGCCGGCGAGCTGGTACTCCACCGGGTCCTCGATGGTCACGATCTTCTCGTGGCCGTGGTTGATCTCGGAGATCGCGGCGTAGAGCGTGGTGGTCTTGCCGCTGCCGGTCGGGCCGGTCACGAGCAGCATCCCGTGCGGCTCGCTGGCCAGCCGCCGGATGGTGCGGCGGTCCGGGGCGGTGAAGCCCAGGCTGTCCAGCGTGAGGCCGCGCGCGGCGTCGGCCAGCTGCTTCTTGTCCAGGATCCGCAGCACCGCGTCCTCGCCGAAGATGGAGGGCATGATCGACACGCGGAAATCGATCTCGCGCCCGCGCACCGCCACGGTGAAGCGCCCGTCCTGCGGGATGCGGCGTTCGGCGATGTCCAGCGAGGCCATGACCTTGATGCGCGAGATCACCTGCTCGGCCAGCTCCATGCCGTCGCCGTGGCGCACCGGCACCAGCACGCCGTCGATGCGGTACTTGATGCCCAGTCCGGCCGCGCCCGTCTCCAGGTGGATGTCCGACGCGTTGGCCTTGAGCGCGTCGTACAGCGTGGAGCGCACCAGGCGCACCACTTCGCTGGTGCCCTCGGCGATGCTGTGGAAGGACAGGTCCTCCGCATCGCTGCCGCCGGGCGCCGCGCCGCCGCCGGCGATCTGCAGCTGCTCCATGGCCGAGAGGCTTTCCTCGTGCCGCGCCAGCCTGGCCGCGATATCGCCGGGGTGGGCCAGCACTTCGCTCGCCGCGGTTCCCAGGGCGTGCTGCGCGCGCGCGATGCGCGCGCCGTCGAAGGGATCGCCCAGCACCAGCAGCAGCGCGCCGTCGGCGTCGCGCATCGCCAGCATCTGCAGCGCATGGCATTCGGTGTAGGGCAGGGCATCGAAGGCGGGCTGCCAGCCGTGCAGGTCGCCGATGCGCGCCAGCGGGTAGCGCAGGCTCAGCGCCAGCCGCGCGGCGAAGCGCTCCGGGTCGTCTCCCGACAGGTCCTCCAGCGTGCGCACCACGCTGGCGCCGCGCTCGCCGGCCAGGCGCCGCGCCTCGGCGATCTCGCGGGCGGAGAACGGGGGAAGGGGAGGGGCCGCGTTCATTGCAGGCTGCCCGCGAGTTCGAAGATGGGCAGGTACATCAGGATCACGATGCCACCGATGACGATGCCGATGACGGCCATCAGCACCGGCTCGAAAAGCTTCGTGAACCATTCGATCCAGCGGGCGAGTTCCTCGTCGTGGAAGCCGGCGATGCGTTCCATCATGGCGGCCATGTCTCCGCTGCTCTCGCCGACGCGCAGCATGCGCGCGGCGACGGGGGTGGTGAGGCCGGCGGCCGCCATGGCGTCCGACAGGCCGATGCCGTCCCGGATCTGCTGCGTGGCGCGCGCCAGGCCCTGCTGCATGTCGCGGGGCAGCAGCCCGGCCACCATGGTCAGGGCCGGCACCACGGGCGTGCCGCCGCGCAGCAGCATGCCGAGCGACCGGTAGAAGCGCGCCAGGTGGTAGGTGGCCAGGCGCTGCCCCACCGTGGGCAGGCGCTGCGCCAGCGTCGCCAGGCGCGGCAGCAGCCGGCGCGCGAGCACGGCGCCCGCCGCCAGCGAGCCCGCCAGGGCGGAGGCGATCGCCGCACCGTGCGCCTGCATGGCCTGGCCCCAGCGCAGGAGCAGCAGGGACATCCACGGCAGTTCGCGCCCGGACTCGGCGTAGATGACCGAAAAGCGGGGCACCACGTAGCCCAGCAGGAAGAGGATGACCAACCCGCCCAGCAGCAGCAACGCCACCGGGTAGATGGAAGCCGACACCACCTTCTTGCGCACCAGGTCCAGGCGCTCGTGGTAGTCCACGTAGCGCGCCAGCGATTCGACCAGGTCGCCGCTGCGCTCCGACGCGCGCACCGTCGTCACGTACAGCACGGGAAAGGCCTGCGGGAGCGATGCCAGGACGCGCGAGAACGATTGGCCCTCGAACATGCGCGCGCGCATGGTGGCCAGCACGGGGCGCACGTGGGGACGGGCTTCCTTCTCCAGCAGCGTGTCCAGCGTTTCGGGCAGCGACAGGCCGGCTTTGAGCAGGGCCATGAGTTCCAGCGTGAATTGCAGCAGCGGAAAGCGCGGCGCGCGACGGATGCGCAGCGTCGGCATGCGGGCCAGCGTCCGCTTCGGCGCCGCGGACAGCACGGCCAGACCCTGGGCGCGGGCGCGCTGCGCGGCCGTCGCCAGGTCGTCGGCCTCGATCACCAGGCGCACCACGCCCTCCCCCGAACGAAAGCCCCGCACATCGAACTGCATCGTGCCCGCCGGCTACCAGCTGGTCACGTCCGCGGCGTTGCCGCTGCCGCCGACCTGGCCGTCCTTGCCCAGGGAGGAGAGGTCGAAATCGCCATGCGCGCCGGGCGACTTGTAGAGGTAGGGCCGTCCCCAGGGGTCGAGCGGCACTCCTTTCTGGAGGTAGGGCCCGTCCCACTTGGCGACGCCCGTGGGACGGGCGGTCAAGGCGGCCAGCCCCTGTTCGTCGCTGGGGTACTGGCCCACATCGAGCCGGTACGTGTTGAGGGAGCTGGTCAGCGCGGAGATCTGGGCCTGCGCAGCGCGCACCTCGGACTTGCCGACCTGCGAGAAGTAGCGGGGCGCCACATAGGCCGCCAGCAGGCCGATGATGACCATGACGACCAGCAATTCGAGCAGCGTGAAACCTTGGGACTGGCGGTGGGCGCGCATCGGTGGAGATCTCCGGTTGTCGGTGGCGAATGGGCGTCGGGGTGTGGGCGCGGCCGGCAGTCCGAGCAGCCGGTGCGTCCGGGCGCGGGCTCGAAGAAGCGGTTGCTGCCCCCGTGGGCTAGGGCTGCGTCCGCGCAACGCCTGCTCGGTCCTGTGTTGGAGCGGGCGACTTCATTTTTGGGCTCCCGGCGGAGCGGGGTGCCGGATGAAAATCGGAGAGGCGGCACTGGCGTGGGCGAGTTCCGCGGATGCCGCGAGCAGGTCGGCGCCCAGCATGTCCATGCGCTCCTGCGTCAGCCGGATCGCCGGGCCCGCGATGGTGATGACGCCGGTCGCCAATTCGCCGCGCCGCTGCACCGGCGCCGCCATGGCGCTCATGCCGATCTCGTACATCTCCTGCATGCGCGACAGGCCGCGCGCGCGCGCCTGTTCCAGGATCTCGACCACGGCTTTCCATCCCGTGGGGGCGCGGGGACCGTACTCCTGGGGATCGCCGAAACCCTGGCGCACGATCAGCTCCAGCGCACGCTCCTCCGGCAGCGTCATCAGCCACGCATGGCCCGCGGCGCTGCAGGACAGGCGCACGTCGATGCCCATGTCCGGGTCGTACCGCAATCCGAAGCGGGCGCCCTGCGCCTTGGCCACGAACGTCAGGCGATCGCCGTCGACGATGGCCAGGCGCACCAGCTCGCCGCTGGCCGCTGCCAGCCGGTCGATGATGGGCTGCGCCATTTCGACGATCCCCGAGCCGCTGAGATAGCTGAGTCCGAGCGCGGCCAGCTTGATGGTCAGCGTGTATTCGCCGTGGCCGCGGGTCTGGCGGACATAGCCGCACCTCGCGAGATCGCCGAGGAGCCTGTGGCACGCCGACAGGGGAAGCTCCAGTTCCTCCGCCATGCTGGACAGCGTCTGGCCCCTGCGCCGCGATGCGAGGTATTCCAGGATGATCAGGGACCGTTCCAACGTGCTTGCCATGGGCCGAATTGTTCATCGGAAGCCTATTCTTTTTTAGAAGGGTTTTCCTTAATGGAAATGTTTTCTTAAAAAACTAGCATCCACGCATCCTTTGTTCATCCCCGTGAGGAGTACCGCGTGAAACCCCTGATCCGCAGTGTTTTGGCGACTGCCGTCGTCGCCTTGGCCGCCACCGCATCCTTGGCCCAGGACATCCAAGAGCGCACCATCAAGTTCGGCCACCTGAACAACGCCGACCATGCCGTGAGCTTCGGCGTCAAGCGCTTCGCCGAACTCCTGGCGACCAAGAGCGGCGGCAAGCTGAAGGTGCAGGAGTTCCCCGCCAACCAGCTGGGCAACGAAATGCAGCAGCAGTCCGCGCTGCAGGGAGGCGTGCAGGAGATGTCCGCGCCGGCCACCACGTCGCTGGCCGGCATCGTCAAGGAGTTCGGCCTGGTGGACTTCCCGTTCGCCGTGTCCACCTTCGAGCAGGCCGATGCGCTGCTGGACGGACCGCTCGGCCAGGCATTGATTTCCAAGCTTCCCGAGAAAGGATTGGTCGCGCTCGGCTACTGGGACCTGGGCTTCCGCAACGTGACCAACAGCAAAAGGCCCATCACCAGGGCCGAGGATCTGGAGGGGCTGAAGCTCAGGGTGATCCCGAATCCCGTGTTCCTGGAATCGTTCAAGGCCTTCAAGGCCAACCCGGTGCCGATGCCTTTCGCCGAGTTGTACGGTGCGCTCGAATCCAAGGCCGTGGACGGCCAGGAAAACCCCTTCGCCGTGATCCTGTCGAACAAGTTCTTCGAGGTGAACAAGTTCGTCAGCGCCACGAACCACGTGTACGCCGCCAACATCGTGCTGGTCAGCAAGCGCTTCTGGGACCGGCTGTCGCCGACCGAGCAGAAGCTCATGCACGAAGCCGCCAACGAGGCCCGTGGCTACCAGCGCCAGGTCAGCCGCGCGGCCGCCCAGAAGGCCATCGGCGACCTGAAGGCCAAGGGGATGCAGTACAACGAGATCGCTCCCCAGGAGCAGGCCCGCATGCGGACCATCGTGAAGCCGGTGGTGGACAAGTTCGCCGCCAGCTACGACCCGTCGATCGTCAGGCTCTACAACGACGAACTGGCCAAGGTGCGCAAGTGAGCATCGACCGCGGAACGGAACCACGACACATGAAGATCCTTGTCCTGCACGGCCCGAACCTGAACCTGTTCGGTCGGCGCGAGCCCCACATCTACGGCACCACCACCCTGGCCCAGATCAACGACCAGCTGGCCTCGCTGGCGGGCGAGCTCGGGATCGAGCTGGCCACCCTGCAATCCAACCACGAGGGCGAGCTGGTCGATTTCCTGCACGCGCATATCGACACGGCATCCGGCGCGCTGGTCAATCCGGCCGGACTCACGCAGCACGGCGTGCCGCTGCACGATGCGATCAAGGCCATGCCGTTTCCGGTGCTGGAGGTCCACATGTCCAACATCGCGGCGCGCGAGGTCTGGCGCGCGCACTCGATCATCTCGCCGGCGGTCAAGGGCACGATCCAGGGCCTCGGTCCGCAGTCCTATCTGCTGGCGCTTCGCGGCGTGGCGTCCCTGGCCCAAGCGCAGCGCGCAGGCTGAATGCCATGGCTCGCTTCATCGACGGGCTCTGCAAGGTGCTCGAGGGAATTATCGCCCTGGCGCTGGCCGCGATGGTGGTGCTCGTGTTCGGCAACGTGGTGCTGCGCTACGGGTTCAACTCCGGGATCACCGTATCGGAAGAGATCTCGCGGTGGCTCTTCATCTGGGCCACCTTCCTCGGGGCGGTGGTGGCGCTTCGCGAGCGGGGGCACCTGGGGGTGGACATGGTGGTGAATCGCCTGCCGGTGTGGGGCAAGCGCGCCTGCCTGATCGTCGGCCATGCCCTCATGCTCTTCATCGTGGTGCTGCTGTTCCTGGGCAGTCTGGAGCAGACCCAGATCAACTGGGACGTGACGGCACCCACCACGGGCTGGTCGATGGCCTGGGTGGCCGGTGCCAGCCTGGTGTTCTCGACGCTCGCCGCCGGCCTCCTGCTGCTGGACCTGGTGCGCGCGCTCGCGGGACGGTTGCGGGAGGACGAACTCGTCATGGTGCAGGAATCCGAGGAAGCGACGCAGATGCGACAGGTGCTGGCGGACGCCCGGGCGGGCAAGGAGGTGGTGCGATGACGTTACTGGTATTCGGAGGCGCTCTCCTGGGCGCCATGGCGCTGGGGATTCCCATCGCGTTCGCCCTGCTGGCGTCGGGCGTGGCGCTGATGTGGCACCTGGATCTCTTCAATACCCAGATCCTCGCGCAGAACCTGGTCGGCGGCGCGGACAGCTTTCCGCTGCTGGCCGTTCCGTTCTTCATGCTGGCCGGCGAGGTCATGAACGTCGGGGGACTCTCGCGCCGCATCGTGAACCTGGCGCTCGCGCTGGTCGGCCATGTCAAGGGGGGCCTGGGCTATGTCGCCATCATGGCCGGCTGCCTCTTGTCGGCGCTCTCGGGCTCGGCCGTCGCCGACGCGGCCGCATTGACCGCCCTGCTGTTGCCGATGATGGCGCAGGCCGGCCACGACAAGGTGCGCGCCAGTGGCCTGATCGCCTCCATCGGCGTGATCGGTCCCGTGATCCCGCCCTCCATCGGACTGGTCATCTTCGGCGTGGCGGGCAACGTCTCGATCTCCAAACTGTTTCTCGCCGCCATCGTGCCGGGACTGCTGATCGGCGGCGCGCTGTGGATCACCTGGGCCTGGCTGGTGCGGCGCGAGGCCATCGTTCCGCCGCCGCGCAAGCCGATGTCCGAGGTGGCGCGCACCGCGCGCGAGGCGACATGGGCGCTGTTGCTGCCCGTCATCATCCTGGTCGGCCTGCGCATGGGCGTATTCACGCCCACGGAAGCGGGCGTCGTGGCGGCCGTCTATGCGCTGTTCGTGGCGACCGTGGTCTATCGCGAGCTCAAGCCTTCCCAGCTGTACGGCGTTTTCGTGAGTTCGGCCAAGACCAGCGCGGTCGTGATGTTCCTGATCGCAGCCGCGATGGTGAGCGCCTGGCTGATCACCGTCGCGAACCTGCCCGCTGCGGTGGTCGACCTCCTGCGCCCCTTCCTGGACAGCCCCATCCTGTTGATGTTCGCGATCATGGTGCTGGTGATCCTGGTCGGCACGGCCATGGACATGACGCCGACCATCCTGATCCTGACCCCGGTGCTCATGCCGGTGGTGCAGGCGGCGGGCATCGATCCGGTCTACTTCGGCGTGATGTTCATCATCAACAATTCGATCGGGCTGGTCACGCCGCCGGTGGGCACCGTGCTCAACGTGGTCGCGGGCGTGGCGCGTATGCGCATGGACGAGGTGACCCGGGGCGTGCTTCCGTTCATGGTCGCGGAATTCGCGATCATGTTCGTGATGGTCGCCTTTCCCGCGCTGGTGACGGTTCCTGCGCGCTGGCTGGCGGGATGAATGATGGGACGGGCCCCGCCGCTCTCCGATGGCCGTGAAATGGCGCCGCAGGATCTCGCGCATCCTGTCGTCCTGTGGTGGGCGTTCGCCGGGCGGCAGATTCCGCCCGGCTGCGGGAAGATGCTGAAGTTCTCGGCATGGCCGTCGGTAGCGCAGGGCGTCCGGAACGGCACCTGCGCTTGAAAGAACGCCGGCAGGTTTCCGATCGGGTCAGGCCGGACGGCGTGCGAAGGTTTCCCAAGAGCCGGGGCAGGCTGGCCTGAACGGAATGCGGTGCATGGCAGGAGCCGCCGCCGGATTTCACGAAAGCCGGCTCGCCAATCGGTGGCCGTAGCGGGAAACAATCCAGGAAATCGACAAAAGTGTTGACACTTTGATAATGAAAGAAAACACTATGGATTAATAAGTTCACAGAAAGCGGAACGAGCCATGCCCCATATGCCTGCATCCGCCGCCTTGCGGCGCTTCCGGGTCATCGACCTGACCCAGGTCCGCGCCGGTCCGACCTGCTGTCGCCAACTGGCCGACTGGGGCGCGGACGTGGTGCAGGTCCAGATGCCCGAGCACATGCGCGGCGACGACACACTGGGCGGCCAGGACGGATCGGACTACCAGTACACGCACCGCAACAAGCGCTCCATCACCCTGAACCTGAAGGAGCCCGAGGGCATCGAGACCCTGAAGCGGCTCATCGCCACGGCCGACGTGGTGGTCGAGAATTTCCGCCCGGACGTCAAGTTCCGCCTCGGCATCGACTACGCGTCCCTCGCGGCCGACCACCCCGGCCTGGTCTACGCCAGCATCTCGGGCTTCGGCCAGACCGGCCCGCTGGCCGGGCGGCCGGGCTTCGACCAGATCGCGCAGGGCATGGGCGGCCTGATGTCGGTCACGGGCCAGCCGGGCGACGGGCCGATGCGGGTCGGCATCCCGATCGCCGACCTGTGCGCCGGCATCTTCGCGGCGCAGGGCATCCTGGTGGCGCTGCTGGAGCGCGAGGATTCCGGGCGCGGCCAGTGGCTGCACACCTCGCTGCTGGAATCCATGGTCTACATGATGGATTTCCAGACCTCGCGATACCTGATCGACGGCGAGGTCGGCGCCCAGGCGGGAAATTTCCATCCCACCAGCATTCCCACCGGCGTCTACAAGGCGCGCGACGGCTACATGAACATCGCGGTGTTCGGCTCCAAGATCTGGGAACGCTTCTGCAACATCCTCGGCGCGCCGGAATGGATCGACGATCCGCGCTTCCACGACAAGCCTTCGCGCTCGGTCCACCGCGAGGCGCTCAACGCCGAAATCAACCTGCGGCTGGCCGCGCAGGACCGGGCGCACTGGATCCGCGCGTTTAACGACGGCGGGGTGGCCTGCGGCCTGATCAGCGACATGCGCGAGATGCTGGAGGAGCCGCAGATCCGGCACCTGGGCATGGTCAAGGAGGTGGTATCCGCCCGCCTCGGGCCGCAGCGCATGGTGGGCCAGCCGGTGCAGCTGGAGCGGACGCCCAGCGCCATCGTGCGCTCCGCCCCCCGGCGCGGCGAGCACACCGAGGAGATCCTGACCGAACTCGGCCTCGCGCCCGAGGACCTGAGCCGCATGAAAGCCACCGGAGTCTATTGAGATGAGCATCGACGACACCCTCCCTTCCTACGCCTCGATCACCGAGCGGGTCCAGGCCTGGCTCGACGGCGGCGCCCTGCATGTCCGCTTCAACAATCCGGTGCGGCACAACGCGCTGTCGGTCGACATGTGGGAGGCGGTGCCCCCGCTGCTGCGCGCGGCGCAGCACGACGACCGGGTGCGCCTGGTGGTGTTCTCCGGCGCGGGCGAGAAGGCCTTCGTGTCGGGCGCGGACATCTCGCAGTTCGAGGACATGCGGGCCGCGAAGGAGGCGGTCGCGCGCTACGAGGCGATGGCGGAGGAATCGCTGATGAGCATCCACGATTTCCCCAAGCCGACGCTGGCCTGCATCCGTGGCTACTGCATCGGCGGCGGCGTGAACGTGGCCATCAGCTGCGACATCCGGATCGCCACCGCCGATTCGGTGCTGGCGATCCCGGCCGCGCGCCTGGGCCTGGGCTACCGCTCCTCGGCGATGAAGAACCTGGTCGACCTGGTCGGCCCCGGCGTGGCCAAGGACCTGTTCTTCACCGCCCGCCGCATCGACGGAACCGAAGCCCACCGCGTGGGCCTGGTTTCGCGCGTCTGCCCGCCCGACGGCCTGGAAGCGCTGCTGGCCGAATACACCGGGGCCATCGCCGAGAACGCGCCGCTGACCATGGCCGCCGCCAAGGCCATCACCCGCGAAATCCTGAAACCTCCGTCGGAGATGGACCGGGAACTGTGCGGCCGGCTCATCCGAGGCTGCTTCGAGAGCGCCGACTACGCCGAAGGGCGCAACGCCTTCATGCAGAAGCGCAGGCCGGTCTTCACCGGCCGCTGAGGCGGCGCGGACGAAGACAGACGGACCGCCACCCACCGAGGAGATCCCATGCAGTCCTACTGGATGCAGATGACCGACACGACCACCGTGCTGGAGCTGCGCGACATTCCCCGCCCCGAGCCGTCGGCCCGGCAGCTGCTGGTGCGCATGCGCGCCGCGTCGCTCAACCGCGGCGAATTCGTGATCGGGCACGGGCTGCACGGCACGGCGGGCAGCTGGAAAGCCATCGGCGGGGAGGGCGCGGGCGAAGTGGTGGCGGTGGGCTCCGAGGTGGAATATTTCCTGCCGGGCGACCGGGTCATGGGCCGCTGCGCCGGCGCGTTCTCCGAGTACGCGCTGATGGAGGCGGACGAGGCCATGCCCGTGCCCGATGCGCTGGACTTCGAGCAGGCGGCCGGCGTGCCCATGACCTTCCTGGTGGCCTTCGACATGCTGGTGCTCCAGGGCCGGCTGCAGCCGGGCGAGTGGATGCTGGTGAATGGCGTGTCGTCGGGCGTGGGCGTGGCGTCGCTCCAGCTGGGCAAGGTGCTGGGCGCGAGAGTGATCGGCACCTCGGGCTCCGCCGAGAAGCTGGAGCTGCTGCGGGGCCTGGGACTGGACGTGGGCATCCCGACCCGGGCGCCGGACTTCGCCGCGCGCGTGATGGAGGCGACCGACCGGCACGGCGCCGACCTGGCGGTCAACGCGGTGGGCGGCACCGTGTTCGCCGAAAACATCCGCGCCCTGGCATTCCAGGGGCGGCTGGCGACCGTGGGCTACGTGGACGGCGTCGTCAGCGCCGAGATCGACCTGGAGGCGCTGCATGCCAAGCGGCTGGTGCTGTTCGGGGTGTCGAACAAGCTGCGCACCCGCGCGCAGCGGGCGGCCGCCGTGCCGCGCTTCGTGGCCGAAGTCCTGCCGCACCTCGCCTCGGGCCGCATCCGGCCGCAGATCGACCGGGTGATGCCCCTTGCCCGGCTGCCCGACGCGAAGGCGCTGATGGAGTCGGGCGGCCACGCCGGAAAGATCGTGCTGCGGATCGACTGAGCGACCGGCCGCCGGCCGACGTCCGACGCACCCGTGGCGGCGACCGCGGCCCGCGCCCCCTACGAAAAAAGACGGAGACACGACATGCGCAAGCAGAAGCGAGATTTCATCCTGGCGGCCTGCGCGGTCGCCTGCCTGGCGGCGGCGGGGAGCCCGGCCCGTGCCCAGGGCGGCGCGGCCTACCCGGCCAAGCCGATCCGGCTGGTCGTCGGTTTCGCGCCGGGAGGGGCGGCCGACCTGGTGGCGCGCGCCATGAGCGATGCGTTCTCCCGGGCCATCGGCCAGCCGGTCGTGGTCGACAACAAGCCCGGCAACGGCTCCAGCATCGCCGCGGACATCGTGGCCAAGGCGGCGCCGGACGGCTACACCCTGCTCATCGCGAGCCCGAGCAGCATGTCGGTCAACCTGGCGCTCAACCCCCGGCTGGGGTACGCGGCCAAGGATTTCACGCCGGTCACCAAGATCACCACCTCGCCGCTGGTGCTGGCGGTGAATGCCGAGACCGGCATCAGGACGGTGCCCGAACTGATCGCCGCCGCCAGGAAGGATCCGGGCAAGCTCAACTATTCCACCTCGGGCAACGGATCGGCCCCGCACCTGGGCGCGGCGTTGTTCAGCCAGGTGACCGGCGCGGAGATGACCCACGTTCCCTACCGCGGCGGCAGCCTGGCCATCCAGTCGGTGATGGCAGGCGACACGCAGGTGACCTTCGGCACCTCGCCCTCGGTCCTGCCCCAGGCCGGCAGCGGCAAGCTGCGGGCGCTGGCCGTCAGCACCCGGGACCGCTCGCCGCTGGTGCCGAACCTGCCGGGCATGGCGGAGGCCGGGCTGCCGGGCTACGACCTGGCGTTCTGGTACGGCATGTTCCTGCCGGCCGGCACGCCGGCGCCGATCGTGAAGAAGGTCTACGACGCCACCCTGGCCGCCATGCAGCAGCCGCAGGTCAAGGCGGCGCTGGCGCGCGACGGCACCGAGGTATCGGTATCGCCGTCGCCCGAACAGTTCGACGCTTTCCTCGCCGAGGACGGGAGGTTCTGGACCCGGCTGGTCAAGAGCGCCAACGTCAAGGTGGAATGAGCCGGTCGGGCGGGACGGTTCCGCGGACAGTTAGGATTTGCCCATGGCGACCCTACCCAGCACCAGCACCAGCACCGGCACCAACGCGCGCGGCCCCGGCCTGTCGCACACCATCGCGGCCGAACTCAAGAAGCTCGTGTATTCGGGCGAGTTCATGCCGGGCGAGCGTCTCAACGAGGCCGCCCTGGCGCTGCGCATGGGCACCAGCCGGGGACCGATCCGCGAGGCGATCAAGGTGCTGGCCGGCCTGGGCATCGTCACCGCCGTGCCCAACAAGGGCGTTTTCGTGCGCCAGCTCTCGCTGCGGGAGATGCTGGAGATCTACGAGCTGCGGGCGCTGGTGTTCGGCTACGCGGCCGAGCGCGCCTGCGAGCACCTGGCCGAAGGGCACCGCAAGCGGTTCGAGCAACTGCTCGGCGCCATGGACCAGGCCTGCGACGCCGGCGACGGCACGCTCTACTACGAGCTCAACCTCCAGTTCCATGAGCTGATCCTGCTGCTGTCCGGCAACCAGCGCGCCCGGCAGGCCTACGACGACTACGTGAAGGAACTGCACCTGGTGCGGCGCAGGTACTTCGATGCGCCCGGCAACATGCGCCGGTCCAACGTGGAGCACCGCGCCATCTTCGATGCGATGGTGGCCGCCAATCCGGGCAAGGCCCGTGTCGCGGCCGAGCGGCACGTGCAGGCCGGCCGGGTCCGGCTGCTGTCCGGCTTCGAGGCGCCGCCGGCGCCCTGAGCGGATTCCGGTCGGCGGGGGATCAGGCGGGCCGCGCCAGCGCGGCCAGGGCGCGCACGTCGGCCGCGTCGCCCAGGCCCCAGCAGGCGTCCAGCAACCGGCGGGTCCGGTCCGCGCCCAGGATGGCGTCCGACATGCCGCCGAACTTGGCCTCCAGGTCGGCGTCGCTCATCGGGCGCTGCAGGGAGCCGATCGCGTGCTCGACGAACACATGCACCCGCCGCCCGTCGGCGAGCACCGCGGTCACGTCCGCGCTGGCTTCGTCGATGCCGTCGTCCACCGTCGCGACCACCTTGCGGCGCAGCGCCACCATGTCGGCGCGGTTGACGATGTCGTCGGCGTACTCGTCCTCGGTGGCCTTCCCGAAGATGAGCCCGGCGGCGCAGCCGTGGTAGACGCTGAACTTGCCCTGCAATCCATCGGCCGGCTCCTTCTTGCCGGTCAGCTCCAGCACCAGCGAATGCACCCGCAATTCGAGGCGCTCGACGTCCTCGGCGCGCACGCCCTGCTGGCGCAGCTGCACGCAGGCGTCGATGCTGGGGTGGATCACGATGCCGCAGGCGAAGGGCTTGTAGCTGTTGAAGGAAATCTCGAAGCGCTCCCCGAGTTCGTCGGTCACTTCGTTCCAGCTCGTCTTGGGCGACACCACCTGGGCGAAGCCGCGCGGGGCTTCCAGCGCGCGCGGGCTGGCGGTGAAGCCGTGCTGCGCCATCAGGGCCGCCATCAGGCCGGCGCGGGCCGCGCCGCCGGGGTGGAAGGGCTTGGTCATGGTGCCGAACTGCTCGCGCAGGCCGATGGGCTGCGAGGCGGCGATGCCCAGCGCCATGCGGGTCCGGTCCGCGTCCAGTCCCAGCAGGCGCGCGCATCCCGCCGCGGCGCCCAGCATGCCGGTGGTGCCGGTGATGTGCCAGCCGCGGTCGTAGTGGTCGGGGTAGATGGTGTTGCCCATGCGGCAGGCCACGTCGATGCCGATGACCAGCGCGTCGATGACCTGCCGGCCGCTGGCGCCGGTGTGCTCGGCCAGCGCCAGCAGGGCCGAGGCCACCGGGCCGGCCGGGTGGATGATGGTCTTGAGGTGGGTGTCGTCGAAGTCGAAGGTGTGCGAGCTGATGCCGTTGAGCAGCGCGGCGCTGGCGATGTCGACCTTCTCGGCGCGGCCGGCCACCGTGGCCTGCGCCGAGGGTTGGAGCACCCGCACCGCCGCCAGGGCGGCTTCCACCGCCTCGTGGTGCGCCGCGCCCACGGCGCAGCCCAGCCAGTTCAGGAAGGTGCGGTGGGCTTCGCGGTCGACCGCGTCGCTCCAGCCGCGCGAAGGGTGCCCGGCCACGAACTCGGCCAGGATCTGGGTGACGGGCGGGGCGTTGTGGTCGGCCTGGACCCGGGTGTTGCGTGCCATGGAATGCGTTTTCTCGAAAGGTTGGAGGGAAATCGGGACGAAGGACGGAGAGGAGGGGGCCGGTCCGGGTCAGTCCAGGGTGATGTTCTGGGCCTTGGCCAGCGCGGTCCAGCGGGCCAGGTCCTTCTGGATATAGGCGCCGAATTCCTGGGGCGACATCGTCAGGGGCTCGACCGCTTCGCCCGAGAGCTTCTCGCGCATGTCGGGCGCCTTGAGCACCGCGGTCAGGCTGGTATTGAGCTTGCGGACCACCTCGGCCGGCATGCCGGCCGGGCCGACCACGCCGTACCACTGCACGGCGTCGAAATTCTTCAGCCCCAGCTCGTCGAGCGTGGGCAC